>DWYI01000033.1 GCA_019118765.1 Candidatus Allofournierella merdavium | reverse complement strand
GCCGCCGCCCTCGCCGATGGCCATGGTGCCGAGAGCCCCGTAGCGGGTGTGGCTGTCCGATCCGAGGATCATTTTGCCGCAGCCGGCGTACATCTCCCGCATGTACTGGTGGATGACCGCCAGGTGGGGCGGCACATAGATGCCGCCGTACTTTTTGGCGGCGGACAGGCCGAAGAGGTGGTCGTCCTCGTTGATGGTGCCGCCCACCGCGCACAGGCTGTTGTGGCAGTTGGTGAGCACATAGGGCATGGGGAATTTGGTGAGGCCCGAGGCGCGGGCCGTCTGCACGATGCCCACAAAGGTGATATCGTGGCTGGCCATGGCGTCGAATTTCAGCTTCAGCGCAGCCTCATCGCCGCTGTGGTTGTGGGCCTGGAGAATGCCCCAGGCGATTGTGCCCTTCTTTGCCGCCGCGCGGGCGGCCTCGTCAAAGCCCAGCGCGGCCAGGGCGGCGGGGGCGTTCTCGTCGGCGGGGACCCATTGCCCACGGGCGTAATACATCGCGGTTTTGGAGCAGGTGACCATGGAATTCCTCCTTCTTGCCCGGGGCTCCGGGCAGCCATTTTCTGTCACTATCTGAATATTATATCATACATTGTCGCGTTTTCAAAGCGCTTCACTCCACCAGCACCAGCCCGAAGCAGTTCTGCTGCTGGGTCTCGTCGGCGAGCGTCTCCACCGCCATGCCGTTGGCCCGGGCGGTGGCGAACACGTCGATGCCGCAGGCCTCCATGGAGGGCACCGCCTGCCCCGGATGGCGGCAGCCCGCCGGGTCGCACGTCTCGCACAGCAGGCAGGGCCCGCTGCCCAGGGCGGTGGCTTTGTAGTAGCCGTCCCGGAAGAGCCGGCGCACCGCCTCCAGGGCCAGCGGGCTTGCCGCCGTGATATCGTGGCAGCGGAACAGGATGGCAGTGTCAAAGCAATCCAGCATGGCCTGTGTCTCCCGCCAGGCGGGCGTGCGGGGCGGGCAGCACAGATTTTTGCCGTAATAGGGGCAGCCGTACTGGCACTTGAAGGCCACCCAGGGCGCGGTGGCCACGGTTTTCGGGTCGATGACCCGGGCCAGGTCGGCGCCGCTTTGCCGCAAAAGCGCGAGGTATTTTTCCATATCGTTCTCCTTGAAGATCATGTCTGCGGCCCTTCGCCGGCAGTGGAGGGCGCCGTGCCGTCAAAGGCGGGCGGGGCGGTCTGCCCGCCGGCACCACCGCCGGCGAAAGCGGCGATGAGGAACGCCCCCGCCACACAGACGACCCCCAATATGATCCTGACTGCGTTCAGCAGATCTTTCATCTCTTTTCCCGCCTTTTTCTTTTTTCTATAGTATATTGGCTTTTTCGCCCCGGCGCAAGCATCCTCCTTCCAGAAAAAGCGATTGACATTTTGCCCCGCGGCGGGTATAATAAGCAAGTATTCACCTGCGGGGTTAGTACATCGGTAGTGCGTCGGCTTCCCAAGCCGAACAGGCGGGTTCGACTCCCGTACCCCGCTCCATTCTGCGCAGGGGGCCCGGCCGTTTGGCCGGGCCCCCTGTTCCGTTTTTGCGAAGGAAGGCCGCCGCTCGTTGGGGAGCGGCGGCCTTCCTTTTTCCATGCGGCATCCAGGCGTGTGCAGCCTGATGCGGGCGCACTCATTTGCAGTAGTGCTCGATGTACGCCTCGCGGCACTTGTCGATGATCTCCAGGGCGGCTTCCCGGCCCTGCTCCTCGTTGACCACCGTCTCCTTGCCCTCCAGATTCTTGTACACCTGGAAGAAGTGGCGCATCTCGCTAAACAGATGGCTGGGCAGTTCGCTGATGTCGTGGTAGGAGTTGTAAGTGGGATCGCTGAAGGGGATGGCGATGATCTTTTCATCCAGCTTGCCGCCGTCCAGCATGGTGAACACGCCGATGGGATAGCAGCGCACCA
The DNA here is from genome assembly GCA_019118765.1 of Candidatus Allofournierella merdavium. Lineage (GTDB taxonomy): Bacteria > Bacillota > Clostridia > Oscillospirales > Ruminococcaceae > Allofournierella_A > Allofournierella_A merdavium. The sequence continues at coordinate 147,342 of DWYI01000033.1, read as the reverse complement.
GGCTCATGGGCTGCAGCACCTCGCTGCACAGCACCAGCACGTCCAGCGGGTCGCCGTCGTCCGAAAGGGTGCGGGGGATCAGGCCGTAGTTGGCAGGATAGTGGGTGGAGGTGTAGAGGATGCGGTCCAGGATGATGAGGCCGGTCTCCTTGTCCAGTTCGTATTTTTTCTTGGAGCCTTTCTCGATCTCGATCACCGCCACAAAATCTTCGGCGGTGATGCGGGCCGGGTTCATATCATGCCAGATATTCGACATTCGATAAATCTTCCTTTCCGGGCCGCGCGGCACGCCATCCCCGGTGGACGCGGCAACGCAGCCGATGGTTTGGTATCAGTATAGCATATTCCCCGCGGCAAGGCCAGAGGGAAACCGGAAAAACTTTTTTCAAAGGCTTGACTTTTGCCATTTCTCATAGTATGATATTCAAGCAGCGTTTCGCAGAGACCTGAACTTTCAGGCGCCCGTAGCTCAGGTGGATAGAGCAACTGCCTTCTAAGCAGTGGGCCGGGGGTTCGAGTCCCTCCGGGCGCACCAATTATGTGGTGGCTATGGCGCAGTTGGCTAGCGCGCCAGATTGTGGCTCTGGAGGCCGTGGGTTCGAGTCCCACTAGCCACCCCACATGAACAGAAAGCGAATTCGAAAGAGTTCGCTTTTTTCTATAATGGGTTGTCGCCAAGCGGTAAGGCACGGGACTTTGACTCCCGCATCCGTGGGTTCGAATCCCGCCAACCCAACCAACGCCGCCGGCACGGAATATTCCGTGCCGGCGGCGTTTTGTTATCCCTCTCCCCTTTCCCGGGCAGGCGATACTTTGCCCCTTGACATTACAAATCATGTAATGATATAATTGTTACACAACATGTAACGTGGACGGAGGGACCGGGATGGAAACCATTGATTTGAACACAAGGGAAAAACAGAACGCCTTCATGAACCCGGCAAGGCAGGACATCCTGCGCCTGTTGCAGCTGGCCGGCCGGCCCATGACGCCAAAGGAGCTGGCGGACAAGATGGGCATCTCCGCCTCGTCGGTGACCTTCCACATCAAAAAACTGGTGGAACTGGGGGTGGTGGCGCTGGATCACACCGAAAAGATCCGGGGCATCACCGCCCGCTACTACCGCTCACTGAACGTGGCGGTGCGGCTGGGGCTGCTGGCCCCCGGCGGCGACGACGCGGCCCAGGCGATGTTTTTGCAGCGCACGGTGGAGCAGGTGCTGGCCGGGGTGCAGGGGGTGAAGCGGCTGGCGGAGGAGAAAGGCCTGACCGAAGAGGACGTGATGGGCCTGGGCGACATGCACAGCGGCGTGGCCTACCTCACCCGGGAGGAGGCGGTGGAACTGGAACGCCGGATCATGGAGTTTTTGGCCGACCGTGAGGCCCCGCGTCCCGGCGCCCAGGCCTATGAATATGTTCTGATGGCCTACAACGCCGCGGAGGTGCCCGTCGATGTGGGATAAACGGCACGGCGTACTGCTCTTTCTGAACAGTTTTGCCACCGGACTGCTCTCGCCGCTGCTGACCTTGCTGCTGCTGGGCAGCGGCATCGGCATGGCCGCGGTACCGCTGACGGTGGGGCTGTACTCGGCCACGACGGTGGTCTTTGAGATCCCCAGCGACATGGCGGCGGACCGCTGGGGGCGCAAAAACTGCTTTTTGCTCTCCTGCGTTTTTCTGCTGCCCAGTCTGGGTCTGCTTGCCCTGGGGCGGGGCCTGCCCGCGATGCTGGCGGCGATGGTGTTTCTGGGGCTGGCCCGGGCCTTTTCCTCCGGCAGTCTGGACGCGCTGGTGGTGGAGGAATTCCTTTTGAAGCACGGCGAGGAGGCGCTGCCCCGCTGCACCGCCCGCATCAGCGCCCTCACCAGCATCGGGCTGGCGGCGGGCTGCCTGGCAGGGGGCGGCGTGTATTCGCTGACCGGCCGGCTGTGGGCGGCTATCGCGCTGAAAGCCGCGGTGGTGCTGGCGCTGCTGGCCCTGGGCACCGGGCTTACCGAACACCCGGTAGCGCGCGAAACGGCAAATCCCGTGGTCCTTCTGACCGCCACCCTGCGGGGTAGCGGGACGGTGCGGGCGCTGGTGCTGCTGTGCGCGGCCGCGGCGCCGCCGGTGTTCGCGGTGGAAGTGTTTTACCAGCCCCGGTTCACCCAGCTGCTGCACGGCGGGGCCGCCGGCTGGGCGTTGGGCTTTCTCAGCGCAGGGGGCTACTACGCCACAGCGGCGGGGTCTTTGCTGGCGGCCCGCCTCGGCCGACCCACCCTGCGCAGGCTGCTGGCTTTCACCGGCCTCACGGGAGCCGGGCTGGCCGGCATGGCGGCCGCCGGCACGCCGGTGCTGTTTGTCGCGGCGTATTTTGCCTTCTACGCCATTCTCGGCGGAACGGACTGTCTCACCAGCACCCTGCTGAACCGCGCCGCGCCGCCCAACCAGCGGGCCACCCTGCTCTCGGCCTGCTCGCTGGCGATGCAGCTGGGCGGGCTGGCTGCCTCTCCCCTGCTGAGCGCCGGGGCGGCGCTGGGCACCATCCCCCAGGTGTGGCTGGCAGCGGGCGGCGCGGTGGCGGCGGTGATGCTGGTTTGCCTTGCCGTGAGCGCATGGCGCGGCAGAAAAACCCCGCCCTTGCCGAAACATTGAAAGGAGCCCCGGGCCGCACGGCCCGGGGCTCCTGTTTTTATGGCCGGTCCGTCTGTTTGCGCTGAAGCCGCGCCAGGAAGGCCAGGAAGATGAGGGTGAGGATCACGCCCTTGAAGATGCTGGAGACAGAGATGCTCCACCACACGCCGGAGAGGCCCAGCGCCGTGGCGCTGAGGGCAATGGCGGCGGGGATGCGCAGGCCGGTGAACAGGATGCTCACCACGCTGGAGGGCATGGTGTTGCCGAAGCCCGCGTAGGCACCGCCCACCAGGATCTCCCAGCACATGAACAGCTCGGAATAGCCCAGGATGACCAGATAGTCCACCCCCATGGGCAGCACGTCCGCCTCGGGGATAAAGAACCGGAAGATGGGCGCGGCGCCGAAGATCAGCAGCGCGCTACACAGAATGCCCCAGACGGTCATCAGGGCGAAGGCGACGCCGAACCCCTGCCGGGCCCGGCGCAGGTTGCCCGCGCCGCAGTTCTGGGCGATGAAGCTGTTCACCGCGGCGGCAAAGCCGTCGGCGGTCATCCAGCTGATCGACTCGATCTGGCTGCCCACCTTCTGCACCGCCACCGCCGCGTCGCCCCAGCCGGCCACCAGCCGGGCGATCACCATGCCGATCAGCGGGAACAGGATGTTCATGGCGGTGGCGGGGCCGCTGACCCGGGCCAGCGCCGCCAGTTCCTCCCGGGCGGCGGGCCGCCGCAGGTGGACGTGGGCGAACAGCGTGTCGTCCTGGGCGGCATAGCGGGCCAGGATCGCAAACACGATGCCCTGAGCGGTCACCGTGGCCACCGCGGCGCCCGCCACGCCCCACCGGGGGAAGGGCCCCACGCCGAAGATCAGCACCGGGTCCAGCACGATGTTGGCCCCCAGCCCCACCGCCATGGCGAAGAAGGGGGTGCGGCTGTTGCCCGTGGCGTTGATGAGCGCCACCAGCACCTGGCTGATGAAGGAAAAGAACATCCCGAAGCCCACGATGATGAGGTAGGCCCGCGCCTGGGCCTCCACCTGGGCGCTGTTCAGGCGGAAAAAGCCGATCAGCGGCCCCGCGCCCGCCAGCATGGCCAGGGTGTAGACCAGCGACATGACGCATCCCATCTGCAGCGCCGCCGCAGCGTAGCGGCCGGCCGCCTCGATGTTCCCCGCGCCGATGCTCTGGGCCACCTTCACCTGGCCGCCCATGCGGGGCAGCACCGCCATCCCGTTGGACAGCCACATGAACATCCCCGCCGCGCCCACGGCGGCCACCGCCTCCGCGCCCACCCGGCCGATCCAGATCATGTCGGTCAGGTTGTAGGCCATCTGCACCAGCTGGCTGCCCATGATGGGCAGCGCCAGCACGGTGAGCGAGCGCAGGATGTTCCCCTGCAAAAGATCCACTTGTCTTGCCATGGTTCCCCCTCTTTGTCCTGTCTCTGTGTTCAGCGCACCGTCACGCCCAGCAGGCGGGCCAGTTCCGCCGCCTGCCGCACGTTCACCGTCGCGCCTTTGAGTTCCGCGGCGGTATCGCTCACCACCACGCCCTCCAGTTCGCTGTCGGTAAAATCCAGCCCGGCCAGCGGCGTTTTAAAAAAGCTGGTGCGAAAAAACCGGTCCCGGGCCACCACAAGGCCCTTGTGCCGCCACTCGGCCAGGCTGGCGGCGGAGAGATCGCATCCCTCGATGCGCACCTGTTCCAGGCTGGCGCCGGTGAAGTTCGCCTCCGCAAAGCTGCACTCCGTCAGTTCCACATGGGCCAGGCGGCTGTCGGGCAGCGAGGCCGCCAGTGCCTTGACCCCCCGCAGCCGGCAGCGCAGGAAATAGACCTCGGCGGCCTGCACCGCGGAAAACTCGCAGTTTTTAAATTCCACATCCGCAAAACTGGCCGCCCGCAGGTCCGCACCGGTGAAGCGGCAGCCCTCGAACACGCACTGTTCAAAGCGCATCTCCCGCAATTGTTCGCCGCACAGGTCCAGCCCGGAAAAACGCCAGCGGGAAACCGGTTCCTGCCGCGCGGCGGACATGGCGATCAACTCTTCGCCCCGCTCCGCCCTTTCCAGCGGTTCCGGCAACGCCGGCGGCAGCAATGCTTTGGCACGCATTGTGTTTCGCCCCTTTTCTTTTTTGCCCGGCAGACAGGCAAAGGGAACGGCCGGCGATGCCGGCCGTTCCCGATTCGTCTGTCTGTGCGGGCAGGATCACTTCCACAGCGGGGTGGGATACAGCCCTTCGGCCACCTTCTGCGCCAGGGCGGCCACAACGCCGGGCTTGTCCTCCCGGTAGGTCACGCCGTACCACTTGTCCGCGCTGTGCAGCACGGTCACCTCGGCGCTGCCCTCGGCGAGCATCTGGCCCACCACGGTGGGCAGCAGGAACTCGGCCTTCAGGGGGTTGGGGGCGCTGCTCAGTCCCTGCATGAAGGGCACGAAACGGGTCTTGAGTTCGCCCACGAAGCTGGGATCAAAGCCCCACAGGTTCATGGAGACGGGGGTGTCCACCGGCACATCGGTCCAGGTGGCGCCGTCGTCCTCGGTGAAGTGGATGCCGCCCTCGTAGGTGCCGATCTTGGTGCGCTCCACGATGTTGATCAGATGGCCGCTCTCGCTGACCTGGCACAGGCCGCGGGCCACGGTGCCGTGCTCGGTGACGGTGCTGTCCAGCCGGTAGGCCACCATGCCGTACCTGCCCACGCCGCACTCGTCGCCGGCCAGGTAGTCGTAGATGGTCTTGAAGGCGGAGGGGCCGTAGTAATCGTCGGCGTTGATCACCGCGAAGGGAGCGTCCAGCACGTCCCGGGCCGCCAGGATGGCATGGCCTGTGCCCAGGGGTTTCTCGCGGCCCTCGGGCAGGGTGCAGCCGGCGGGCAGGTCCTCCAGCTGCTGATAGGCATAGCGCACCTCCATGAACTTCTCGGCGCGCTGGCCCACGGTCTCCTTGAAGGCCGCCTCGATCTCGTGCTTGATGATGAACACCACGGTCTCGAAGCCGGCGCGCTTGGCGTCGTAGAGCGAGTAGTCCATGATGACCTCGCCGCTGGGGCCCACCGGGTCGATCTGCTTGAGGCCGCCGTAGCGGCTGCCCATGCCGGCAGCCAGTACCACTAAGATAGGTTTCTTGTGCATCGTTTTGCGTCTCCCTTCCTTATTCGCGTCCGACACAGCGGACTTGCGTGTCATTGTTTTGCTCAGCCCTTGTAGCCGTTGGGGTTCATGCTCTGCCACTTCCAGCTGTCGGCGCACATCTCCTCGATGCCGTACTGTGCCACCCAGCCCAATTCGTTCTTCGCCTTGGCAGGATCGGCATAAACGGTGGCGATGTCGCCGGGGCGGCGGGGATCGATCACATAGGGCAGCGTCTTGCCGCAGGCCTTTTCATACGCTTTGATGACCTCCAGCACGCTGTAGCCCTTGCCGGTGCCCAGGTTGCAGATGAACAGGCCGGGCTTCTGCTCCAGCTTTTTGATGGCCGCCACATGGCCCCGGGCCAGGTCCACCACATGAATGTAATCCCGCACGCCGGTGCCGTCCGGGGTGGGATAGTCGTTGCCGAACACATGCACCTTTTCCAGCACGCCCACCGCCACCTTGGCGATGTAGGGCACCAGGTTGTTGGGGATGCCGTTGGGGTCCTCGCCGATCAGGCCGCTCTTGTGAGCGCCGATGGGATTGAAATAGCGCAGCAGTGCCACGTTCATCTCCGGATAGGCCTTGCAGCAGTCGGTGAGGATCCGCTCGTTCATCAGCTTGCTGGTGCCGTAGGGGTTGGTGGTGCCGCCCACGCGGCAGGTCTCGTCGATGGGCACCTTTTCCGGGTCGCCGTAGACGGTGGCCGAGGAGGAGAACACCAGGTTGTTCACGCCGTGGCGGCGCATGGCGGCCAGCACGGTGAGGGTGGTGGTCAGGTTGTTGGTATAATATTCGATGGGTTTGCTCACGCTCTCCCCCACCGCCTTGTAGGCGGCGAACTGGATCACCGAGTCGATGTCCGGGTTCTTCGCAAACAGCTGCTCCACCTTTTCCGCGTCGGTCAGGTCGATCTCCTCGAAACGGAAGTCCTTGCCGGAGATCTCCTTGACCCGCCGCACAGCCTCCGGGCAGGAATTGTAGTAGTTGTCGGCCACAACGATATCATAGCCCGCCGCCAGAAGTTCCACGCAGGTATGACTGCCGATGTATCCCGCGCCGCCGCACACTAAAATGCTCATTCTGCTGCTCCTTTCCCTTCCGGGATTTTTTATATTTTAAATATACCCTATGCCCGGGGGAAAAGCAAGAGAAACCAGCCCGTGCGCAGGCCCGTGTTCCGGGAACCGGGCGCTTTTCCGCCTGCTCACCCCGCCAACTGCATTGTAGCACCCCCGCCGGTGGAAGAAAAGCCCTTCCGCTTGAAAATGCAAAAGAAACAGCGGGGGCTGCAAATCGCCCTGCCGGATCTCCGAGTTGCCGCAGCGAGCGGGCGGGACATTCCCTGTGTTCGCTGCCCGGTCCTTGCCAAAGCGCGGCAAATGTGATACCGTTATATAGATCAAAGATGAGCGGCCGCGCCGGAACGGAGGTCTGAACGATGCAGGTCCATGAATCCTCGGAGGATTACCTCGAAGCCATCCTGATGCTGAAGGAGCGCAAGGGCTATGTGCGCTCGGTAGACGTGGCCAACGAACTTGCCTTCACCAAGGCAAGCGTGAGCGTGGCCATGAAAAAGCTGCGGGAAAACGGCTATGTGCAGATGGACGCGGACGGCGGGCTGGCTCTGACCGACGCGGGGCTGGCCATTGCCCGGCGGGTATACCAGCGGCACCGGCTGCTGACCGAATTTTTTGTGCGGCTGGGCGTGGACCCGGAGGTGGCCGCCCGGGACGCCTGCCGGGTGGAGCACGACCTGAGCGAACAGACTTTCGCAAAGCTTGTGGAACACGCGCAAAAAAAGTTTGAAAAAGATGGTTGACAACCGCACGCCGCTGTGGTAGAATAGCTATCGTTCCGCACGGGCCAAGTGCCCTGCGCGGGAACCGCGTATTCGCGGCCATGCGCCGCGTTTACATAGATGCGGATGTGGCGGAATTGGCAGACGCGCTAGATTCAGGTTCTAGTGGGGGCAACTCCATATGGGTTCAAGTCCCTTCATCCGCACCAGCAGACCCCGTAAAGCAGATGCTTTGCGGGGTCTTTGCTTTTTCCCGGCGGCCGTTCTCGGCGCTTGCCTGCCCTGTCCGGCCTTCCGCCTCCGGGATCCATTCTGAAAAAAGGCCCGCGGCGCAGAGATCCGCGGGCCTTTTTATTCCCCCGTCAGGGATGGACTGCGGCGGCCACCGCCCGGCGAACCTGCAGCAGCACCAGCACCAATCCCACCCCCAGCAGGATATGCCCGAACCCGGCGATGCCGGAGAGCGCGCCGCCGGCAGCCGCGCTGAGGGCGATGCCTCTGATCTGCACCACGCCCCGCGCCGCCAGCATCAACACCGTGAGGTTCAGGCCGACGTGGTAAACCACCAGCACCCGGCCGGTCTTTGGGCCGGCAAAGCCAAAGTTCTTTTCCAGCAAAAGCAGCAGCAGGAAGAACACCGTGCCCAGCAGCAGGTAGTGGGCATGCACCACCGCCAGGGCGGTGCGGCCGGAAAAACCGCTGAATTTAGTGAACTCCCGATAGAACACACCGCCGGCCATCGCCAGCAGGGCGTAGGTCAGCGCAGCATTTGCAAAACGTTTCATCATAAGTATCTCCTCCTTGTTCTTTCAAAAAAGGGTGCGCAGTGCCGCCAGCACCAGCAGGTGCACCGGGTAGAAACCGTAACAGAGCAGCCGTGTCCACCGGCCGTGCAGGCCCTGTCGTCCCCGGCAGAGCCACAGCAGCCCCAGCGCCAGCACCGCGAAATGCTGGATGGGCAGCACCACGGCCACGGGCCCCGCCGTCAGCATCAGCGCCGGCCCCGCGGGCAGCAGAGCGTTCACCAGCACAAGGCCCGCCAGCTGCCCCAGCCGCTGCCGGCCCCCGCCGGAAAACAGGTAAAACACCAGCACCATCCACACGCCGGGGCCGAAGTAGTCCGTCCGGAACACCTCTCCCGCCAGGTATCCGCCCAGCAGCGCCACGCCGGCCAGCGCCGCCCTGCGTTCCCTGCTTGCCGCCGCCCGCGCCCGCTCCAGCAGTTCCATGCAGCCCAGGGCGATGAGAAGGGTCCACAGCACGTTCTGCCCCGACCAGTGGAAAGGCCGGCCGAACACCAGCAGGTCATAGGGGATCTCGCTCAGCAGCGCGCCCAGCGCCAGACGGCGGGCATAGCCGGCGCGGCTGCGGGTGCGACGAAAGCCCTCCGCCGCGAGAAAGGCGAAGATGGGAAAGGCAAGCCGCCCCACGCAGCGCATCCACAGCGCCTGGGGTGCAAAGGCCAGACCGATGTGGTCGCACAGCATCAGCCCCATCGCCAGCAGGTGCAGGCCGAAGGAACTGATCTCCGGGCATTTCCTCACACGGCGCACCTCCCCTTTTTTCACCGGCAGGTCTTGCCCCGACGGGCAGCGCGGCGTATGATAAAAGTATACCATACGCCTGCAAGTCACAGAAAGGAGACCCAACATGAAAAAACTGTTCGACTGGGCGGACGACTGCATCCGCCAATGGGATTGGAAGAACGTTGCGCTGCTGAAATTCTGTATGCTGGCGCTGGGCGTGCTGCTGGGACTGGCGCTGCCCCGCTGTGCCCGGAGCCGGGCACGGGCGGTGAGCGGCATAGTGTTCCTGCTCACCTGGGTCCCGCTGATGGCAAGCCTTCTGAACGCCGCGCCCTGGTGGGAGGACGTTCTGCCTGACGCCGGGCACGATTCGGCAGAATAGACAACAAACCGACCCGATGCTTGTGCGCCTGGCCCCCTTGACGGAGGCCGGGCGCTGCCTTTATAGTGAAGATGGTACCTTTATCAAATTTCACAAAGGAGGCATGGAGGATGCAATACCAGATCGCGGGCGAACCGCTGCCGGTGGTGACCTGCCAGCTGGCCGCGGGCGAGACGATGATCACCGAGCGGGGCAGCATGAGTTGGATGACCCCCAACATGAGGATGGAGACCACCACCGGCGGAGGCCTGGGCAAGGCCTTTGGCCGGCTGCTGGCGGGCGAGGCGCTGTTCCAGAACCGCTACACCGCCGAGGGAGGGCCGGGCCTGATCGCCTTTGCCTCCAGCTTCCCCGGCAGCATCCGGGCCTTCGAGATCGGCCCGGGGCGCGAACTTGTGGTGCAGAAGAGCGGTTTTTTGGCCAGTGAGGCGGGGGTGGAACTGTCGGTCTTTTTCCAGAAAAAGATCGGTTCCGGCTTCTTCGGCGGCGAGGGTTTCATCATGCAGAAACTCTCGGGCCATGGCATCGCGTTCGCCGAATTCGACGGATATGTGATGGAGTATGAACTGGCCGCCGGCCAGTCGCTGGTGGTGGACACCGGCTACATCGCCGCCATGGACGCCACCTGTACCATGGACATCGTCACGGTGCAAGGCGTGAAAAACGCCTTTTTCGGGGGCGAGGGGCTGTTCAACACCGTGGTCACCGGGCCGGGGCACATCTGGCTGCAGACCATGCCCATCAGCAGCGTGGCCGCGGTGCTGCGGCCTTTCTTCCCCTCTTCCGGTAACAACTGAACACGCAAAAAGGAGCCGTTCCCCATGGGGAACGGCTCCTTTTTTGTTCAATCCGCCGCTTCGGCCAGTTCCCCGGCCAGCGCGCGGGCGGCGGCGCTCACCTCGCCGATCTGTTCCGGTGTGATTCCGTCCAGGTGGAAGCCGCCGGTGCAGACGGTGACCCGGCCGGTGCGGCTCGCCACCGTCTCCGCTATGAGGCGGCAGATGGCCTCGTCCTTGTGGCCGCAGACGTTCAGCACCGAGACGGTGGCGCTGACGCTGCCATCACCCAGCAGGGAGGGCCTGGGCTCGGCCAGCACCGTGCAGCCGATGTGGGGCGACTGCCCGCCATACAAAAGGATGTGGCAGCTGCCGTCCAGCACGGCGGCCTCGGCGCAGAGCGCGCCGCAGGCAAGCTGTTTTTGCCGAAGGATCTTCCTCACATTCCCTGCCATCTGCGGTACTCCTTTGCCTCCACGCCGAAGGGCTCCACCAGCTTGGCGGCGATGTGATAGACCATCTCGTCAATGGTCTCCGGTTTATGGTAGAAGGTGAGCATGGGCGGGATGATGCGCACCGTGGGCAGCAGGGCCAGTTCGTGCAGGTTGCGCAGATGGATGGCGCTCATGGGGGTCTCCCGGGCGGCCAGCACCAGCGGGCGGTGCTCCTTGATGGTCACGTCCGCGGCGCGCAGCAGCAGGTTGTCGGCATAGCCGGCGCAGATGCCCGCCGCCGTCTTCATGCTGCAGGGCACCACCAACATGCCCGCCGCCGGCCAGGAACCGCTGGCGGGGGGCGCGCCGATCTCCCCCGGCCGATAGACCGCGTCCACCAGCGGGGCGAGCTGTTCGGGGGTCATGCCCGTCTCCTGGCGCAGCGTCAGGGCGGCGCTGTCGCTCATAATGAGCACGGCCGACCGGCCGGCAGCACGGATCAGCTTCAGGCACTGAATGAGCAGCGGCATGCCGCTGGCGCCGGAGGCGCCCACCACGATGGCGTCACGATCCATATTGTCACTCCTTTACCCAATGGGCGGGATCCACGTCCATGAAGCGGGCGCGGACGAACCGGGCCTTCTGATCGTAGGGCACGGTGCAGTCGAAGATGGTCTTGCAGGCGATGCCGTGGTCCCGGATGGAGGGCGAGCAGGCCGGATCGTTGGATGGGTCCAGCGGATGACAGCGCACCCCGGGAATGGTGATGATGTCGGCGTCGCCCTGGAAGCGGGTGTTCATGGCCCAGAGCACATCGTTCATGTCGAAGCAGTCCACATCCTCGTCCACCAGGAAGATGTGCTTGAGTTCGCTAAAGGCGGAGAAAGCCAGCAGCGCCGCCTGGCGCTGGCGGCCCTCGTCGCTGGGGGAAAGTTTTTTGAACTGCAGAACCGCCATGTATTTGCCGCCGCCGGCGGAGGCGCAGTAGACATTCTGCAGGCGTCCGGGCATGGCCTTGTCCACCATGCCCCAGATGGAGGCCTCGGTGGGGATGCCCGCCATCGACACATGCTCCTCGCTGGGGCCGATGCAGGTCTGCATGATGGGGTCTTTGCGGGTGGTCACCGCGGTGACCTTGATGAGCCAGCAGTCTTTGGAGGCGGGGCCGGTGTAGCCGGGGAACTCGGGCATGGCAAAGCCGGAATGGCTGTTCTGGTCCTCCTGCACCCGCACGCCGGGCACCACCTCGCCCTCGATGACATACTCGGCGTTGGCGATGGCCTTCTCGTTCACGGTCAGGCACTTGCACAGCTGCACCGGCTCGCCCCGCAGCGCGCCGGCCACCGCCAGCTCATCGTAACCCAGGGGGGTGGTGGGCGCCTCGAAGCAGGAGCCGATCTCGATGGCGGGGTCCACGCCGATGCTGATGGAGATGGGCAGCCGCTGCCCCAGCTGCTCCGCCCGCTCGGCCATGGCGCCGATGTGGCGCGCGCCGGGGGTGAAGAAGATGGACAGTTCATCCCTGCCCTGGATGCACAGCCGGTGGATGGTCACATCGCTGCGGCCGGTGTCCGGATGGGTGGCGTAGCACATGCCCAGGGTGATGTAGGGGCCGGCGTCGTCCGGGGTGTTGGTGGGCGCGGGCACCAGCTTGAACAGGTCAAAATCCGGGTCGGTGGCCCTGTGCACCACCTCCTGACAGGGGGCAGGGCCCTCCGCCAGCACCGGCGGCACGGGGTTGGCAACGCTCTGGTACATCTTTTTGCCCAGTTCACGGGCATCGCAATCCAGCAGGGCCGCCACCCGTTTGCGGCTGGCCAGCAGGCCGATGGCCACCTTGGCGCCGGGATGCCCCTTCACGTTGTTGAAGATCATGGCGGGGCCCTCTTTGGTGGGGCGCATCACCGTTCCGCCCGCGCCCACATGGCGGTAGACGCCGGCCAGTTCGGCCATGGGGTCCACCTCCACGTCGGTCTCGATGAGCTGGCCGGGCAGGGAGCCCAGCAGCGCCAGCGCGCTGCGCAGATCGGTCACTTTGTTGTTCATCTCTGAACCGTCCTTTCTTGTTGCAGAATTTATACGATCCTGTTTTTGCAGTAAAACACATTCCCGCATCCGCCGTCCTGCCGCAGCAAACTGTGGGGCGGCGGGCCTTTGCCAGCACACCCTTGTGCCCCGCGAAGGCACAGGGCACGTCGTCGGTGCGGCCGGCGAGCACGTCGTCGCAGACGCCGATCACCTCGTCGATGATATCCGCCGGCAGACGGCCGGTGCCGTGGGCGTCCAGCACGGTGTCGAACCGGCCTTCCAGCCGGCTGCGCAGCCGCAGGAGGTTCTCCCGGTAGGCCGCCACGGAAAGGCTTTCCGGCCCGCCCAGGAAGGTGAAGCTGCTGCAGGCGTCCCCCACCGCCAGGGTGCGGAGTTCCCGCAGCAGCACCACCATGGAGCCGGGGGTATGGCCGGGGCACTCAAACACGTCCAGATGCACCCCACCCAGGTCAAAACCGGCCCCGTCCCGCAGAGGATGAAAGCGCCTGGGGTCGGCGCACGGGATCATGGGCGGGTCCTGTTCCAGCCGGGGCCGCGCCCCGTGCAGCGCCTCGATGCGGAAAGCCTGCCGGGCGTGCTGGCAAAAGACCGGGATGTCCCGCGGGTCCATCCACACGTCCTCAAACTCCCCCGCCCCCATGGCATGATCCACATGGCCATGGGTGAGCAGCACCACCAGCGGCTTGCCGGTGAGGCTCCGCACCACCTGGCGCAGGCTGCCGAACCCGCCCCCTGTGTCGATCAGGGCGACGCGCTCGCCGCCTTCCACCAGGTACATGAATTCGTGCATCAGCCCTCCGATGCGCACGAGTTGCGGAGAAAGACGCTGTATGCTGAACTGTTCCATAAGACCCTCCCCGCCGGGGCGTTTGTGATGCAGGCAAAGAATTGTGCCGGACAGCCGGAAATCGGGAAGCAGAACGTGCTGCTTCCCGATTTCCGTCCATGCACGGCAACCTTAAATATGGAGGAAGAAGAGAAATTTATTTCTTTTTCAGGATGGTCTTTTCCATCGCGATCTTGGTGATGACGCTCAGCACCATGGTGATGACAACGGTGGGAACGAACACAGTCCAGAAGGAGTAGGTGGTGGCCTCGGTGTTCTTGCCCATCACCCGCAGCACCAGGATGGCCACCGGGTAGTGCAGCATGTACATGTACAGGGAGATGCTGCCCAGATAGGCGAACAGCTTGCTGGTGACGTCGTTGTTCAGCACAGCGGTCAGGCCGTCCTTGTTCATCAGGGACAGGGTGATGATCACGATGCAGAGCAGGGACACGGTCCAGCGGTCCAGGTTGAAGTAGGTGGGCTGGTAGATGGTGTACCACAGGAGCAGGATGCTGCACACGATGTTCCAGGGTCAGCAGAGCCTTGCCGCCGGCGGTGAAGGTGTGAGCGGAGACCTTCTGCACCAGGTAGTAGATCATGCAGCCGCCCATCATACCAAGCATAACATAAAGCAGGCCGTTGTTAAAGCCCAGCATGGCAGTAGTGTCGCCCGCGCTGCCGCCCATGCCGTTGGTGGAAGCGGTCTGCAGGCCCAGGGTGGACCAGGCGGTCTGGGCAGCACGAGTGCCGCTGAAGCACCACCAGCCGCCGAGGAAGATGAAGGTCAGGGGAGCAACGAAGCCGCAGAACACATCCTCGTTCTTGCACAGGGCCCAGTACATGAAGTAGCCCACGATGATCATCGCGGAGATGAACCACAGGGTGCCGTTCAGGTTAAAGAACTGGTTGCCGGTGGAGCGGAAACCCGCGGCATGGAAGCCCAGGAACTCCCAGGCGCTGTTCAGCAGCATGGAGATGACCTGCTGGGCGGTGTAGTCCTGATAGAAGAAGCCGGTGCTGATGATCACGCCCAGCACATAGCCCAGGATCAGGCAGGGCAGCAGCGCCTTGATGCGGGCCCAGGTGTAGTCCCAGGCGCGGGAGGAAGCGCTGCGGGCCATGTAGACGCCGTCGCTCTTGCGCTTGGTGAAGTGGGCCACCATGAAGTAGCCGGCGGTGACGGTGAAGATCAGCAGCACTTCGCTGGAGCCGAAGAACCAGTTGCTGCGCTCCATCCAGTAGCCCAGGCTGCCGTCGCAGCTCATGGCGATGATCCAGCCGGTGTGGAAGCCGATGATGGCGAACGCGATCAGAAAGCGCCAAATTTCAATGGCCACATTTCTTTTTTTCTTTGCGGTTTGCATGATTACACCTCAATTTACCATTTTATGTTTTGCGCGGAAAAAGAAGTTGCCGTTCTGGTTTGCAGGATTATTGGATGGTGCCCAGCACCGAGGTGAGAATGGAGTAATACTTGTTCTCGATGGTGTCGGTGCGGCTGGTCATCACCACGGGGCTGCGCAGGCCGTTCAGGGTGCCGGCGCTCTTCATGTGGGCGAAGAACACCAGGCCCTTGGTGAAGATGTTGCCGCTCCACATGTCGGGCACGATCAGGATGTCGGCCTTGCCGGCGATGGGGCTTTCGATGCCCTTGTGCTTCGCGGCGCTCTCGCTCACCGCGTTGTCCAGCGCGAAGGGGCCGTCGATCTGGTATTTGTCCTTCAGGCGGGCGGTCACCTCGGCGGCGTCCACGGTGCCCTGGATCTTGGGGTTCACCTTCTCCAGCGCGGAGAGCATGGCGATCTTGGGCTCCTCGATGCCCAGGGACCGGGCCACCTTCACCGCGTTCTCCACGATCTTGACCTTCTGGTCCACGTTGGGCTGGATGTTCACGGCGCAGTCGCTGATGATGAGCATCTTGCCGGTCTCGTCGATCTCGAACACCGAGGCCTGGCTCAGCAGTTCGCCGGGCTCCAGCAGGCCGGTCTGCTTGTCCAGGATGCCGCGCATGAAGGTGGCGGTCTGCATCAGGCCCTTCATGGGGATGTCCGCCTTGCCCTCGCGCACCAGCGCCACCGCCTTGTCGACAGCGGCGCGCTCGTCGGTCTCGTCGATGATCTCGAAGGCGGCGGGGTCCTTGCCGAACTGCCGCAACAGCGCCTCGATCTCACCCTTTTTGCCGATGAGGATCGCGTCGGCCACGCCCTTGTCCACGGCCATCAGCACCGCTTCCAGGGTGACGTCGTCGTGGGCGCAGGCCACCGCGACCTTCTTGCGGGACGCATGGCTCTTCACAAAGGCTTCCATCTGTTCAAACGAAGTGATCTTCACAGCTCGAATACCTCCTCTTTGCCGATCAGTGCGTAATAGGTCTGCTGGCCCAGGGAGAGCATCTCCCGCTCGCCGGGATATACATACACGGGCGCGATGAAGCCGACCCGCTTTTTCAGCTGCTCCACGATGTACTCGTTGTGCACGATGCCGCCGGTGAGCAGCACCGCGTCCACCTTGCCGTCCAGCACGGTGGCCATGGCGCCGATGCATTTGGCGGTCTGGTAGACCATGGCGTCGATGACCTCCATGCACTTCTTGTCGCCGGCCAGGCCCTTCTGGTAGACCGACAGCACGTCGTTGTCGTTCACATAGGCCATCATGCCGCCCAGGCCGTTGAGCTTGCGGTGCATCTGCTCCCGGGTGTACTCGCCGGAGTAGCAGGCGTCCACCAGGGCGCCCACCGGCAGCGCGCCGGTGCGGTTGGTGGAGAAGGCGCCGTCGCCCTCCAGGCCGTTGTCGCCGTCGATCAGCTTGCCGTTCTTGTGGGCCGCCACCGAGGTGCCGCCGCCCAGGTGGGCCACCACCAGGCTCACCTGGTTGTAGTCCAGGCCGTGATCCTTGCAGAAGGCGCGGCCGCAGGCCTTGTGGTTCAGCACATGGAACCGGCTCTGGCGGGGCATTTCTGGCAGACCGGAGTAGCGGGCCAGCGGTTCAAACTCGTCGGTGCAGGGGCTGTCCACAATGTAGGCGCTGTGCTTGTCCCTGGCCAGGTCGTAGGCGATGCGCATGCCCAGGTCGGACACATGGTTGCCGTACTTCATGCTGCGGGACTCCTCCAGCATCTTCTCGGTGATGCGCCACACACCGCCATGGATGGGCTCGGTGTGGCCGCCGCGGCTCACGAAGGCGTCCAGCTGCTTCAGATCAACGCCCTTGCTCTTAAAAAACTCCTCGATCCGGCTCCGGCGGTAATCGTACTGATCCCAGTTGGAAGCGAACTGCTTCACCTCCTCGGCGGGATGGGAGATGGACTCGGAAAACACGCAAACACCATCTTCAAAATAGGCGACCTTGGTGGACGTGGAACCAAGGTTGATGACCCCGATCTTCTTCACGGTGTACCCTCCTGTTTCATTTTGCGAAACTTATGTTTCACTATTCGAACTTATTATAGCACGCACATGTCGGAATTCAACAGTTTTTTCGAAAAACTTTGATTTTGTTAAGCAATGCACAAAACTGAAAAGCGCAATTTGTGCAAGATGATCGTCATGAATGGATATCCCGCTGCAAAAGAATATTTTTCATCGCCAAAAAGTGTGTTATAATGATACGAAGTTAAAAATTTGAGGGTGTGCCTATGCAGAAAAACTCAGAGCAAGCGCAGTATCTGCTTCAGTCGGTGGACAACGCGCTGTGCGTTCTCAACCTTTTTGACAACGCGGACAAACTCTCGCTGACCGAGATCGCCGCCCAGATGGGCATGGGCAAGACCACCGCGCTCCGGCTGGTGTACACGCTGGAGATGCGGGGGTTTTTGTGCCGCGGAAAGGACAACAAGTATTCCCTGGGGATGCGTCTGTTCACCCTGGGCAACCGGGTATATGAACAGAAAAGCTATCTGCCGGTGGTCACCCCTCTGCTGGATCAACTCACCGAAAAGCTGAACGAGAGCAGCCATCTGGTCACCTGGGAGAACCGCGCCCGGGTCATTTTGCTGTACGAGGCACTGCCTCATCTCTCGCTGCGCACCGAGATGGACCGCTCCATCTCCAGCCGGCCGCCCCATCTCACCAGCACGGGCCTGGCGCTGCTCTCCACCCTGAGCGATGAACAGATCGACATCTACGCCAACTCAGCCACCTTTGAAAAGCGCACCGCCTATTCCATCTCCAGCCGGGAGCAGCTGGAGGAGGATGTGCGTTTTGTCCGGACCCACGGGTATGCCATCAACAATCAGCGCTTTGAACAGGGGCTGATCTCCATCGCGGTGCCGGTGCAGAAGGAAAAGGGCGTTCCGGCGGATTTCGCCATCAGCATCTCCGGCCCCAGCACCCGCATCGCGGGCCGGGAAGAGGCAGTGGTACAGGCACTGTTCGACACCGCGGAGCAGATCAGCAGGATGCTGTGATCCCTTCACAGAGAAAAACCGCCGCGCGCGTTGGCGCACGGCGGTTTATTTTGATCGGAAAACGCCCGGCGCAACCGTCGGTTGCGCATCTTCCAAGCCGGCTTGGTGGACAGTGTGCCTGCCGCCGGCTATACTTTTATCCTATAATAGAGAAAAGGGGGCCCGGGAAATGAGTCTTGGGGAAAACATCGCCCGGCTGCGATCGCAAAAGGGATGGTCGCAGGAGGAACTGGCCGGCGCGCTGGCTGTGTCACGCCAGTCGGTGTCCAAATGGGAGACCGACGCCTCGGTGCCGGACCTGGACAAGCTGATGAAGCTGAGCGAGGTGTTCGGCGTATCACTGGACGCGTTGGTGCGGGGCGGCCCGGACCCGGACGGGCAGCGCGCCAACGGCGAGGGCCTGCCCCCCGCCGGCCGGATGACAGCCGGGCCGGCGCGGGAGGTCTCTTCCCCCACCGGACCGGCTGTTGCTGCGCCCGCGGATGCAGGCGTGCGGGAGCCGGTCTTTGCCGGCGCCCCGCAGCCTCCCGTCCCCCGCCCGACGTCCGCCGGGCGGGCAGGGGTGTCCGCTGTTCAGAAGTTGGCGGCGCTGGTGCTGTTGCTGTGCGGGCTGGCAGTCTTCTTTTTCTTTCTGTTGCTGGAGGGCAGCGCGGCAGGCGTGATTTTTGCCGTGCCCTTCTGGCTGTGCGCAGCCATCTGCGCGGTGTGCCGAAAAAACGCGGGGCTGTGGTGTGCCTGGGCGGTGTACTTTTGCGGCGCGCTTTTTCTGCGGCTGGCCACCGGCATCTCCTGGCGCCTTGTGCTGCTGACCCCGCGCTATGAAGCCGGCTGGAACTACGCCCGTCTTGCCGCCGCCTGGTGCGAGTGGGCGGTCATTCTGGCACTTCTCGCGGCCACCGTGCTGCGCTTTCGCCGCCTGCCCCTGGCGACAGGGCGGAACACGGTCATCGCTCTGGCCGCCGGCTGGCTGGGCTTTTTGCTGGCGCGGGCCGCGGGCGAATTTATCTTTGACGTCTTTTTTCGATTCACCGGCTTCGCGGGGCCGCTGGGTTTTTTATATGCCCTGTTCGGCTTTGCCAGGCTGGCGGCGCTGGCGGTGCTGCTCTGCTTCTCCGCCCGGTTTTTGCACAGCCGCCGGCACGGATAGTTTTTCGCAAAAGAGCCGCCGGGGCGCTCCAACAGGAGCGCCCCGGCGGCTCTTTTTTATCTGTACTCAGGCGCAGCGGCCGGCGGGATGGCCGCCGCAGACCACCTCACCCCTGGATGCGGGGTCGTCCCGGATGACTTCCCCCACAGCGGGGGCTTCGATGCGGCCCGCCTTCGGGTTTTTGACGCTGTCGATGGGGGTGGTGACGGTGGCCTGCACCTCGCTCTTTTCGAAAGCCAGGTCGGTGTGTTCCATGCGGCAGTTGATCAGCCGCAGGCCCTTGCAGTAGCACAGGGGCTGGGTGCCCCGGATCACACAGTTCTCAAAGGTGAGGTTCCGGCTGTACCAGCCCAGATACTCCCCTTCCACCACGCTGTTTTTCACCACCACGTCGCGGGCGTGCCAGAAGGCATCCTTGGTGGAAAGGCGGCAGTTTTCCAGCACCGCGTCCCGGATGTACTGGAAGGAATATTTCCCGGTGAAGGTCACATTGCGAAAACGCAGCCCGGAGGCGCGCATCATGAAATACTCGCTCTCGGCGGTGCAGTCCTCCATGGTGATCTTTTTCGTGCTCCAGCCGAACTCCGGCGAGCGGATGTCGCAGCCGCGCAGCTCCACATCTGCGCACTCCCGCAGGGCCTTGATGCCGTGCAGAAGGGTGTGTTCCAGCCGGATGCGGCGGGAGTACCACAGGGCGGCGCGGCAGTTCACCGTGAGTTCACAGTTTGTCACCGTGAGGCCCCGGTCGTGCCAAAAGGGATAGCGCAGATTGAAAAAGCTGTTCTCCGCGGCAATGTTCGCGCATTCCTTAAAGGCGCTCTCCCCGTCCGCCGGGCCGTCAAAGCGGCAGCGCTCCACCTTCACGTTTCGCACGCCGTACAGCGCGCGCTCCTCATCAAACGTCTCGTTCTCAATGATCTTCATACCGTTCTCTCCATGTCTGCTTCTCTTTGCGGGTCGTTTCCCGCCATTTTCTTCGTTTTCAGTATACGCCCCTTTTAGGGAAAGCACAAATGCTTATATTTTATGCTCCGCCATAGGCAACAGGCATGGAAAGGCGCAGAAACGCCCCCCGCATGAATGTTTTCAAACAAAGGCAGGGCGCGGCAATTCTGCCGCGCCCTGCCCGAAAAACCATCTTTCCGCGGCGGTTCACTCCACCGTGACGCTCTTGGCCAGGTTGCGGGGTTTATCCACGTCCAGGCCCTTGCCCACCGCCACATAATAACTCAGCAGCTGCAGCGGCACCACCGCCAGCGAAGCGGTGAACAGCGGGTCGGTGCGGGGCACATACACCGCGAAGTCGGCGGTGTCCTCGATGCTGTAATTCCCGTAGCAGGTGAGCCCCATCAGATACGCGCCCCGGCTCTTGCACTCCACCAGGTTGCTCACCGTCTTTTCGTACAGTTCGCCCTGGGTGAGCAGTCCCACCACCAGCGTGCCCTCCTCGATGAGGCTGATGGTGCCGTGCTTGAGTTCGCCGGCGGCGTAGGCCTCCGAGTGGATATAGCTGATCTCCTTGAGTTTGAGGCTGCCCTCCAGGCTGATGGCGTAGTCGATGCCCCGGCCGATGAAAAAGCAGTCCCGCATGGCCACCTGCTTGGAGGCGAACCACTGCAGCCGCTCCTTGTCCTCCAGGATCTTTTCGATCTTGCCGGGCAGTGTTTCCAGTTCCTGCATCAGCTGGGCACAGCGGGCCTCGTCGATCTGCCCCTTTGCCAGGGCAAACCGGATGGCCAGGATATACACGGCCATCAGCTGCGCGCTGTAGGCCTTGGTGGTGGCCACGGCGATCTCCGGCCCGGCCAGGGTGTACATCACGTTGTCCGCCTCGCGGGCAATGGAGGAGCCCACCACGTTCACGATGCCCAGGGTGCGGGCTCCCAGCTGCTTTGCTTCCCGCAGGGCGGCAAGGCTGTCCGCCGTCTCGCCCGACTGGCTGATGACGATCACCAAAGTGCCCTCCTCCAGCAGGGGGCGGCGATAGCGGAACTCCGAGGCCAGTTCCACCCGCACCGGCACGCGGGCCAGCTGCTCAAACACATACTGGGCGGTGACCCCCACATGCCAGGCGGAACCGCAGGCCACGATGCACACATGGCGCACCGCCTGCAGATCCTCGTCGGAGAGGCCCACGGAGGAGAGATCCGGCGCGCCCTCGCCCGCAAAGGCGTGAAGGGTGTCCGCCAGCGCCTTGGGCTGCTCGTGGATCTCCTTCATCATGAAAAATTCGTAGCCGGACTTCTCGGCCGCCTCCGAATCCCACTTGATCGTGGTGAGGGGCTTTTCGATCTCGTCGCCGTCCAGATTGTAAAAGGTGACGCCGTCCTTGTCCAGCCGGCCGATCTCCATGTTGCCGATGTAGTAGACGCTGCGGGTGAACTTCAGGATGGCCGGCGCGTCGGAGGCCAAAAAGGTCTCCCCCTCCCCCACGCCGATGATCATGGGGCTGTCCTTCCGGGCAACGTAGATCTGGCCGGGGTAGTCCTTGAACATCACCGCCAGCGCATAGGAACCGCGGATGCGCACCATGGCATGATTGATGGCGTCCACCGGGGTGCCTTCGTACTTCTTATAATAGTAGTCGATCAGCTTCACCGCCACCTCGGTGTCGGTGGAAGAATAGAAGCGGTAGCCCTTTTTGGTCAGCTTTTCCCTGAGCTGCTGGTAGTTCTCAATGATGCCGTTGTGCACCGCCACCACGTTCATGTCGTCGCTGCAATGGGGGTGGGCGTTGGTCTCGCTGGGCTCGCCGTGGGTGGCCCACCGTGTGTGGCCGATGCCGCAGGTGCCCGGCAGGGTGAGCCCGCCGTTGATCTTTTCCGAAAGCACCTTCAGGCGCCCCTTTGCCTTCACCAGCTGCACCGGGGCGTCGCCGTCCCGCGTGGCCACCCCCGCCGAGTCATAGCCCCGGTACTCCAGTTTCGAAAGCCCCTCCAAAAGAATGGGCGCCGCCTGCCTGGAGCCCGTATATCCTACGATACCGCACATTGGTCTTCGCCTCCTGTTTCCGCGTTTTTCGTGAAAACCGCCCCTGTCCGGCTGCGGTTTTTCTCTCTTTTCCATTTCATGCAGTGTGGGCTCTTCCCGTGAGAAAAGTCCTTTTGTGCAAAAAACACGGATATAAGTATAACATATTCTCCGGCGATTGCAATCCCATTTTCGTACAAAGGGCGGCGGGAACGGTTTGCGCGTCCTGTTTTTGGGCCATTCGGGGCGGCTTTATCGGGCCGACGGGCCGCGCAGCAATTTTTTATAGGTGAGGTCCATGCCCAGCGCGCCCAGCGGCGCGGTGAGCAGAATGCCCGTGACCGCCACCGACAGCACCAGCTGCCCGCAGCCAAGGCCCGCCGCCAGCGGCACCGAGCCGATGGCCGCCTGCACGGTGGCCTTGGGCAGGTAGGCGATGACGCAGAACAGCCGCTCCCTGACCGAGAGAGAAGTGCCCGCGAGGCAGAGGGCCACCCCCACCGCCCGGAATACCAGCGCCAGGGCGATCATGGCCACCGCGCCAAGGCCCGCGCCCAGAGTGTAGCGCACATCCACCGCCGCGCCCACCAGCACGAAGAGGAGCACCTCCGCCGCCAGCCACAGCTTGCCGAACTTCTGGCTCAGACGGGCCGCCACCCCCGGCGCGCAGCGCAGCTTGAGGACACAGGCCATGCTCACCACCGCCAGCAGCCCGGAGAGGGGCAGCCTGCCCTCCAGCCGGTCCTCCGCCGCCATCAGCAGAAAGGACACCCCCAGCACCACGATCACCTTCACGCTGTTGCGCACCAGATGGGCGTGGGCATAGGCTGTCTCAAAAAAGCGCTGAGGCCCCAGCCCGCCGCCGCCCCCAGCGCCACGCCGCACAGGATGGACACCGGGATGGAGCCGAACGCCGCCAGATCCGCCCCCTGGCCCTGGGCCATGCCCAGGAAGGTGGAGAAGAGCACGATCACAAAGATGTCGTCGCAGGAGGCGCCGGCCATCACCATCTGCGGGATGCCCCGGTCGGTGCCCCAGCCCTCTTCCATCAGCCGCACCATCCGGGGCACCACCACCGCCGGCGACACCGCCGCCATCACAGCCCCCAGCACCGCGGCCTCCGTTCGCGAAAGGCCCAGCAGCACCGGCGCCAGCAGCAGATAGCCCGCGATCTCAAAGCTGGCCGGCAGAAAACTCATCAGCACCGCCGGCCGCCCCACCCGTTTCAGATCCGCCAGGTCCAGCGAAAGGCCCGCCTTGAGCAGAATGATGATGAGGGCCATCTGCCGCAGTTCGGCGCTGAGGGAAAGGATGGAGCCATCCAGCACATTCAGCGCCGAGGGCCCCAGCAGCACGCCCACCGCCAGCATGCCGATGATGCGGGGCAGGCGCAGCCGCTGGCAGAGGGCCGCCGCGGCCAGGCCCGCCAGAAACACGAATCCGAGACTTGTCAACATGTGTTTTCCTCCCTTTTGGCCGCAAAAAAAGCCGACAGCTGCCGCGACCGGTTCGATCACAGAAGTCATCAGCTTTAAAAAGCGGTTTAGGTTTCCCAAGGGAGAACTTCATTCCCTGGCCAGAATTATATGCCTTGGCGGGCCAATTGTAAATGCGGGCAATTCCTTTTTGCCACTTTTCGTGGTTTTACCCAAAAATCCATTTATCATTGTTATTTTTTGATCTTAACGATGTTTTTCAAAAAGAGATTGTCAATCGCTTGACAATCTGCGGCAAGTTGCCACAATAAGTTTTGTAAAACAGTTTTACAAAACTTATTTTTTTAAAGGAGCGTTTTTGTATGGTAAACGTCGCGGAACTGTTTTCCCTGAAGGGCAAAGTGGTCACTGCCACCGGCGCCACCGGGTATCTGTGCCAGAATTTCATCGAGGCGTGCGCCCAGTCCGGCGCGGACATCGCCGCCATCGACATGAAGGGCACCGAGGAGAAGCTGGAGGCACTGGCCGAGCGCATCCACAAGGACTACGGGGTACAGGTGAAGTGCTACACCGCCGACAACTCCAGCGAGGAGGACGTCAAATCGGTGGCCGAAGCCATCAAGGCGGACTTCGGCAAGGTGGACGGCCTCATCAACTCGGCGGGCATCAACATCCACGGCAAGGTGGAGGACTACACCGCTGAAGACTACAACCGCCTGATGCAGATCAATGTGACCGGCACCTTTGTGATGTGCAAGCATTTCGGCGCCATCATGTGCCAGCAGAAGTTCGGCTCCATCGTGAACATCGCCTCCTTCGGCGGCACCATCATCAACAAGCCGCCGCGCACCATGTCCGGCTACTGCACCTCCAAGGCGGCCGTGCTGCACATGACCCGTGCCGTGGCCGGCGAGTTCGGCGCCTCCAATGTGCGCTGCAACAGCGTCTCCCCCGGATTTTTGGAGCACGGCATGAGCCATGTGAAGAATTTTGTGCAGCTGAGCGATCCCAGCATCCAGCAGGACACCCTGAACAACACCCCCATGCACCGCGTGGGCGCGCCGCATGAGCTGTCGGGCGCGGTGGTCTACCTGCTGTCGGACGCTTCCACCTTTACCACCGGCATCGACATCATCATCGACGGCGGCTACCAGGTGTGGTAACCACAGGCAAAAATGTGAGGTGTGAGAACAATGGTTTTTGAAGTTGCATTTATCTGGGTCGCCATCGTGGAGATGCTTTGCCAGGTGGTGCAGGGCATCACCGGCTTCGGCGCCACCGTGCTGGGCGCGCCCTTCATCACCGCCCTGCTGGGCACCCAGACCGGCGGCCCCTACGGCACGCTGATCTCCCATATCCCGCTCATCGGCATGGCCATCCCCTGTTTCAAGAAGGTGTCCTGGAAGGACCTGGTGAAGGTCATCGTGGTGTGCGGGCCCTTTGAGGCCGTGGGCGCCTACTGGGGCTACAAGGTGCCCTCGGTGGTCACCCAGATCGTCATCGGCTTTGCGGTGACCCTAATCGCCTGCATCAACATCTATAAGATCTTCATCAAGGACGCGCTGCTGCGCCGCCAGGGCCGCACGGTGGACGAAGGCCTCTCCAACAGCGTGGCCAACAAGGTCTTTCAGTACGCCTGCCTGGTGATCGGCGGCCTGGTGAACGGCGCCTACTCCGTGGGCGGCCCGCTGATTACCGTCTACGCACTGAACTCCATCGAGGACAAGGAGAAATTCCGCAACACGATGGTGTGGGTGTGGGTCATCATGAACTCCATCCTGGTGATCCCCCAGCAGATCATCGGCGGTCTGTACACCCCGCGGCTGCTCAGCTGCATCGTGGTCACGCTGCCGCTTTCCACCCTGGGCGTGTTCGCGGGCATGAAGCTGATGAAGCACCTCAACAAGGACCTGTTCCTGAAGATCGTGTATGTGCTGCTGCTGATCGTGGGCGGCAACATGTTCATCCGCGCGCTGCTTGCCCTGTAAGGCGGATCGGGAGGTCGATCGCATGGCCGCAAAAAGCAATTATAAACCATGGCTGATCACCCTGCTGGCCTGCGTGGCGCTGGCCCTGTTGCCCACCGGCGCGGTCTTCACCCTGGGAGTGAAGAAATACCTGCTGGTCACGGTGGCGGGCATCCTGTGCTGCGCTTTCAGCCTGCTGGACAACATGGTCATCGGCGTGCTGCTGCCCCTGGCTTACTGGCTGTGCGGAGTGGCCCCCGCCAGCGTGGTGTACAGCGGCTGGGCGGGCACCCTGCCCTGGATCACTCTGGGCACACTGCTGCTGACGGTGATCCTGGAGGAGTCCGGCCTGCTGCGGCGCATCGCCCTGTTCGCCATCATCCGCTCGGGCGCCAGTTACCGGGGCGTCTGCTTTGCGCTGCTGTTCTCCGGTTTTCTGTGCAGCCTGTTCACCTCCTGCTGTGTGCAGTATGTGTTCGCGCCGCTGGCCTACGGCGTGTGCCGCACCCTGAAACTGAAACCCGGCACCGCGGCGGCGGGCGTGATGCTGGCGGCCGCCATGGGCACCATTTCCGCAAACGGCGTTATCCCCTACCCCGGTTTCATCGGGGTGCTCACCGCCGGCGCCTCCACCCCGGAGGACCCGGTGACCCTGGGCTGGGTGCAGGCGCTGTGGTCGCTGTGGCCGGGCTTCCTGTTTATCACCTTCTACCTGTGGTTCATGCTGCGTTTTCTCATCAAGGCGCCGCAGATCGACGCGAAGGAAGAGTTCCGTGCCCAGTATGCCCGGCTGGGGCCGGTGAGCTCCGGCGAGAAAAAGTGCCTGGCGGTGATCGGGCTGATCCTGGCGCTGCTGCTCACCGCCCAGTGGACCGGGCTGGACACCGCCCTGCCCTTCATCGTCTGTCCCTGGCTGTTCTTTTTGCCGGGGCTGCGGGTGGCCGGCAAGGACACGCTGAAAAACGTGAACTTCGGCATGGTGTTTCTGATCACGGCCTTTGTGGCCGTGGGCAGCGTGGCGGGCTACGTCAAGCCGGACAGCATCGCCGAGACCTATCTGCTGCCGCTGTTCGAGGGGACCAACCTCCTCACCACTGTTCTGCTGACCTACGCGTTCGGCCTGCTGATGAATTTCCTGCTCACGCCGCTGGGCTATTTTTCCGCCTTCAGCAGCGTGCTGGGCAGCCTCTACCGCTCGCTGGGCTACAATGTGCTGCTGGGCCTGTTCGTCTTCCAGTACACCAGCGACGCGGTGGTGCTTCCCTACGAAAACATGGCATATCTCGTGTACTTCTCCTTCGCCATGTTCGGCATCCGGGATTTTGCAAAGCTGTACGCCCTCAAGATCCCCATGCAGATCCTGTTCATCTGCACGGTGATGATGGCCTGGTGGCGGTTCATCGGTCTTGTCTGAACCATTTTGCGCCGGCGCGCCCGGAACGGGCCGCCGGCGCTTGCTTTTAGGGCAAAACAATGATAGATTAAATAATAGTAGATACTTTTACAAAACATTTTTCAAAAAGGAGGTGCCTTGGTGCGCCAAACCGCAAATCTGATCTTCCAGCACATTTACCGGAATATGGAAAAGGGCGTTACCCGGCAGGAACTGGCGCTGCAGCTGGACATGAGCCTTCCCACCATCGGCACCCATCTGAAGCTGCTGGCCGAGCAGGGGCTGATCGTGGAGATCACCGAAGAGAAGAGCCGCCGCACCGGGCGGCGGTCCAACCTGATCTATCCGAACCCCGCCTGCCGCTACAGCGTGGGGCTGGAAGTCCGAAAAGACAGCGTGAAGTTTCTTTTGATGGATTTTCGCCAGCATGTGCTGGACCGCTTCACCCGCTCGTTTGACTTTACCGATCAGGAAGCGCTGCCCGGTTTTCTGGCCGGCACCATTGAGGAACTGCTGGAAGCCCACTATATCCCCCGGGATCGGGTGCTGGGCGTGGGGACCGCCATCACCGCGATCGTGACCAAGGACGTCCCGCCGCTGATCCACGCTTATATCCTGAACATCGACCGCTGGCAGCAGGAGCGCATCACCCGCGCCATCCCCTATCCCTGCACCCTGCGTCAGATCGCCGCCGCGGCGCTCTTTGCCAACCTGCAGCAGGCGCCGGAGAAGGATTCGCTGACTTATGTGTGGATCGGCGAGGTACTGGCCGCCGCCACAGCCTTCCAGCGGGGGGTATACTGGGGCGATCACAGCCTTTGCATGGAGATCAACCACTTTTGCATGGTGCCCGGCGGCCGGCTGCACAACTGCGGCAAACGGGGATGCCTGGGGGCCTACTGTTCCGCCGATCAGCTCTCCGAAGGGCCCTACGGCAGCCTGGATGGCTTTTTTGCCGCGCTGGAGGCCGGCGAACCGGCGGCGGTGGTGCGCTGGGAGCAGTACACCGATATCCTGGCCCAGGCCCTGAACAACCTGTATCTTGTGGTGGATTGCGCCATCGTGCTGGGCGGGCCGGTGGGCTCCCGGCTGACCCCCTTTCTGGGCGGACTGCAGCGGAAGGCCTCCGCCTTCAATCCCAACGACAACGCCACCGGCTACCTGCAGGTGGACACCTGCGATGACAGCGCCATTCTGGGCGCCGCTCAGGACGTGATCCACCAGTACGTTTTTTCCGGCCAGGCTGCGGCCGACGAGGACTGAACGAACGCTTGCTTTGCCATACCGGGCGGGGCGGCCTCTTGTGAGGCCGCCCCGCCTTTCTGCATTCCGTCGGGAATACCAAAAACCTCCCCTTCCAGTTATGCAAAGGGGAGAATCCGTCCCCGCCCCGTTGTTTTGCGCCGCCCGGCGGTGTAAGATAGCGTTGAAGGAAACCCATTTTAAATTTCTGGTTTCCAAGGAGGGCGCTATGGACAAAGCGCGGGAAAAGTGCATCCGCGAGGCTATCGCGCTGTGCAGCGAGCAGGGGCTGGATTTCACCATGAGCCAGCTGGCGGCGCGGCTGGGCATGAGCAAAAAGACGCTGTATGTGCTGTTCGACAGCAAGGAGGCGCTGCTGCTGGCCACGGTGGACGCCATGTTTGACGAAGTGAAGGCCAGCGAAGCGGATGTGCTGGCCCGGGCGGACCTGGACCTGGCGGCCAAGGTGCGGCGGCTGGTGGTGGTGCTGCCCGACTCCTACCAGACGCTGGACTGGGCTCGCCTGCGCGGTGTGGAGGAAAAGTATCCCGCGGTATATCGCCGCATCCGCCAGCGGCTGGAATCGGGCTGGGAACCCACGCTGGAACTGCTGCGCCGCGGCATGGACGAGGGGGTGCTGCGCCCCTTTGAGCCGGGCCTTCTGCGGGCGGTGGTGGAGGGAGCCATCGAGCATTTTCTGGCCACCGACGCATTGGAGCGGGAGGGGCTGGACTATGTACAGGCCCTGGACGGGATGATGGATCTGTTGATGAACGGCATTTTGGTGCAAAGGGAGGAAAAGCCATGAAGCACATTCCCTGGAACGACGGCTGGTATTTCACGCCCCACTACGAGCCGCGGCTGGCCGCGCTGGAAGCGCCGGAAGAGGGCCTTGCGGCGGTGCGGCTGCCCCACACGGTGACGATGCTGCCCTTCAACGAGTTCAGCGAGCAGATGTATCAGACGGTGAGCGGCTACCTGCGTTTTTTCACTCCGCCGGAGGAATGGCGGGGCAAGCGGGTGCGGGCGGTGTTTGAGGGCGCGGCCCACTTCGCGAAGGTATATCTCAATGGGGCGCTGCTGGCGCAGCACGGCTGCGGTTACACCGCTTTCACCGCGGAACTGACCGACCACCTGCGCTGGGGGGAGCCCAACAACCTGACGGTGGAGCTGGACAGCCGGGAGACGCTGGACGTGCCCCCCTTCGGCAATGTGATCGACTACCTGACCTACGGGGGGCTCTACCGGGAGGTGTATCTGGAGGTGGGCGGGCCCGCTTTCATCGACGATCTCTGCGTGCGGGCGGATATGGACGGCAGCCTGCGCTGCCTGCCCCGCTGCGAAAACGCTGCCGGCCACTCGCTGCGCCTTGCGGTGTGCGGCGAGAGCGGCGAAGAACTGGCCCGCTGGGAGGGGGACGCCGACACGGGCGAGGTCCTTCTGCAGGTGGAGCGCCCCGCCCTGTGGGACTGCGAGCACCCGAACCTTTACACTTTGCGGGCAACTCTGCTGCGGGAGGGCGCCGTCGCGGATGAGTACAATGTGCGCTTTGGATTCCGCCGGGTGGAGTTCCGGCCGGAAGGTTTTTATCTCAACGGCAGGCGGGTGCTGCTGCGGGGACTGGACCGGCACCAGAGCTGGCCCTATATGGGCTACGCCGCTCCCGCCCGGGCTCAGCGGCTGGACGCGGACATCCTGAAGTTCGAGCTGGGCTGCAACGCGGTGCGCACCAGCCACTATCCCCAGAGCCGCCACTTCCTCGACCGGTGCGACGAGATCGGCCTCTTGGTGTTCACCGAGATCCCCGGCTGGCAGCACATCGGGGGCGACGCCTGGAAGGCCCAGGCGCTGGAAAACACCCGGGAGATGGTGCTGCAAGGGCGCAACCATCCGTCGATCTTCCTGTGGGGGGTGCGCATCAACGAGAGCGCGGACGACGACGAATTTTACCGCCGCACCAACGAGATCGCTCACCGGCTGGACCCCACCCGCCCCACCGGCGGGGTGCGCAACTTCGCCCACAGTCACCTTTTGGAGGATGTGTATACCTACAACGACTTCTCCCACCACGGGGACAACCGGGGCTGCGCCGCCCGCGGCAGCATCACGAGGGAAAAGGACAAGGGCTACCTCATCAGCGAATACAACGGGCATATGTTCCCCACCAAGGCCTTCGACTGCGAGGACAAACGGCTGGAACACGCGCTGCGCCACGCCCGGGTGCTGAGCGACGCGGCCAAAGGCGAGGGCATTGCCGGCAGCTTCGGCTGGTGCATGTTCGACTACAACACCCACCGGGACTTCGGCAGCGGCGACCGCGTCTGTTACCACGGGGTGATGGATATGTTCCGCAACCCGAAACTCGCCGCGGCGGTGTACGCCAGCCAGCGCCGGGACGCACCGGTGCTGGAGGTGAGCAGCGGCATGGACATCGGCGAGCACCCCGCCGGGGCGCTGGGCACGGTGGCGGTGTTCACCAACGCCGACCGGGTGGACGTCTACCGCAACGACCTGCCAGCGGGCAGCTTCTTCCCCGCGGCGGAGTACGACGGCCTCGCCCATCCGCCGGTGCTCATCGACGACACGGTGAGTCCCCTTTTGCAGAGCCAGGAGGGCATGAGCCGCCGCACCGCCGCCATGGTGCGTCAGGTGCTGCTGGCCTCCGCCCGCTGCGGCAGCGCCCTGCCCCTGCCGGTGCTGGTGAAGGCGGCCTATCTGATGCTGTGCAAAGGCTTTTCCCGGGAGGATGGCCTGCGCCTTTATGGAAATTATGTGGCCGGCTGGGGCGACCAGGTGGTGCGCTGGCGCTTTGACGCCGTGAAGGACGGCCGGGTGGTGGCCAGCGCAGTGCGCTGCCCCGGCGACACGCTGGCGCTGGAAGTGAAGGCGGACACCGACACCCTCACCGACGGCCCCAGCTGGGACATGGCCACCGTCCGCATCCGGGCGGTGGACGAGTTCGGGGCGCCGCGCGTCTATTGCAGCCGCAGCCTGACCCTGCGTGCCGAGGGTGCGGTGGAACTGATCGGCCCGTCGGCGGTGCCCCTTGCCGGCGGGATGGCCGGGTGCTATCTGCGCACCCGGGGCGAGGCCGGCGAGGGCCGGCTGACCATCGAAACGGAGGGCGCGCAGCCCGTGCGCCTTTTCTTCCGGGTGGAAAAACGAGAGGAGGAACGGATATGAAAACAACGGCAAGGCAATCACTGGGCTTTGGTCTCGGCGCGGTGGGCAAGGACATGGTATACGCCCTTGTCTCCGGCTTTATTCTCTATTATTACAATGACATCCTGGGCATCAGCGGCACCTTCACCGGTGTGATGATGATGGCCGCCCGGGTGTTCGACGCCTTCAACGACCCGCTGATGGGCGTGGTGGTGGAAAAGACCAGCACCCCCTTCGGCAAGTTCCGGCCCTGGATCGTCACCGGCACGGTGACCAACGCCCTCATCCTCTACGGCATGTTCGCCATGCCTGCCTCCCTCACCGGCACCGCCATGCTGGTGTACGCCTCGGCGGCCTATGTGCTGTGGGGCGTGACCTACACCCTGATGGACATCCCCTTCTGGAGCATGATCCCCGCCATCACCGCCCCCGGCAAGGAGCGGGAGAACCTGTCGGTGATCGGGCGCAGCTGCGCCGCCGTGGGCTACGCGGTGCCCACCATCCTCACCATGCTGCTGGTGGTGCGGCTGGGCGCCGGCGAGCGGCAGGGTTTTTCCCTCTTCGCCGCCGGGGTCGCGGTGCTGTTCGTCATCGCCGAGCTGGTGTGTGTGGCGCTGGTGCGGGAAAAGCCCGCCGAGCGGCAAAAGACCGCCACGGTGCGGGAGATGTTCTCCGCCCTCGTCCACAACGATCAGGCCATGGTGGTGGTGGTGGGCATCATCGTCTTCAACGCCTCCCTCTACCTCACCACCCAGCTGGGGGTCTACTTCTTCAAGTACGACATCGGCAACAGCGACCTGTTCAGCCTGTTCGGCACCGTGGGCGGCGTGGGCCAGGTGCTGAGCATGGCCAGCCTGCCGCTGCTGCGCCGGCGCTGGGGCAGCAAGCAGATCCTGGCCGGGGCGCTGGGGGTGACCATCGCCGGGTATCTGGCCCTCTTCGCCATGGCCATGGCCGGCGTGCGGGCCGTGGCCCCGCTGGCCGCCACCGCCTTTGTCATCTACATCGGCTTCGGCCTTGCCACCGTGCTCACCACCGTCTTCCTGGCGGACACGGTGGACTACGGCGAATACAAGACCGGCCGGCGCAACGAGAGCGTGGTGTTCAGCATGCAGACCTTTGTGGTCAAGCTGGCCAGCGCGGTGAGCGTGCTCATCGCCGGCGTGGGGCTGGATCTCATCGGCCTGGACGACACCGCCCCTGTGCAGGCGGAGAGCACCCTGGTGGGGCTGCGCCTTTTGATGGTGGCGCTGCCGGTGGCGGGCCTTGTGTTCTCCATCGTCTACTTTATGAAAAAATACCGCCTCACCGAGGCGGAGAACGCCCGCATCAGCGAGGCGCTGCGTCAGAGAGAAGGGAGCAAGGGATGATTTTTCAAAAGGACGGGGTCTTTTGTGTGGAGACCGAACGCACCGGCCTGTACATCGCGCCCCGGGGCCCGCTGGCGGAACAGCTGCACTACGGCCGCAGGATCGAGCCCTCGGCCGAAGCGCTGCGGCAGCCCCTGGCGGTGGCCTACGGCACCGACGTCATCTACGACGAGGGCTTTGACCCGGTGCTCTCGCTGCTGCACCTGGGGCTGGAGGTCTCCCCCACCGAAAAGGGGGATTTCCGCCGGGGCGCGCTGGCCCTGACGCTGGCAAACGGCAGCCCGGTGTGCGACTTGCGCTTTGCGGGCGGCGAGGTGCTGCCCGCCCCGCCCGAGACTCCCGGCATGCCGGCCGCCCGGGCGGCGGGCCAGTGCCTTTCGCTGCGCTTTGAGAGCGGCGAGGGCATGGCGGCGGAACTTTTTTACATTCCGCTGGAAGATTGCGACGTGATCGTGCGGCAAATCAAATTGACCAACCGCACCGGCGGGCCGGTGACCCTTCGCCGGGCCATGAGTTACCAGCTGGACCTGCCCCGGCAGGACTTTGTGCTCACCACCCTCACCGGGGCCTGGGCCCGGGAGTTCGAGCCCTGCACCGCCCCGGTGCGGCGGGGGGTGACCGAATTCGGCAGCGTGTCCGGCGCCTCCGGCCACTACTGCAACCCCTTCTTTGCCCTGAGCGCGCCCGACACGAATGAGCACGCCGGGGAGATCTACGGCTTCAACCTGCTCTATTCCGGCAGCCACGCCGCCAGCGTGGAGGCGGACAGCTACGGCTTCACCCGGGTGATGGCGGGCATCCAGCCGGAGGGCTTTTGCTGGACGCTGGCGGACGGCGAGAGCTTCGTCACCCCCCAGGCGGCGCTCTCCTTCAGCGCCGAGGGACGCAACGGCCTGCGGCACAACATGCACCGCTTTGTGCGCGGGCACATCCTGCCACCCGCCTGGAAGGACGCGCCCCGGCCGGTGCTGGTGAACAATTGGGAAGCCACCTACTTCGATTTCACCCCCCGCAAGCTGCGGGCGCTGGCGGCCAAGGCCGCGGGTCTCGGGGCAGAGCTGTTTGTGCTGGACGACGGCTGGTTTGGCCGCCGCACCGACGATACCAAGGGCCTGGGCGATTTTGACCCCAACCCGAAAAAGCTGCCCCGGGGCCTTGGAGGCCTGGCGGAGGACCTCGCGGAAAAGGGCCTTGCCTTTGGCCTCTGGGTGGAGCCGGAGATGGTCAGCGAGGACAGCGCCCTCTACGAGGCCCACCCGGACTGGGCGGTGGCCTCCCCCGGCGTGGCCCCCAGCCGCAGCCGTCACCAGCTGGTGCTGGATCTCTGCCGGGCCGAGGTGCGGGACTACCTCGTTGAACAGCTGAACACGCTGCTGGACAGTGCCCCCATCCGGTATGTGAAATGGGACATGAACCGCCACCACACCGACCGGTTCAGCCCTGCGCTGGACGAGCAGGGCCGCTTTGCCCACACCTGGACGCTGGGCCTCTATCAGGTGCTGGAGGCGGTGACCGCCGCCCACCCGGACGTGCTCTTTGAGGGTTGCGCCAGCGGCGGCAACCGGTTTGACCTGGGCATCCTTTGCTACATGCCCCAGATATGGCTCAGCGACGACACCGACGCCTGGGAACGGTGCAAGATCCAGACCTGGGCGAGCCTGGGCTATCCCCAGGGGGTGATGGGCTGCCATGTGAGCGCCGCGCCCAACCACCAGACCCTGCGCTTCACCCCGCTGGACAGCCGCTTTGACGTGGCGGCCTTCGGACTTTTGGGCTACGAGATGGATCTGACCGCCCTGAACCCCGCCCAGGAAAAGAGCGTGAAGGCCCAGATCGAATTTTACAAGGCCCACCGCGACCTGTTCCAGCGCGGCCGGTTTTACTGCCTGGCCGCCCCCGAGGCAGACCGGGGCGGCGCCTGGATGGTGGTGTCGGAGGACCGGCGCGAGGCGGCGGTGCTGGAGATGACCGGCCTTGTGCGCCCCAACGCGCCCCTTGCGCCCCTGCGCCTTGCCGGGCTGGACGAGAGCCTTGTCTATCAGGTGAGCCTGCGGCCGCAGAGCGTGGAGCTGGATGCCTTTCGCACCCTTCTGGGCCATGTGCTGCCGGTGAAGCTGAAGGCGGACGGGATGCTGGTGCATCTGGCGGGCGAGGTGTATCAGCTGCCCTGCGAGCAGCTGGAGTTTGCCGCCGCCGGCAGCCTGTTGATGCACGCCGGGCTGCGGCCGCCCCAGCGCTTTTGCGGCACCGGCTACACCGAGGGCGTGCGCCCCATGCCGGATTTTTCCGCCCGCATCTGGATGCTCAAGGCAGGTGAAGTTGCCGCGCCCGCCCCGGTATGATATAGTGGAGGGAGAACGCCGGCAAAGGAGTGCGCGCCATGACCCCGAACGACCTGAAGGAAAGCGGCCTGCATCTGCTCAAAAAGGGGCAAAAGGGCCTGGTGCGCGCGCTGTTCAGCCGGTTGGGGCTGTTCCTTCTGCTGCTGGTGCTGGAGGCGCTGCTTTTGCTGGGCGCCTTTCGCTGGTTCGTGCAGCTGCTGCCCCACTTCCTCGGCGGCGCGCTGCTCTTTTCCGTCGTCATGGTAGTGTATCTTCTGAACACCCGCATGGACGCCACCGCCAAGCTCACCTGGCTGGTCATCATCATGGGTGCGCCGGTGGCGGGGGCGGTGCTGTTCTGGCTGGTGCGCAGCGATCTCGGCCACCGGGCGGAAAAGGAGCGGGTGGCCGAGATAATCCGCCTCACCCGCGACGCCCTGCCCCCGCAGCCCGGGGCCCTTGCCGCCCTGGAGGCGGAGAATCCCGGCGCGGCGGGGCTGGCGCGCTATGTGGGGCAGTCCGGCTGCCACCCGGTGTATCAGAACACCGCCGTGACCTACTTTTCCCTGGGGCAGGACAAGTGGGAGCGGCTGCTGGCGGAACTGGAGCAGGCGGAACAGTTCATCTTTCTGGAATATTTCATCATCGATGAGGGGCTGATGTGGGGCCGCATCCTGGAGATCCTGGCCCGCAAGGCCAAAGCGGGAGTGGACGTGCGGGTGATGTACGACGGCACCTGCGAGTTCTCCACCCTGCCCCACGACTATCCCCGCCGGCTGGAAAAGCTGGGCATCCGCTGCAAGGCCTTCGCGCCGGTGGTACCGCTGGTGTCCACCCACTACAACTACCGGGACCACCGCAAGATCCTGGTGATCGACGGCCACACCGCCTTCACCGGCGGGGTAAACCTGGCGGACGAGTACATCAACCACATTGAAAAATACGGCCACTGGAAGGACACCGCCGTGATGCTCAAGGGCGAGGCGGCCCGCAGCTTCACCCTGCTGTTTTTGCAGATGTGGAACGTGACCGAGCAGCCGCCGCAGTTCGGCGAGTTCTGCGCCGCGCCGGTGCCGCCGGTGCGCGCCGCGGGCTTCGTGATGCCCTTTGGCGACTGCCCGCTGGACGAGGACAAGGTGGGCGAAGAGGTATACATGGACATCCTCAACCGGGCCACCCGGTATGTGCACATCATGACCCCCTACCTGATCCTGGACGGCGAACTCCAGAACGCCCTGGAGTTTGCCGCCCGACGGGGAGTGGACGTGCGCATCATCCTGCCCGGCGTGCCGGACAAGGCCGCCCCCTACGCCCTGGCCAAGACCCACTATCCCGCCCTGCTGGACGCGGGGGTGAAAATTTTCGAGTACACCCCCGGCTTTGTCCACGCCAAGGTGTTCGTGGCCGACGACCGGGAGGCGGTGGTGGGCACCATCAATCTGGACTACCGCAGCCTCTACCACCACTTCGAGTGCGCCGCCTGGATGTACGGCGTGGACTGTGTGGCGGACATCGAGGCGGACTTTGCCGCCACCCAGGCGAAGTGCCGCCGGGTGGAGAAGGACACCATCTGGCACAACGCCCGGCGCCTGCGGCTGCTGGGGCCGCTGCTGAAGGTAATCGCGCCGCTGATGTGATGAAAAAAACGCCCGACGGAGTGTTCCGTCGGGCGTTTTTTCGTTTACTGTGCCAGGGTGAGCTGATAGGCCTGCGCGGTGGCATTGTCCGGGAAGAAGTAGAGCCAGTCGCCCTCCTCCAGAACAGTGGTCAGAGTGTAGGCCGGGGTGCCGGTCATGGTGGATTTCAGGGTGGTGATCTCCCGGCCGTCCTGGTCGTACAGGGTGACAGGAGTGACGATGGCGTTCTGCTCCTCATCCGCATAGCTTTCGCCCACACCGGCCCGGGCCAGCGGCCCGGCGGGCAGCTCGTTGAGCTGGGCGTCGTAGCGGCGGATCGCGCCGGTGTCCTTCTGCCGGGCAAAGGCGCTGCCGTCCTCCGCCATGCCGTTGATACCGCTCAGGCTGGTGGGCACCGCCTCGGTGCCGTCGGGGTAGAGCACGCCGTAGCCCGCATCGTCGTGGAAGAGCAGCAGGCCGCCAAAGCCGATGCCCTGCACCTCTTTGCCGCTGCCGTCACCGATCACCGCGCCGGTGCGGTCATAGGCCACGCCGTCCAGGATGACGCCGTCCTGCCAGCAGCTGCAGCTGGGGCTGGGCGAGTTGCCCACACCGAAGGGCACATCCGCCAGCACCACGGTGCCGTCCGCGTTGTAAAGGGTGGCCGAATCCTTGCCGAACACCTCGTTGTCCACCATGTAATAGCCGAGATCCGGGTCGACCCAGCCGTTGGGGGTGGAGGCCAGCACGCTGCCGTCGGCGCCGATGATGTCGTAAACGGTCTGGCGGGTGTTGCCGGCGGTGTTGCTCTGGTTCAGGCCCGTGCTGTTCGCTGCGCTGGCGGCCGGCGCCATCT
This sequence comes from Candidatus Allofournierella merdavium, assembly GCA_019118765.1. GTDB lineage: Bacteria > Bacillota > Clostridia > Oscillospirales > Ruminococcaceae > Allofournierella_A > Allofournierella_A merdavium. The sequence goes on along the minus strand of DWYI01000033.1, from coordinate 109,919 downwards.
CCTCGTAGCGGCGGCCCATGGCCACCTTGCCGAAGGGCGACACCTGGTTATAGATGGGCTGCACCAGCACGTTGCCCTCCAGGTCGCAATAGCCCCAAAGGCCATCTTCATAATAGGGCACAACGCCGCTCTCCGAGCAGGCGAAGTGCTCGGTAATCCAGGCAAACTCCGCCCGCCGGGTGCCGGGGAACTCGGCGTTTGGGTCGTAGCGGGCGGGCAGATCGTTCAGGTCAATGGTGAAGATGTCGTCCTCGGGGATGGTGTACACCCCGGTGACTTCGCCGCTCGCCTCGCTGAGATAGCCCACCTCATCCCCCAGCACCACAAATGCGTAGCCGTTCACGAAGGCGCCGAAGTGGTCGAAGGAGGTCAGGGGGTAGGAATTCTCTGTCAGGGTCAGCGCCCCCTGTGCCGCCGTGTCGGTGGTCAGCGGGCCGGTGTGCCGCTCCTCGGCAGCGACCTCGCTGGCGGAGGCCGCCTGGGAGACACTGACCGCGGCGGTGCTGGAGGGCGCCAGCTTCTCGCCGCCGCAGCCGGCCAGCAGCGCGCAGGCCAGGCCGGCCCCGACGGCGCGCAGAACGAGAGGATTTTTTTGTTTCATTGTGATATGCTCCTGTTCTATGTGAGTTTGGCATTTCGTTTTATCATGATAAAATCAAGCACACTATACCACCGCCCGGCAGCGATGTCAAGGAATATTTTATTTCGATAAATTTTTTAAAAGGGTTGACGAATGCCGCAAAAACCGATACACTCTAAATGGCATTTTTGTTTTATCCTGATAAAATTTCTTTTAAAACGCATCATCAGCGACCGAAGTATGGTATTCGGCGAAAGGCGAGCCCTGTGGTGGGTTCTGGACGTTACTATGACTGAACTGTTTGTCTCCATCCTGAATATGAGCATCGCCGGGGTGATCCTGTTTGGCATCGTCATGCTGCTGCGGCGGGCGCTGGGCCGGATGCTGCCGGCGGTGTATCAGTATCTGCTGTGGCTGCCCTTTTTGTTCCGGCTGCTGGTGCCCTACAGCCTGCCCAGCGTGTTCAGCGTGTTCAACCTGTTCCATCAGAAGATGGCCCGTCCCGGCGGGGCGCTGCTGTCGGTGGTGTACCTGGACGCAGATCTCGCCCCCCAGCCCCTTGCCCCCGACACCTCGTCCACAATGACCGGCGTTTTGCTTCGGGCAGGCTGCTCCCTGTGGCTTGCCGGCGTGGCGGTGCTGGTGCTGCTTTTCGCCGTGCAGTATCTGCGGCTGGCCGCGGCGCTGCGCACCGCCCGCCCCCTGCCCCCGGCGGCGCTTGTCCCCTGCTTTACCCAGGCAGGGCTGCACCGGCCCGTGGCGGTGGTGTACACCCGGGCGGTGAGCGGCCCCATGGTGTTTGGCCTGCTTCGCCCGAAGGTGCTGCTGCCGGTGATTTTGGAAGGGCAGGAAGCCCAGCGGCGCTACATCCTGCTGCATGAGTTGGTGCACGTCCGCCGCCGGGACTACCTTATTCTCCAGGTGTCCAATCTGGCGCTGGCACTGCACTGGTTCAATCCGGTGGTGTGGCTGGCACGGGACCGGATGGCCCAGGACATCGAGCGGGCCTGCGACGAAACGGTGCTGGCGATAGTGGGCAGCGCCGAGCAGCTGGACTACGCCCAGGCGCTGGTGGACTGGGCCGGGCGGCACCGCTTCGGCCTGGCGGCCTACGCAGCCTTCGGCGAGCGGGACGTAACGGCACGGGTGCGGCGCATCCTCGCCTGGAAGCGGCTGCCCCGCTGGGCAGGGACACTCCTTTCGGCGGCGGTGGTGGCAGTGTTCCTGTGCACCGCCACCAACCCTGTGATCGCCGACAACACCTATCTGCCGGTGTCCTCTCCCTTTGTGAGCGAGGCGCAGAAAGAGCGCTTTCGCCAGACGGCCTACCGCCTGCAGCAGGCGCTGGAGGCCGGCGATGTGCCGCTGCTGACAGAGCAGGCCAGCATGGATGGCGATTACTTCGAACCGCTGTACGCCGGCCTTTCCGACCTGGAAATGCAGGTGGAGGATATGCGCCTTTTCTTCAACAGCGAACAGAGCGCCGAGCTGTATCTGAATGTGGCCGTGGCCGACGGCGCGGGGCTTTACGAGCCGGGGCAGGGCACACTGGTGGCGCACATGAGCCAGACCGGCTACCGGGAGCAGCCTCTGGTGGACTGTCTGATGACCCGGCAGAAGTACGAGGGCATCCGCCTGGCCGACACCGACAGTGAGGCCGCCCGCCTTGCATTGCGGCTGTGCGCCAACCTGGAACAGCCGGACTTTGTGGCGGACAGTCTCTCGCCGGTGACGGTGGCCCGGGTGTGCATGGCCAGCGCCATCGAAGACAAGGGCGAAAGCGGGCCCTTCTCCCCCAAACGCATGGAAGAACTGGCCCGGGAGTATTTCTCGCTGGAGGGCTTTTCCTGCCGCGACCCCGCCGTGTATGACGCAGCCAGTGGCACCTATTTTTATACCGAGGCCCCCGCCCCGGCCATGCGCGTCACCGAGCTGGAGGATACCGGCGGCGGCGAGATGCGTGTGGTGGTGGAGTGCTACGACGACCCCCTGTGTCTCTATCCGCTGCGTCGGATGGAGTGCAGACTGCAGCGCGCCGGCTGACCGGCCGGCCGCACAACGACCAAGGAGGACTTGTTTGATGAAGATCCCGTTTTTCGGGGCGCTACGGCGCGCTGCCGCCGGCGCCCTGTGTTTGAGCCTGCTGTTCACGGCTCTTGCCCCCGCGGCCCCGGTGTGGGCGGCGGGTGACGGCACGCTGGCCGTGTCCGAAGCGGCTTCGGCCGAGGACGAAGCGCCGGAAAGCGACACTGCCCCTGTGCAGGTCGTCGCGCCCGCGGATGGTGAAGCTCGAGGAGACGCCGCTGCATCCGCAAAACCCGCCGGTGAGTCGGAGGGCAGCGCGCCGGAAAGCAGCACCACCCCCGGGCAGCCCGCCGCGCCCGCGGATGGTGAAGTTTCGGAAGACCCCACTGCCCCCGCACAGGCGGACAACAAGGCGGCGGAGGACAGCGCCGCCCCTGTACAGCCCGCCGCGCCCGCGAACAGCGGGGCAGCGGACGCCTCTGCCCCCGAAGCCCTGGCCGCCGGGGGCGAACTGCTGCTGGTGGCAAGCGACTCGGCTTCCTCGCTGGAGGGCACGCAGCTGCGCGACGGCGAGACGCTGGAAGGGGCTGCCTCTGCATTCCACCTGACCCTCTGCCGGGGCGACACGAATCACCCCCTGCTGTTTGACGAGGCAGAGTTCACGCTGGTGAAGCCCGGCACCGACGAGCCGGTGCCCGCGGACGCCTTCTACCGCTATGCCGGCGGCGACTGGGGCGCCTACGCCCAGTTCTTTTTCAGCACCTCCTCCACCGACGCCGGCTACGGCCCGCTGCAGGACTACTTCGCGGCCCTGGCCCCCGATTTCGGGGTGGACGTACTGGCCACGGTGAAGGCCACCGGCGAAACTCTGCGTGCGCACATCGCCTACAGCTGGACCCTTTCGCACGACAGCTACACCTCTGAGTTTCCCGCCTGGATCGAGCGCACCGGCGAGGACACCTTTACCGCCTCGGTGCGCGTGAGCCTGTCTGACTACGCCAACGGCCTCACAGCCCGGCTGGACTGGCTGGGCGAAAACTTCCGCCTGGAGGGCGGTCTGGCCAAACTGTTCACCCTGGATTCTGTGGAAAAAGGCGTGCTGAACTTCAGCGCAAAGCCCGGCGCCGACCCTTCGCAGGGTGAAGCCGTGGACGGCACGCTGGCCTTTACCCGCAAGACAGACGGGCTCGAGGATTCCATTCCCCTGCGCTACACCCCCGCCCCCTTCAGCCGTAATCTGTGCTGGGCCGTCGTGGAGAACGGAAAGATCTCCGATCCCGAGCAGCTTGACCTGCGGGTGGGGCAGAGCGGCAGCGTGGAACTGCGGCTCTACGACACCCTGAACCCCACCGCCGCCGACACGCCGCTGGCCATCAGCGAGGAGCTGTTCCAGTCCATTCAGAAAAACTCCACCCTGAGCGACGGCCTGAAGCTGGAACAGGGCGAGGACGGCGCGAGCCTGCGGCTGGTGTACGACCTCACCGCCGCGGACGTGAAGGCGGATCCCTACCGGATTTGTGTGCAGTTGGACGGGATCTGGGCATACCTGGGAATCAAGGTGGACAACTCCGCCTGGGTGCTGGCCCAGGGCAGCCTGCTGCCCTGGCCCTCCGGCTCCAACCTCCAGCAGGCCGGCTTCACCCGGACGGAATTCAATCCCTACCAGCCCCTTTCCCTAAACAGCCTGCTGGAACAATACGCGGTGGTGCCCTTAAAAGACGGCAAGCCTGCCGCCAGCCGGGCGGAACTGGAAGCCTTCGGCCTGACGCTGGAGGGCGCCGCCTCCGACCGCATCGAGGCCATGGCCATCCCCTACCGTGAAGACGCCGCCTCGTCCTGGCAGACCGTCTGGGCCTGGGTCATCCGGCCGGTGCAACAGCAGAGTGAAGAACGCACGCTCTCCCTCAGGGCCGGCGGCGGGGCGCTGGCGAGCATTCCGGTGAAGATCAGCGGTTTTGAGCGGCTTTCCTTCACCCCTGCGGGGGACGGGCCCACCATTCTGGGCGGTCTGGAGGTCATCCAGCGCACCGCGTCCGACGTCGCCCAGCGGGGCGCGGTCTACCAGGTGGGCAACCAAAGCGGCCCGCTGGTACTCACCGCCGCGCCCCAGGTCAGCGGCCCCGCCGCCGGCAATGTAAGTATCACCTGGGAGGCGGGCCTGTCCGCCTTCCGGCTGGACTACACCGGCCGTCAGGTGCCGGGGGACGCCACCATCACCGTGCAGACGGAAAAGGGCAGCGCCAGCATGGTCATCCGCTTCGCCGCCTTTGGCTCCTCCGCCACCTACTACTCCAACGGCACGGACTCCATGTGGCGACCCTACAATGAGACCATCGGCTTCACCGAGGATCTGGCGGCCCTGTCGTCCTCTGTTTCCACCAGCCGCACCACGGCGGACAGCTTTGAGCTGTACCTGTTCAGCTCCCAGTACATCGGCAAGGAAAACGGGATGGACACCGGTCTTGTGCGCCATTCCAGCTTTGCCACCGAGCTGGTCAAAAGCGTCACCTTCGCCAGTTCCGACGAGGATATTTTGAAGATCGCGGGGCAGATCGGCTCCACCACCGAAAAGGACCCGGTGATGGACGGCAACGGCTACACGAACCCCGAGGGCAAATGCTTCGGCATCCGTCTTGTGCCCGGCGGCAAGGCCGGCAGCTGCGACATCACCGCCACGGTGGAGTTGTACATCCCCAGCCTTAACGACCCCTTCGGGGCCAGCACCACCTATTACAATCCCGAAACGGTGACCATCGGCCTGACCTTCGAAGTCAGCGAGTCCGGCGGGTTTGAGACGGTGATTGCCAGCCCCGACACGCTGGAAAGCGTGCTGGACGGGCTCGGCCTCTCCCCCCAGCCCACGGTGGTGCTGCTGGCGCCGGGCGAATACCCCATGGACCTGAACATCCAGGGCAAGAACGTCATCCTGCGCAGCGCCGACGCCAATGACCCCGCGACCTTTACCGGGAAGCCGGGAGCCGAGGGCGGTTATATCCTCACCGTCAGCGCCGCCTCTGCGGAGATGGCGCTGGAAAACATCGCGGTGGACGGCGGCGGCAAGCGGGGCGGCATCGCGCCCGGCGAAAACACCGGCGGGACGAGCTATCCGCTGAACATCCGGAGCTGCGCCGTGCGAAACTGCACCACCGGCGTGGCCGGCGGCACCGTCAACGGCGGCGTCATCATCGGCTGCGACGTGGGCGCGATGGGTGGGCCGCTGCGGAACGTCACCCTCAGCGGCAACAAGATCGCGGTAATCGCTTCGCCCCAGTGGAACAACGATTTTTCCTTAAGCATCCGCTTTTGCAGCTTCATTGGCAACGGGCTGGATGTGGACATCCGCACCCCGGTGCTGGGGCCCGCCTCCTTCACGCTGGATCTGCCCCAGAACCACTGGGACGGCAATTCCATCCTGAAATACGCGGTGCACAACAGCACCGGCACGGCCGCGCTGGACAAACCGGTGACGGTCTACACCTCTCCCTACTATGTGGATGCGGCCCGCACGGCCTTGAGCGTGGACGCGGCCACCGCCCAGACGACCGGCGGCGCGCTGCTGCTGCCGCTGGAAAAGAGCGAGAGCGGCGAGGGCAGCCTGCTGGTGAACGCCGCGGGCTTCGCCGCCATCCAGGCGACGGGCCTTGCCGCCAGCTTCCCCATCGTGGACGTCGAGGCGCGTCCCATCGCCACCTGGGAATTCGCCCGGGTGACCGATCCCTCCATCGACACCGACCTGAATGTGAGCGACACCCTCTCGGACAAAGCGCAGCAGGCGGTGGACGCTCTGCCCGAAAGCGAGCAGGCCAAGGTGGTACAGGAGGTGAACCTGAGCCACAACGGCGCGCTGCCCGGCCGGGCCACCCTGTCCATCAAGGCCACCGAGCTGCCCGCGGGCGGCGTGGACGAGCTGTATCTTTACTGGGTAAAGCCGGACGGGACCATCGTGCCCGCGGAAGTGGTGGAGGTGCGCTATGACGCCGCCACCGGCTGCTATGTCATCACCGTGGATCACTGCTCGGAGTACATCATCACCAGCGGCACGCTGACGGCCGTGAGCGTCAGCCCCACCCCGGCCCCCACCGCCGGCCCGGAGGCATCGCCCGCGCCCACCGCGGCGCCCACAGCTTCTCCCCTGCCCTCTGCCGTGCCGGGCGCAAACTCCGCGCCCGCCCAGAGCCAGCTCTACAGCGCCCAGAAGGTGATGGACGCCTTCAAGGCCCAGCCCCGGGATGTGACGCTGGACGTGACCGTCCGTTCTGACGTGAGCCAGACGGCTTTCTCGCTGCTGCTCCAGCGCCCCGGCACCTCCCTGCGGCTGCAGGGCGACGGGTACGCCTGGGTGTTTGCGGCGGACGATCTTCTCTTCACCGAGCTGCCCGGCGGCGTGTTTGACGCCTCGGTGACGCTGGCGGTGGCGTACAGCCAGGCCGCCCGCATTGAGCAGACGGCGGCCGGCCAGCCCTGGTTCGGGCTGGACACCGGCTTTTCCGGCCAGCTGCCCGGCCCCGCCCGGCTGGAACTCAAACTGAGCGCGGCGGAGTTTGCTGGCATGACCTGCGGCCTGTACTGGCTGCCGGAGGAGGACGACGCCCAGCGCATCGCCACCGTGGATGTGGCTTCCGACGGCACGGTCTCGCTGCCGCTGGATCACTGTTCGGTGTACTTCCTGGTGGCGGAGGAGCCGGCGGCTGCCTCTCCCGCCCCCGCCGCCACCCCGGAGCCGGCGCCCGCCCCGTCGGAGACTCCCGCTGCCGCCGCGTCCTCCGGCTTCTTTGGGGCCGGGCCGCTGCTGTGGTGCCTTGCCGGCGCCGCCGTACTGTCCGCCGCCGGCGTACTGCTGCGGTCGGTGTTTCGCCGGCGCGGGCGGTAATAAACCGAACCGCCCTTGACAACGCGGTTTGACAATGGTATAGTATCGGAAAGGTGATTATTATGAGTCTTGTTTATCTGCTTTCCATCAAGGAGAACATCTGTTGTTGTCGCTGTTGAGGGACGGCTGCTTTCGCGCTTTGGGCCACCGGGCTTGAAGGCGCGGCGGGCAGACGGCCCTGCTGGTGCTGTCTGCTGCCTCCTTCAACCGCGGCCCGTTGTGAAAAGCAGGGCGATGCATCGTTGCTTCGCCGCTTTTGGCAGGACCCTTTTGCAAGGCTGTGTGCGCAGGCACACAGCCTTTTTTGTTTGCCCGCGTCACCCATCCCCCCCCAGGGACTCTTCCATCAAACAAAAACAAAAGGAGAATTGCCATGAAATCCTATGAATCTCTTTCCGGAAACACCCCACTCATCCGCATCGACTACCGGCTGGACGGCCGCCCCGGCGCCGTGTACGCAAAACTGGAGAGTTTCAACCTCTCCGGCAGTATCAAGGACCGGGTGGCCGCCCGCATCATCGCCCGGGCCGAGGAGGCGGGCACGCTGGCGCCGGGTCAGCCCATCGTGGAGGTGACCAGCGGCAACACCGGCATCGCCTTTGCCGCGCTGGGAGCGCTCACCGGCCACCCGGTGCACATCTTCATGCCCGACCGCATGAGCCGCGAACGGCGGCAGCTGCTGGAGATGTACGGCGCGCAGCTGCACCTGGTGAGCGACGCCGAGGGCGGCTTCCAGGGCGCGCTGCGCCAGGCGCAGGACGCCGCCGCGCAGCTGGGGGCGTTCCGGCCTTTGCAGTTTGACAATGTGGAGAACGTGCTGGCCCACTACCACACCACCGGCGCCGAGATCCTGGCCGCGCTGCCCGACGTGGGGGCCTTTGTGGCCGGGGTGGGAACCGGCGGCACCCTGATGGGGGTGGCCCGCCGCCTCAAGCCCCGGGGCGCCTTCATCGCCGCGCTGGAGCCCTCCGCCGCCCCGCTGCTGAGCGGCGGCTCCGTCACCGGATCCCACAAGATCGAGGGCATCGGCGACGATTTCATCCCCTCCATCGTGGACCGGCGGCTCATCGACACGGTGGTGGTGATGAACGACGACGACGCGGTGCTCATGGCCGCCCGCCTGGCGAAGGAGCTGGGTCTCGGTGTGGGCATCTCCTCGGGGGCAAACCTGCTGGGCGCCATCCGCCTTGCGCAGCAGGGCCACGGGCCGGTGGCCACCGTCTTTGCCGACGACAACAAAAAGTACCTTACCACCGCGCTGGCCGCTCCCGCACCGGCACAGGATCTCTTCCTCTCCTCCCGTGTGGAACTGCTGGGCTGGCAGCGCGCGGATGCCGCGCCCTTGATCTCCCGGGCGGTTTGAGCTGTCTTTTCGCCGCTCCGGTGGTTATTTGGCGATCGGAGCGGCTTTTCTTGTCCATTTTCACAATGCGGGGATACATCTGCAGGACAAAACTGCCAAAGATTTCCACCAGACCTTGTAGTTCTTTGGGGAGTATGTTAAAATTACCATTGAATTAGTAAAGTGGCCGAACAAATTTTTCAGGCTTCGATCCATTCCACAAAGAGAGGCGGAGATCGGTTTGATCACGCAGCAAATGATCCGCACCGAAAACCTGTGCAAGATCTATCACCTCATCAACAACAACGCCAATATCTCCCGCGCCCGGCTTGCCGGGATCACGAACCTGAGCAAAACCACCGTCTCCAGCCTTGTGGACGAACTGATCCGCGGCGGTTATGTGGTGGATTGCGGCACAGAGGCCCGGGCGCATCAGGGCCGGCGGCCCAACGCCCTGCAGGTGGACGGCGATTCCAACGTGGTGGCGGTGATCAGCTGGCGGCGCGCCCGGCTGGATCTGGCGCTGGTCTCGTCCGACGGGCGGGTCGCCTTTCGGGACCGGCTGCCGCTGAACGAGCAGTCGGACGGAACAGACCGGGTGGCGGATGCCTTCTTCCGGCGGCTGCTGCCCGCTGCGGGCGGCGCGCGGGTGATGGGGGTGTGCATCATCATCCCCGGCATTGTGAACGAGGAGCAGCGGAGCATTTATTCCACCGTCATCGGCGTGGATCCCGGCGACCCGGTGATCGAGCGGCTGAGCGAGGCGCTTGCCCGGTATCCGGTGTGTTTTTTGAACGACACCGCCTGTTTTGCCTATGCCGAGCGCACCTTCACCCCGGTAAAAGACCGTTTTTTTGCCTATGTGAATGTTTCCAAAGGAGTGGGCGCCTGCCTTTTCGCCGACGGCAAAATGCTGCGGGGCGCGGGGGCGATGGCCACCCAGTTCGGACACTATTCCATCGACCGGAACGGCCCGGTGTGCGACTGCGGCAACCGCGGCTGTCTGGAGTGCCTGGTGGGCGAGAACGCCCTGGGCCGGCGGGCGGCCGAGCGCGGATTGGACGTGTCCGGCGTGAACGGCCCCCGGCTGCTGTTCGGCGACGTGGCGGCCATGGCCGACGCGGGCGACGAGAACACCCGGGCGCTGATCGGCGATCTGGGGCGGGACCTGGCCTACGGTATCTCCAACCTCATCGCCCTGTTCAATCCCTCGCTGGTGGTGGTGGGCGGCACCGGCGTCAACCTCGGCCCCCTTTTTTTGGATGAGATCCGCCGCGCGCTGACCTCCATGGGGTTTCCCGAATTTGTGCGCCGGGTGCGGGTGGAGTACTCCCGGCTGGGGCTGGACGCTGAACTCACCGGCGCGGCCCAGTACTACATCGACACCCATTACGATTTTTCCGGCAACACACAGCGGCGGCTGTTTTTGCGCTGAACGGCGCGGCGGCGCCGAAAAATGCAGATGAAAGGCGGTTCAGATCATGGACAAACGAATCATTGCGGTCAACTCCAACTGCTATCACGGCTACCCCATTGCCGCTGCGCTGGAGGGCATCGCCGCGGCGGGCTTTCACTATGTGGAACTGACGGCCACAAAGGGCTGGACGGAGCATGTGTTCCCCAACCAGAGTTTCGCCACACTGTGCGCGGTACAGGACAAGCTGAAGGAACTGGATCTCATCCCCTTCGCCATGAGCGGCCACTGCAACCTGATGGACGCCGCCCGCCTGCCGGACTTTGTGATGAATATGCGGCTGGCCCGTTTCTTCGGGTGTGATTACATCGTCTCCTCCATCGGCGAGGCCCATCTGGCGGACAATGCCAAAGCGGGCAACGAACTGCTGGCCCAAAACATCCGGGGGCTTGTGCCCAAGCTGGAGGAATACGGCCTGACCCTGGTGCTGGAACTGCACGGCGAGCACGCCACCGGCACCATCATGAAGGAGATCGTGGACCTGGTGGGCAGCGACCGGGTGAAGATCAACTACGACACCGCCAACTGCGTGTTCTATGGGAATGTGGATGCCGCCGACGATGTGGACACCTGCATGGGCGACATCGCCTACCTGCATCTGAAGGACAAGGCGGGCGCCCGCAACGCCTGGGACTTCCCCGCCCTGGGCAAGGGGTATGTGGATTTTCCCACCATCTTCGCCAAACTGGAGGCCGCCCACAACAACGCGCCCTTCAGCGTGGAGATCGAGTTCACCCAGGCGGGACCCAAGGATCTGGACGAGATCAACGCCGCCGTGCGGGATTCCGCCGACTACCTGAAGGCCCACGGGTTCGTGCTGTAACAGCGTTTTTCCCGCCCTTGCCGCCGGCGGGCGGCAAGGGCATTCTTCCCGCTCTTTGCGGGGCGGGCAAAGCAAACGACGAAGAGGAGGATCCGTCTTGGTTAATGTGGCGATCGTAGGCGCCGGGTTCATGGGCAAGACCCACCTGGCCGCCTATCAGGCAATGAAGAACGCCAAGGTCACCGCGGTGTGCGATCTGGGCGAGGCGGCCGGGCGTGCCCTGGCCGAAGCGGCCGGCTGCCCCTGGTACGCCGACGGCGAGGCCATGCTGGCCGGCGCCCCGGTGGATGTGGTGGATATCTGCCTGCCCACCTTTCTCCACGAGCAGTATGTGCTGCTGGCCGCGCGGAACAAAAAGCATGTGATCTGTGAAAAGCCGGTGACCCTCTCCATGGAGTCGCTGGACCGGATGCTGGCCGCCGTCTTTGAGGCGGGGGTGCAGTTCGCCGTGGGGCAGGCGGTGCGCTTTTGGCCGGAGTATGTCAAGGCCAAGGAACTGTACGACGCCGGTGAGCTGGGTACTGTGAAGTATGCCCGGGCCAGCCGCCTGTCGGTGCATCCCCAGTGGAGCGAGTGGTACCGCCGCCCCGAGAACAGCGGCGGCGGCCTGTTCGATCTGCATCTGCACGATGTGGATTACCTTTGCTTTCTGTTCGGCAAGGTGAAACAGGTGTACGCCGTGGGCCAAAAAAACGATGTGGGCTGCTGGAACCATGTGGCCAGTTCCCTCACCTTTGAAAACGGCGTGCAGGCCACCGCCGAGGGGATCATTGAGATGCCCAAGGGGTTCCCCTTCACCATGGAACTGAACGTGGTGGGCGACGCGAAGGCCGTGAGCTACCGGATGCGCGCCGGCGCGAACCTGGAGGATGTGGCCTCCGCCGTGCGGGAGACCTGGCTGTACGGCGGCGATGCTCCCGAACTGCTGGACATCGACCCCTACGACGCCTACCAGCGGGAACTGGAGGACTTCATCGGCCACATCGAGGCGGGTACACCCATCACCTCCATCACGCCGCAGGATATCCGGCATGTGCTGTCGGTCATCCTGGCGATCCGCACCTCGCTGGAAAGCGGACGGACGGTCGAACTCTGAGCGTTCTTTTGCGGCGCCTGTGTTCTTTTCCCTGTTTATCCCACAGCCCCCGGCCCACGGGCCGGGGGCTGTGCTGTACAAAAAACCGGCGCGTTCACCCGCCTGCCGCGGGCCGAACGCGCCGGTCCTTTTTATCGCTGTATCTCCCCCTGGCGCAGCCGCCGGCGCAGGTCCAGCACGCGGGCCTCGATGGCGTCGATCACCGCGTGAAAGGCTTCGTCGCCCCGGCCGGTGGGGTCCTCCAGGCCCCAGTCCTCCCGGAAAGCGCAGGGCAGCGCCGGGCACTGCACATTGCAGCCCATGGTCACCACCACGTCCACCGGCGGCAGCGCCTCCAGCGTCTTGCTGCGCTGGGTCGCCTCCATATCGATCCCGTACCGCTGCTTCATCAGCCGCACCGCGTCGGCGTTGATGCGCGGCCTCGCCTGGGTGCCGGCGGAAAAGCTCTCGAACACGTCCGCCGCCAGGCGGCGGCCCAGCGCCTCGGCGATCTGGCTGCGGCAGGCGTTGTGCACACAGACAAAGGCCACCTTCGGTTTTGTGCTCATGCCTTTTTCTCCGCGGCCAGCAGCGCCTTCGCCTCGTCCTTGCTCAGCACCCGCCCGCTGCACAGCACCCTTCCGTCCACCAGCAGGGCCGGGATGCTCATTACCCCCAGCGCCGCGATCTGGGCAAAATCCGTCACATGGCCCACCGAGTCTTGCCGGCCCAGTTCCGCCAGCGCGGCGCGCACCGACGCCTCCAGCGCGTTGCACTTTGCGCAACCGCCCCCCAGCACGAAGATGCCGCGGCTGGTGTCCTGTGCGGCACAGCCGCCGATGCAGCCGCACCCGCAGGCTTCCTTTTCTTCCTTTTTCTTACCAAACAGTCCCATCGTCCGTTCCTCCTTTTTTTACAGTAAAAATGCGCCGATGCCGTTGAACAGATAGCCCACGACCGTGATGCCCGCCACGCAGACCGCCACGAACAGCGCCAGCAGCGGCGGGCGCACCGCCTTGCGCAGCATGATGAGGGAGGGCAGCGACAGGGTGGTGACCGCCATCATGAACGCCAGCACCGTGCCCAGCTGCGCGCCCTTTGCCAGCAGCGCCTCCGCCACCGGGATGGTGCCGAAGATGTCGGCGTACATGGGCACGCCCACCAGCACCGCCAGCAGCACCCCGAAGGGATTGCGGCCGCCCAGCAGCGTCTGCACCCATCCGGAGGGGATCCAGTTGTGGATGACCGCCCCCACGCCCACGCCCAGCAGGATGTAGGGAAACACCTTTTTCAGCGTGTCGGTCATCTGGGCGCGGGCGTAGGTCAGCCGGTCCCGCACTGTCAGGTCCGGCAGCGAGACGTCCACGCCGCCCGCCGCCAGGATGAACGGCTCCACATACCGCTCCATGCCCAATTTTTGAATGAGGGCGCCGCCGGCCACGGCCACCACCAGTCCCAGCGCCACATAGAGCACCGCCACCCGCGCGCCAAAAACGCTGGTCAGCAGCACCAGGCTGCCCAGATCCACCATGGGCGAGGAGATGAGGAAGGAGAAGGTGACCCCCACCGGCAGCCCCGCCCCGGTAAAGCCCATGAACAGCGGGATGGACGAGCAGGAGCAGAAGGGCGTCACCGTGCCCAGCAGCGCCGCCGCCACGTTGGCCCAAAGGCCCCGGAACCGCCCCAGGATGCGCTTGGAGCGCTCCGGCGGAAAATAACTCTGGATATAAGAAATGCCGAAGATCAGCACGCACAGCAGCACCGTGATCTTGATGGTGTCGTACAAAAAGAACTGCACGCTCGCCCCCACACGGCCCGCCGTGTCCACCCCCAGGGCGCCCAGTCCCGCGCCGACGACCTCGTTCAGCCACTGCATCCCCAGCACCTGCTGCTGGAACCACTGCCACAAATTCAAATCAACACCTGCTTTCCTGTTGTTACATCAAATATTTTTGATGTTTCGTCGGCAAAAAAGCGCCGTCACACCGACGGCGTTTTTTTGCAGGTACACCCGCCGCTTTGGGGGGCGTCGTCGGGCGCGGTGAGCCGCTCCAGCAGCTCCAGCGCCCGCCGCCGCCCCGCTTCGCTCAGGCGGTAGTGGGTCCATTTGCCCTCCTGCCGGCTCTGCACAAGGCCGGATTCGCAGAGGATCTTCATGTGATAAGACAGCCCCGACTGGGTCAGGTCCAGCGGCTCCTGCAGCACACAGGCGCACTTTTCCCCGCCTCGCAGCTGCGCCAGGATGGCCAGCCGCTTCTCGTCGCACAAAGCGCGAAAGACCTTGGCTTCCTGCCGGTAATCCTCCATCCCCTCACCTCATATCAAAAATATTTGATGCATTGGCCACAGTATACACCCTGCCGGCGGGTTTGTCAACAGGGTGTGCGGGGCGGCTGGGGGCGCAGCAGGCGGGCGTAGCGCGCCGACAGCCGCTGCCAGGCGGCCTCCACCTCCGCCGGCAGGTCAACATGGGCGATGAAGCCCCGGCCCCGGGGGCCGTAGCCCTGTTCGTCATCCCGCAGGCGGGGGATCTCGCTGAGGAGAAGGCTCATGTAGTGCTCCGGCTGCCACAGGCCCCAGATGCGGTTGGGCGCAAAGGCCAGGCCGCTCTCCCCCGCTTCCAGCCTTGCCCGATAGGCGGCGAAGTGGACAAAGCGGGTGGCGTCTTTCGGCCACCAGCGGTCCAGCGTGGCGCCGATCCGCCGCTGCATGGTGGAATCGTGGAGCACGATGGCCGTGGCGGGCAGGGCGTTTTTCTCCTGCAAAATGCGCAGGGCAAAGCGCACGTTCTCGCCGCAGTTGGCGGAGGCGCGCTCCACCAGCACGTCCGCGTCGGGGATGGAAAAGGCGCTTTGCAGGTATTCCTTCATGCACTCCCCCTCGGTGGCACTGTGGCCGGCGGGCAGCGCGCTCTCGAACCGCTCCAGGAAGGCGGCGGTGGTGTGCCCCACCCCGCCGATGGTCATCACCCGCCGGGCGAGGCCCTGCTGCCACAGCCGCCCGGCCAGCCGGCAGCCCTCGGGCAGGCTGCCGCCGAACAGCAGCACCATGTCCGCCCGGGGAGCGCCCAGCGCCTGTTGCAGCGTGGCGGCGTCCAGCCGGGGCACGTCCCGCCGGGCCAGAAAGTCCGCCAGGGTGTTGAAGTCCCGGGCGTCCCGGGTCAGATCGTTCACGGCGCGTTCTCCTCCTCCCGGTAGACCTTGCGGCTGACCATCCGGTTGACCCCCTCCAGCGTGTCGGAGAAGCGGTCGAAGTCCTGCAGCATGACGCCCATATACAGGCTGTCCACGATGACCAGCTGGGAGATACGGGAGAACATGGTCTCGGTGTAGAAGGCCGTCTCCACGTCGCCGGTGAGCAGGGCGATGTCCGCATGGCGCAGAATCTCCGCCCCCCGGAAGTTGGTGATGGCGATGGTGGCGGCGCCTCTGGCGCGGGCGATGGCCAGGGCGTCCACCGTGTCCCGCGTGGCGCCGGAGTGGGAGATGCCCACCGCCACGTCCCCCGCCCCCAGGGCCGAGGCGCAGATCTGCTGGAGGTGGCAGTCCGGATAGGCGCGGCAGGCAAGGCCGATGCGCAGCAGTTTGACCACCATGTCCTGCGCCACGGCGGCGGAGTTGCCCACGCCGTAGATGTCGATGAGGCGGGCCGCCGCCAACGCCCGCACCGCCTTTTCGTAGCTGCGGGTGTCCAGCGTGCGGCGGGTGTCCTCCAGCGCTTTGAGCGCCAGCGACACCATCTTGCCCGGCACGGTGTCCAGCCGGTCCCCCGGCTGAACGTGCACGTCCAGCAGCCGGTCTGGCCTCAGGTGCGACGCATCCCGGGCCAGGGCCAGCTTCAAAGCGCTGAAGCCGGCAAAGCCCGCCGCCTCCGCGAAGCGGGCCACGGTGGGCTCACTGACCCCCGCTGCCGCGGCCAGCTGGGCCATGGTCATCTCCGGCACCTTGGCCGGGAAACGCAGCACCCAGTCCGCCACCTTGCGCTCCGAGGCGCGCAGCTGCGCGTAGTTCTTTTTGATCCTGCCGACGCTCTCCTGCATGACGCGCCCTCCCCTGCTGTTTCTGCCTTATATTATACCCTGCCCGCTGGCGGGCCGCAAGAGATTTGTAGTAAAACTACATATTTACATTGACAGTGTAGTGCACTTGTGCTATGCTGGAACCAGTGAAAGGAGATGTGCGGCCCCGCCCCTGGAAGGCCAATCCACCCCGCACATGAACGCGAACATGAAACCTGCAAAGAAAGCCGCCGACATGACCGTGGCCGAACTGGCCGCCTACATCGACCAGTCCGTTCTGAAGCCGGAATTCACCCAGGAGGACATCCGCAAGTACATCCAGGAGGGCATCGACTTCGGCTGCCGCACCGTCTGCATCAACCCGGCCTCCCTGCCCATCGCCATCGAGATGTGCGAGGGCACCGACACCAAGATCTGCGTGGTGTGCGACTTCCCCTTCGGCCTGTCCACCACCGCCTCCAAGGTGCTGCAGGCGGAGGAGTACTGCAAGACCGGCAAGATCTTTGAGTTGGACATCGTGGCCAACTTCGGCTGGATCCGCAGCGGCAGATGGGCCGACGTGGAGGCCGACATCAAAGCGGTGTGCGACGTGTGCCACAAGTACGGCACGGCGGTGAAGGTGATCTTCGAGACCGACGCGCTGACCCTGGACGAGGTGAAGAAGGCCACCGAGGTGGCCATCGCCGCGGGAGCCGACTTCGTGAAGACCAGCACCGGCTTCTTCACCGGCGGCAAGAACGAGGGCGCCACCTGCGAGGTGATCCAGGCCATGATGGACGCCGCCCAGGGCCGCTGCAAGATCAAGGGCTCCGGCTGCATCCGCACCCGCGAGCATTTCCTGGAGCTCATCGACATGGGCATCGACCGCATGGGCATCGGCTACCGCTCCACCCCCGTGGTGCTGAACTGCACCCCCGCCGAGGCGAAGGCCATGCGCGAGGGCAAGGCGTGACCGTGGTTTTCCAGTAAAAGAGGCCGCCGCATCGGCAAACCGATGCGGCGGCCTTTGTTTTGTTTTTCAGCCGCCCACCCGGGCGTCCAGCCCCAGGGAGGCAGCCAGCTGCTGCCAGGGCTGCACCTCGGCCCTGGTGAGCATGGACGTATCCCCCAGGGCATAGGCCCGGCCCAGCGCGGCGTACTTGTTTTTGCCCAGCGTGTGATAGGGCAGCAGGTCCAGCCGCCCCACCCCGCAGTCGCGGGCCAGGGCGAAGATCGCCCTCATACTCGCCTCGTCGTGGTTGAAGCCGGGGATCACCGGCACGCGGGCCACCACCTCCCGGCCCAGCGCCATGGCCCGCCGCAGGTTCGCGGTGACGGCCGCAAGGTCCGCGCCGGTCGCTTCGGCCAGGCGGCGGGCGTCGGCGCTCTTGACGTCAAAGAGGAACAGGTCCAGCCAGGGTGCGCACCGCTCCAGCGCGGCGGGCGCAAAGGCCCCGCAGGTCTCGACGGCGGTGTGCAGGCCGTGTTCCTTGCACAGGGACAAAAATTCCGCCAGCGCCTCCGGCTGGGTCAGCGGCTCGCCGCCGGAGACGGTGACGCCGCCGCCGGAGGCCGCGTAGTAATCGGCGTCCCGCAGCACCTCCCCCAGCAGGGAGGCAGGGGTGCGGTCGGCGCCGGAAAGCTGCAGCGCCCCCGAGGGACAGGCCTCCACGCAGGCGCCGCACCGCAGGCACTTCGCCCGGTCCAGCAAGGGCTTCTGCCCCGGCCCGCCGGTGCGGGCGCCCTGCCCGCAGGCCGCCACACAGGCGCCGCAGGCGGTGCATTTGGCCTCAAACCACAAAAGCTGGGTCGACGCGCTCTGGGATTCGGGATTCGCGCACCAGGGACAGTGGAGCGGGCACCCCTTTAAAAATACGGTGGTGCGGATGCCGGGGCCGTCCTTGGTGGCGAACCGCTCCACATCCATCACCCGGAGAGTGTTTATCATGGCGAGCCCCTCATTCATACATCACCCGGCTCATCAGCTCCTGCTGGATGTCCGGCTCCAGGTTGACGAACACCGCCGAGAAACCGCTGACCCGCACGATCAGGTCGGGGTAGCGCTCCGGGTGGGCCACCGCGTCCTCCAGCACGCCGTGGTCGATGACCGTGACCATCAGGTGACAGCCGCCCCGGGCAAAGTAGGTCTTGAACAGGGCCTTGATCTTCTCCCGGTTCTCCCGGAAGAAGGGGGTGGCAAACTTGATGTTCTGCACCGACGCGCCGTGCAGCCGGGCGTCGAACTTGGCCAGCGAGTTGAGCATGGCGGTGGGGCCGTGGGTGTTGGCGCCGCCCTGGGGGTTGTTGGCCGGGTTCATGTACTGGCCCGCGTGCCGCCCGTCCAGCGAGGCGGCGGTGCGCCGGCCCCACTCGGTGTTCAGCTGGTTGTTGCTGATGACGATGAGGTAATACTGCATCCCGGCGGCGATGCCCCGGTCCCGCACGCCGTTTGCCACGAACTGATACAGCCGGTCGGCCATGCCGTCGGCGGTGTCCAGGTCGTTGCCGTACTTGTCGCACTTCCACAGGGCGGTGCGGATGTCCTCCGCGCCGGCAAAGTCCGCGTTGGCGGCGGCCACCAGCTGCGGCAGGGTGTACTTCTTGCGGTCGTAGACCAGGTCCTTGATGGCCCACAGTGCGTCGGAGGTGTTGATGTTGCCGTAGGTCTCGTTGGTGCCGCCCAGATAGCGCACGCCGCCGTCCAGCACGGCCTTGCCCCGGGCGATGCAGTCGTCCATCAGCAGGCTGGTGAACAGAAAACTCACCTGGCGGCGCATGACCTCGTAGGAATGGACCTGGGCGTGGACGGAGAGGTCCAGGTAGTGATCCAGCAGGCGGGTGTACTGCGCCCACAAGTCCTCAAAGGTGTGCAGTTCGCCCGCCGGGGCCAGCGCCACGCCGTCGCTCTTGTCCTTGCCGTCCATGGGGTCGATGCCCCCGTTGAGGGCGATCTCCAGCAGCTTGAGCAGGTTGATGCAGGTGTTGGGGGTGCCGGTGCTCTGGCCGGCGATGACGTACTCGCCGCAGCCGAAGGGCACATACTGCTCCGCCGTCTTCTCGTCCACCCGCATGGCGTAGGCCACCGCGGGCACGTTCACGTCGTCGTTGTACAGGGTGGGATAGGTGGCCCCGCGGCCCAGCGCCTCCAGGGCGGCGTCCCAGATCTCCTCCGGCATATCCTTTGTGACCCGCAGGGTGAACTGGGGCTCCACATAGCGCAGTTCGGTGGCCGCCCGCATGGCAAGCCGCAGGAACACGTCCGCCTCGCGGGGGTGCTTGCGGCCGTAGCCGCCCACGATGATCCGCCCGTTGACAGTGGTGCGGCGGTTTTCGATCATCCGCCACAGGCACTTGACGTACTCGTAGGCCTCGTCCTCGGTGAGGCGGCCCGCTTCCAGGTCCGCCGCAAGGTAGGGCCCCAGCAGGTCGTCCAGGCGGCCGTAGTTGATGACCCCCGCCATCAGCGCGTACAGCCAGAACAGCTGCAGCGCCTCCGGGAAGGTTTTCGGCGCGCCGTGCTGGATGTTCGCCAGCACGCCGGCCATGGCCTTCAGCTGGGCGGCGCGGGGGCCGTCGGCGGTTTTGGCCGCCTCCAGCGCCTCGCCGCGCAGATGCTCCGCGCAGGTGCAGAACAGGTCCAGCGCCTGCCGGGACGCCTTGTAGAACTCGTTTTCGCCGTTGGCCGCCGCGCCCTGGTCGATGCGCGAGCGCAGGCCGTCCACCCCGCCGCTGAGCAGGGCCTCGTAGTCCAGCATCATGCCGGACAGCCGCGCCGTGGCGATGAGCGGCGTTTCACAGTCGATGAAGCGGCCGATCACATCGTCGATCAGCACCTCGTTGCAGTAGATGGTCTTGCAGTCGTGGTCCAGCCAGTACTGATACAGCCCGTCCAGCTGCTGCTTTTCCGCTTCGGTGGGCAGGATCTCCCGCATGGCTTTCAGCTTGCCGAACACGCAGTAGTGGCCCACGCCGCCCAGGGAGGTCACGCAGCCGAAGCCGATGGGCAAAAAGTCCAGCCGGCCCAGGAACAGATCGCCCGGCTCCATCCGGCGCAGCAGCGCGGGATACAACACCCGCAGGCAGCGCACCTCCCGCTCCTCCTTGCTCAGACCCTCACAGGCCCGATGGGTGTCGGTGTACCGCTGCATGAGCGCCAGCTGCTCGCTGGGAGACATCTGGGGAGGCAGCTTTTTGCTGACTTCCACATTTTGAATGCCGTCCACATTGAATTTTGCCATATCGGTCCCCTCTTTTGCTTGTATGTGCTCACTTTTTGTTGTGCTTGCTCTTTTCCGCGTCACGCCAGTTGCTCTGGTAGCCGCTCATCAGGTCCACAAAGCGCTTGGCAGTGAGGTGCGGGCGGGTGATGGCGCTGCCCACCACCACGGTGTGCGCCCCCAGGTAGAGGCATTTGATGGCGTCCTCGGGCGTGTAGATATGCCCCTCCATCACGAAGTAGGCCTCGTCGCCCATGTCCCGGCACATCCGGGCGAACTCCCGCAGGTCCGGATACTCGATGGAGGCGGTCTCCTTGGTGTAGCCGTAAAGGGTGGGGCCCACGATGTCCGCCCCCAGTTCCACGGCGCGCTTGGCCTCGTTGTAGTTGGAGACGTCCGCGAAGAGGATCGCCTCGGGGATCTCCTTCTTCACCACCGGCAGCAGCTCCCAGGCGGGGCGGCCTTCGTGGGTGATCTGGTCGGTGCAGTCCAGCGCGATGATCTCGGCGCCGGCCTCCCACACCTGCCGGGCCGCCTCCAGGGTGGGGGTGATGAACACGTCGGTGTCGTCGTGCCAGATCTTGTACAGGCCGATCATGGGCAGGTCCACCGCCGCCTTGATGGCGCGAATCTGCTCCGGCGAGTTGGCGCGGATGCCCACCGCGCCCGCCCAGCGGGCCGCCTCGGCCATCTTCACCACCATGTCGTCGGTGTAGATGGGGTCGTCCCACTGGACCTGACAGGAGACGATCAGGCCGTTTTTGAAGCTCTCAAGGATCGCGCGCTTTTTGGGGTCCTGCGTTTTCATGATTCCTTCCTTTCCCCACCACCCGGGCGGAAAGCCGCCGTTCCGGCCGCGGCACACCGTGATAAGGTTTGTGCCCTGCGCGCGGATGCAAAAAAATGCAAACCGCCGCGCTGTGTTTTCATACACATTATAGCGCAAGCGGTTTGCATTTTCAATACTTATTTTTTCAAAACTGAACATTTTTGTTCAATTTTGAACGAGCACAAAATTCTCCGGAAGTTCCGCCGGCACCGCCGGGCGGGTGCAGTAGACGTGATCGAAGGCGGTGAGGTCCGCGAAGCCGTAAAAGCCCCGCTTTTCCAGCTTGGAGTCGTCCAGCAGCAGATAGCGGTGCATGGCGTTTTCCGCGCCGATCAGCTTGATGTTGGTGCTGGCCATATCCAGGTCGTAGCACTTGCCCTCGGCCAGCGACACCCCGTAGCACCCGATGAAGGCGTGCTCGAAGCGAAAGCTGCGCAGCATCTGCTCGGCCATGGTGCCGGTGAAAATGCTGTGATGGGGGTCGTACACCCCGCCCAGCATCACCAGCTCGGCTTTGGGCATCTTCACCTGGCTCAGCAGCAGGGTGCTGTATGTGACGATGCGCACCTTGCGCCGCAGCAGGATGGCGCCCAGCGGCGCGATGGAGGTGCCGCAGTCCAGAAAGACGGTGTCGCCGTCCTGCACATTTTTGGCCGCCTCGGCGGCCACGGCCAGTTTTTCGGCATGGTTGATCTGCATTTTACTGCGCATGGCCAACTCGCCCATGTCCGCGGTCTCCTCGCCGCCCCCGTTGCTGGTGGCGCCGCCCTGCACCCGGGTGAGTTTGCCCGCCCGCTCCAGTTTTTCCAGGTCGCGGCGGATGGTGGCCTCCGAAGTGCCCAGTTCCACCGCCACCTCCTTGAGATTGATCACGCCTCGCTCATGGATCGCCCGCAGGATGTACAAGCTGCGTTCCGATGCGATCATACAAAATCCCTCGTTTCTTCCGGCTGCGGGGTGTGCGGCCGGTAATCGATCCCCGTCTGCCGCCGGGCGGCATCCAGAACCTGCGCCGCGGCCAGGGACCATTCACGCCAGGGGGCCGGGTCCAGTTCGCCCCGCACCATAGCAATGAAATCTTCTATTTCATAATACATGTCTTCCTTGTAAATGGCAAGTTCTATCGTTTGCCATTCCTCTCCCCGCTTCTTCCAGCGGGCCCAGCAGGGCGCGCCCACCGGGCCGAACTGAAGGGTGCCCTGCTCGCCGGCCACCTCACAGGGACAGTGGCTCTCGTGGATCTTGCTGTAAACAAGGCCGGCGCTAAAGCCGGGATAGCGGGCCGCAAGATCGCCCATCACGTCAATGGAACCGGGCAAAAACGAGGCGTGGGCGGTCAGGGAGCGGGGCTTGCCCAGCAGCATGAGCATCATGTGCACGCAGTATACCCCCAGGTCGGTGAGGGCACCGCCGCCCATGGCCGGGTCAAAGGCGTTCTCCACCACGCCCGCCTTCCATTTGTCATACCGGGAGGAATACTGGCAATAGGAGAAGCTCGCCGTGCGGATGGGCCCGATCCTTTCCATGACGCGGCGCAGAGCCGGCACCATGGGGCCGTGGGCGCTGCGCATGGCCTCCAGCAGCACCACGCCGTTCTCCCGCGCGGCCTGTTCCATCCGGGCCAGCTGGCCGGCGTCGATGGCCATGGGTTTTTCACAGAGCACATGTTTGCCCGCGCGCATCATGCGGATGGCCTGGTCGGCGTGGCAGACGTTGGGGCTGGCGATGTACACCGCGTCCACCGTGTCGTCGGCGGCCAGGCTCTCCAGTGTGTGATGGGCGTGGGGCACGCCCCACTCCCGCGCCAGTTTCTGCGCACGCTCCTGCGTGCGGGAATACACCGCCGCCAGTTCGCAGTCGGGGCACAGGGCCGCTGCCGCGCGGAACCAGTCCACGATAAAATTGCTGCCTATGATGCCAAAACGCACCTTCAATGCACGCTCCCTCCCTTTTGCGCAAAAGGCCCCCACAGATCTGTGTGGGGGCCTTCGCCAAAGTTCCGATCGGTTTTATGCGCCGAGCAGCGCGGCACCGATGATCCCCGCGTCGTTCCCCAGAGTTGCCTTGAGAATGGCGGGCGGGTCCATCAGGTCCGAGGCATACACCGTCTCGCTCACGCGGCGGCGCACCGGCCCGAGAAGATATTCGCCCTCGTTGCTCAAACCTCCCCCCAGGATCACCACGGAGGGACGGAAGGCCGTGACCAGGCTGCCGATGCCGGCGGAGAGGTATTCCACATAGTTGTGCACCACCTCCAGAGCGGCCTCGTCGCCCTGTTTTGCCGCGTCAAAGGCGGTGCGCCCGTTCACCCGGCTCATGTTGCCGCCACAAAGTTCGCACATCAGGCTGGTGGGGCAGGCGGCCATCATCTCGATGGTCTCGCGGATGAGCGCCGTCACCGACGCATAGGCCTCCAGGCAGCCCCGCCGGCCGCAGGTGCACCGCACGCCGTTGTACACAAGGATGGAGTGCCCCGGCTCGCAGCCGTAGCCGTTGCCGCCCAGATAGATCTTTTTGTTCATCACGAAGCTGCCGCCCACGCCGGTGCCGAGGGTCAGCATCAGCACATTGTCGTAGTCCTTTGCGGAACCCGCGATGGACTCCGCCAGGGCGGCGCAATCGGCGTCGTTGGCAATGTGCACCGGGATGTCCCAGTGCTTTTGAAACTCGCCCACCAGATCCGCCTTCTTCCAGCCAAGGTTGTTGGC
Source organism: Candidatus Allofournierella merdavium (assembly GCA_019118765.1). Lineage (GTDB taxonomy): Bacteria > Bacillota > Clostridia > Oscillospirales > Ruminococcaceae > Allofournierella_A > Allofournierella_A merdavium. The sequence goes on along the minus strand of DWYI01000033.1, from coordinate 85,979 downwards.
GAACACGATGCGCTGAGTGCCCGGCTCGATGGTGCTGGGGGCGCCCATGCCCACATAGTCGATGTCCTTCTCGGTCAGGCCCGCCTTTTCCAGCACCGCCCGGGCGGCGGCGGCGATGTCCCGCACCACCACCTCAAAGGGGCGTGTGCCCTTGGTGGGCACGCTGTGCCGGGCCACGAACTGATAGTTCTCGTCGATGATGCCGGTGGCGATGTTGGTGCCGCCGAGGTCGATGCCGAGGTAATACTTCATGGGTGTTCCTGCCTCTCGTTAGAATGGATCGCCGCGGCGTTTATACGCCCGCGTTTTTCAGCACACCGTCCACGAACTCCTTGGCGCGGGGGATACCGCCCTCGTCCAGGTGCTCGATGATCAGCGGCATATTGGGATGGTGCTTGGCCAGCAGCCGCACATACAGGTCGTAGTTCAGGGAACCCAGGCCGGCCGCGGGCAGTTCCACATCGCCGGAGCCGCGGAAGGAGTGGGACTCGTCGGCGTCGATATCCGCGTGCTTTTCCGACACATCCTCGGCCAGCTTGCAGTCCTTGGCGTGGGCGATGCGCATATAGGGCGCCAGCCGGTCAAAGACCTTTTCCAGCTCGGCGTCCATGTTGCCGATGTTGGCGCCGGTGAAATAGTTGGTGGGGTCGCAGATCAGCGCCAGATTGGGGCTGTTCACGTCCTTCATCAGCCGCTCCACCTGTTCCACGCTGCCGATGACGTTGTTGATGTAGTTCTCCACGATGAAGGTCACGCCGTTCTCCTCGGCGCAGGCCACCAAGTCCTTGATGATGGCCAGCGCCTCCTGGTAGGCCTCCTCGGAAGCGTTCTTGTCATCCCACACCCAGTCGCTCTCGGGGTTGTAGGTGCCGGTCTCGCTGGCCACATAGCCGCAGCCCAGCTTGCGGGCGAAGCGGATCATCTCCTTGAAATAGGCGATGTTGGCGGCCCGCTTTTCCGGGTCGGGATGGACAAAGTTGGTGTAGGCAGAGAGAGCCACAACAGGAAGGTCGGCGTTGCGGAATTTGTCCCGGATCTCCTTCGCCTTCTCGTCGGTCAGCTCGCCCTTGGTGGCGTCGCAGTCCTTGAAGGAGACGTCCAGCTGCACGCAGGAGAAGCCCTGCTCTTTGATGCGGCGGATGGTCTCGTCGATGGTGCAGGGGTAATAGCCGGTGAAAATGCCAACAGGGATCATGTCCGTTTCCTCCTTTCTGATGGGGGCTTTGCGCCCGCTGCATACATTTTTCCCCTTTTGCCCCGGACTTCGCCCCCATAAAAACAGGCAGGTACATAACCCGGGCGAAAGCCATGAGCGCACCTGCGTGGAAAAAAATTTTTGCAATGTTGCAATGGAAGGTCGCTCGGATTATGGTTCCGCAGCCGGCAAAGGGCAATCTGAACAGTTTATCCAGTGACTTTACTAATTCCTTGTTACCAATTATACAATATCAAAATCCTACGTCAACGCATTGCGGGCAACTTTGTATCAAAACACAAGAGTGTTAAAAATCTTTTGTGCAACATCCCGTCTCTTTGTGAAATTTCTGTATAAACATTCGAAAGCCCCGCGAAAATCTCGCGGGGCTTTCGTGTGGGATGTTGAAATTTTGCCCAGACCTGGCTCAATGCCGGGGCGGCACCCGGCACACCAGTGCCGAAATGGCGCCGGTAAGCTTCCATTCGCCGCTGCCGGCGGGCAGAAAGAGGCTGTCGCCCTTGCGCACTGCCAGTTCCTCGCCGCCGCAGGCGAGCGCGCCCGCGCCGTCGGTGATGAGCAGGCTGGTGAAAGAACTTTCATCGCACATGCCTTCGGCGCCGCCCCGGGCCAGGTCCGCCGTGAAATACTCGCAGGCCGCCAGATGGCCGCCGAAATCCTGGGGACTTGGCGGGACGCACCGGGTCACCTCCAGCGCCTGCTCCACATGCAGCTGCCGGGGCTTGCCGTCCGCGCCCAGGCGGCCGTAATCATACACCCGATAGGTGACGTTGGAATTCTGCTGGATCTCGGCGATCACAATGCCCTTGCAGATGGCGTGCAGGGTGCCCGCCGGGATGAAGAACACATCCCCCCGGTGCACCGGAGCGGCGTTGAGCACCTCGGTCAGGGTGTTGTTCTCGATGCGTGCTTTGTACTCCTCTTTGGTGATGGGGTGCTTGAAACCGTAGTAGAGAAAGGCGCCCGGCTCCGCCTCCAGCACATACCACATCTCGGTCTTGCCGAACTGCCCCTCGTGGGCCAGGGCATAGGCGTTGTCCGGGTGTACCTGGATGGACAGATCCCCCTTGGCGTCGATGAACTTGGTCAGGATGGGAAACTCCTCAAACCGGGCGCAGTTGGCGCCCAGCACCTCTTTGCCGTGCTTTTCGATGTAGGCGGGCAGGGTCAGGCCCGCGTCGGGGCCGTTGGCCACCGTGCTGGGGCCGTCCTTGTGGCAGGAGAGCACCCACGCCTCCGCCAGCGGCTCCAGGTCGGACCGGATGTTGTATTCCTCCCGCAGTTTGCTGCCGCCCCACAGGTAATCCTTGCAGGCGGGCATCAGCTTGAGAATGGGCATGGACATCGCTCCTTTTCCGGCGCTGCGGCCGGCGAGTTTCTGCCCCTATTGTAACACACTGCCGCGGGAAATCAATCCCGGGCGGCCTCCCCTGCGGGGATGGTGCGCACCCCGAAGGTGAAGTAGAGGATGTGGAACACCCACACGCCGCCCAGCACGATGCGGCCTGCGACCACGGCGTGCATCATGGCAAAGCCCACCGCCATCAAAGCGGTCACCGTGACCATCACCCGGATCTTGGTCTTGCGGGTCATGCCCTTGCCCGCCACATAGTCGGCCAGGTTCTCCCGGTAAAGGCGGGTATTTTTGAACCAGGCGTTTAGCCTTTCGCTGCTTTTGCCAAAGCCGAAAGCGGCCAGCAAAAGGAACGGGAAGGCGGGCAGCAGGGGCAGCACCGCCCCCACCGCCCCCAGTCCAAGGCCCAGAAAGCCCAGGCACAGATACATCGCTTTTTTCAGTTTCATCCCATGCACTCCTGTCGTTTTTTCTCTTTGCGGCTCTCGATGAGGTGCCGCACCGCCAGCACCGGGTGGGCCAGCAGCATCCGGGGCCCGGAAAACCGCATGACATCCCGTATCTTCTGCCGCATCTCCGGGCGGTAGCAGTGGACCTTGCAGTTGGAGCAGAAGGTCTTGGTCTCCATGAAGGGGCAGGCCTCGCTGCGCTGGCGGGCGTACTCCAGCAGGGCCGCGCAGTCGGGGCAAAGGCCGCCCCGGTCGCCGTGCTTTTTGCGGCAGTAGAGGGCAATCATCGCCTCCACCACCCGCTTTTCCCGCTGCCGTTTGCTCGCGGTGTCCATCAGCTCAACCTCCCGTGCTCCACGCTCACCACCCGGTCGGCGATGCGCAGGGTGCTGCGCCGGTGGCTCACCAGCACCACCGTTCTGTCCCCGCTCTCCCGCCCCAGCGCCCGCAGGATCACCGCCTCGTTCAGGCTGTCCAGATTGCTGGTGGGCTCGTCCAGCAAAAGGAAGGGCGCGCCGTGCAGAAAGGCCCGGGCCAGCCCCAGCCGCTGCCGCTCGCCGCCGGAGAGGGTCTCCCCCAGCTCGCCCACCGGGGTATCGTAGCCTTGGGGCAGGCTTTGGATAAATTCATGCACCGAGGCCTTTTTGCAGGCGTCCTCGATCTCGGCGTCGGTGGCGTCGGGCTTTGCCAGCCGCAGGTTGGCACGGATGGAATCCCGGAAGAGGTGGGTCTCCTGGGTGACGTAGGCCTCCATGGCCCGCAGGTCGGCGGTGTTCACCCCGTCGATGGGCCGGCCGGAGATCTCCACCCTCCCCTGCTGCGCCTGCCAGAAGCGCATCAGCAGCTTGAGCAGGGTGGACTTGCCGCTGCCGCTGCGGCCCGCGATGCCCACGACGCTGTTTTCGGGCACTTCCAGGGAAAGGCCGTCCAGCACCGCCTCGTCGCCGTAGCGGAAGGTCACATCCTCCACCCGCGCGCCGGAGAAGGCGGTGGCGGGGCGGCCCTCCACCTCGGCGGTGACGGGGGTCTCCTCCAGGATGTCCAGCACCCGGTTGCCGGCGGCAAAGGTATTTTGCAGCCCCGCGCCCAGGTTCGCCAGCGCCACCGCCGGGCCGAAGGAACTCATCAGCGCCACGGTGGCCACCGCCCCGTCGGCAAAATCCAGCCGGCCGGCCATGCACAGCAGCGCCGCCGCGCAGAGCATCGCCAGATCGAAGGCAAGGATAAGTGTGTTGGTGACAGCGGCGTTCAGCGCCGCCGTGCGCTTCATCCGGCCCTCGTGGGCCGCCAGTTCCCCGGTGCGGCGCTCCATCTCCGCCAGGCGTCGGCCGCCCGCGCCGTACTGCAGGATCTCGGGCAGGCCCCGCAGGCTGTCCAGCACGAAGGCGGAGAGCTCTCCCGACCGGCGGCGGAAGTCCGCGCCCGCGCCGCCGGCGGCCCTGCTGGTGGCCAGCGGAACCAGCAGCCCCACCGTGAGGTAGGCGGCCAGGGCGATGGCTCCCAGCAACGGGTGCACCGCGCCGATGAACGCCGCCATGCCGGCCGAGAACAGCAGCGCGATGGCCGCCGGGGAGATGGTGTGGGCATAGAACACCTCCAGCAGCTCGATGTCGCTGGTGATGACCGCGATCAGGTCGCCCTTGTCCCGCCCGTCCAGCCTGGCGGGGGCCAGGCGGCGCAGGGCGGCGAACACCTTGTCCCGCAGCAGGGCCAGCAGCTTGAAGGCAATGAAGTGGTTGCACGCCTGCTCGCCGTAGCGCAGCAGGCCCCGGGCCAGAGCCATGCCCGCCGCGCCGGCAAAGAGGGCGGGCAGGGGCAGCGGGCCTCCCAGCCCCAGCGCCCGCACCAGGCCGAACGCCCCGAAGATGGTGATGAAGGAGGCGCACAGATGGCCCGCCAGCCCCATCAGGACGGCCAGTAGCATATACCCCGTCAGGGGCCTTACCAGGCCGATGAGCCGGGCCATGACGGCCAGGCCGCTTCTCTGTTTTTTCATACCGCGTCCTCCCTGCCGTAGTGTTCCAGTTCCTGCTGGGCGTTCCACAGGCGGGCGTAGACCCCGCCCTGTTCCAGCAATTTTTCGTGGCTGCCCTCTTCCGCCACCCGGCCGCCCTCCATCACAAAGAGCCGGTCGGCCCCGACCACGTTGGCCAGCCGGTGAGAAATGAGAATGACCGTTTTGGTCTTTGCCAGCGCGGTGATGCGGGCCATGATGTCATTCTCGCTCTCCACGTCGATGTTGGAGGTGGCCTCGTCAAAGATGTAGACGGGGCTGTCGTGCAGAAGGGCCCGGGCCAGCGCGAGGCGCTGGCACTGGCCGCCGGAGAGGTTTGCCCCCTTCTCCGCCACCGGGGCGTCCAGCCCGCCCTCACCGCGCACAAAGTCCGCCAGATTCACCTGCTCCAGCGCCTGCCACAGGGCATCGTCCGGCGCGTCGGGCCGGGCCATGCGCAGGTTTTCCGCCACGGTGCCTTTGAACAGGTAACTGTTGTGGGAGATGTAGGTGATGCTGCGCGCCAGACCGGCCTCGTCGATGTCCGCGAGGGGCTGCCCGCCCAGCGTGACGTCGCCCCCGTCGGCAGGGCGGCGGCCGGTGAGCAGCGCGGCCACGGTGGACTTGCCGCAGCCCGACTCGCCCACCACCGCACAGAAGCCGCCGGCGGGAAAGGTCATGGAGACGTTTTGCAGCACCGGCCGATCCGGCTCATAGGCAAAGTCCACATCCCGCAGCCGGAGGGTGCAGTCGGCGGGGGCGGCCGCGCCGCCCGCCCGGGGCTCCGGCAGGTCCAGCAGGCGGAAGATGCGCTTGGCCGCGGCCATGCCGTTCATGGCCACATGGAAAAAACTGCCCAGCAGTCGCATGGGCAAAAAGAACTCCGCCGCCAGCAGGATGATGAACAGCGCCCCCGCCAGGCTCACCCTGCCCGCGGCAAAGCGGCCCACCGCCAGGGCCATGCCCGCCGCCGCACCGCCGTAGGCGATCAGGTCCATGATCGTGATGGAGTTCAGCTGCATGGTGAGCACCTTCATGGTGATGCGGCGGAACTGTTCCGCCTGCCGGTTCATCTCGGCGTGCTTTTGCGCGTCCGCGCCGTAAATTTTCAGGGTGGTGAGCCCCTGCAGATTCTCCAGAAAGGTGTCGCCCAGAGCGGTGTACTGCCCCCAGTAACGGCCCAGCAGCTTTTTGGCCCAGGTCTGGACCGCCGCGATGGATACCGGGATCAGCGGCACGCACACCAGCAGCACCGCCGCGCTCACCGCATCCACCGGGGCCAGCACCGCGAAGAGGGTCAGCGGCGCCAGCATGGCGTAGATAAACTGGGGCAGATACTGGCCGAAGTAGACCTCCAGCTGGTCCACCCCTTCCACCGCCACCTGTACCGCCTCGCTGGTGCGCAGCTGCCCACGGCCCGCCGTGCCCAGCCGCAGCAGCTTTTCGTAGATGCGCCGGCGCAATGTTGCCTTGGCCGCTTTGCTGGCGCGCCAACTCATATTCGCGGCGGCCAGGGTGCAGCCGAAACGCACCGCCAGCACCGCGGCGGCCAGCAGCCCCAGCGCCAGCAGATCGGCGGTCGTGGCCGTTTTCATCCAGAGGGCCGCCAACAGGCGGCAGACTGCCCCGGTGAGCAGGATGTTCGCCGCCAGTGACACCCACTGGAAGGCCACCCCCGCCGCAATGTATTTTTTGCTCTCGCCGACCATGCCGATCAGCCGTCTGTCGATCATATCCCTCTCCCCCTGCGCCGCGCGGCGCATTGTTAGTTATATCTAACTCTCTGTCGAGAAAAAAGTTAGCTTTCGCTAACCGCAATACAGGATAGCACATTTCCCCTCGCCTTGTCAAGGGAAAATACTGGCAGCGCGCAGCAAAGGAAGCACGGCTGGGCGGGCACGGTGTCTTTTGGGGTTTTTCCGGCAATTGACATTCTTTGCGCCGCGTGGGATACTTTATGCAGAGAAACGCGGCTGTGCGGACGGCCAAACGCAGCCCGCGCCGCGGGGAGGATTTGCCATGACGACACAGACCCGCACCGCCTGGCCTGAGCGGTATTATGAAGAGTTTGACCCCGAAACCCGCCGGCAGCTGCTGGAAGAGGCCCTGGCCGCCGGCGAGGGGGACACGGCGGAGAACGAACTGCGGCGCCTTTTGTGGGAAAGGCGCTACACGCGCCCCCGGCGGAACGCGCCTCCGGCGGACCGGTACATTGCCCTTTGGCTGACCCTGGACCACTGGCGCAAGGCAGGCCCCCATCGAGCGCGGGCCGCCGCCCGGGAACTGGGGCGGCTGGCCCCGCTGCTGCGGCCGGAGGGCGGCGGAGATGCGCAGGCACTGCTGCACCGGGAACTGGTGCACGCCGTGCGGCTGTACCTGAGCACCTGCGCCCGGGGCAGCTACGGCACCCTGCTGATGGGGCTGGTGCGCATGAACAGCGATCAGCTCCTCGAAAAGGTCGCCCGGGAAGTGGCCGAGGTAACGATCCTTGTGCCCCGGTGGGCGGGCCTTGAAGCGGAGTTCGCGCCCCTGGCCCCCGCCGCCCGGGAAGCCTTTGAACTGGCGTTTCCGGAGGGCGGCGCGGCGTTGGAAGACGCCTTTGCCCGCTGCGGGCAGGCTGAAGGGTAAATTTTTCTTTGCATAAAAAGCGGCGCTCCCGGCGGATCAACCCGCCGGGAGCGCCGCTTTTCGCGGGCCCGTGGCTTTGCGGCCCTCCGGGCCGCCGGTCAAAAGCCGAGGCTCAGCCCCAGCAGGAACATCCCGTAATAATAAGTGGCCAGGTTGGCGGCGTGGACCGCCGGATGGGAGGTGCGGTAGAAATACAAAAACAAAATCAGCAGGTCCGACACCCAGAACAGCGCCGCGCCCGCCAGCACCAAGAAGCACCAGGGCTGGCCCAGGCCCAGGGCCAGCTGGAACCCCTTGCCCAGAAAGGCGGACACGAAGGACGCATAGATCGCCGCCATGGGCAGCAGGCGTCCAAAGCGCATCCCGGGCAGCCGGCTCAGGGCCAGCACGCCCAGCGCCCCGGCCACCGCCGCGACCGGCACCGGCCAGCTCACGGGCTGCAGGCGGCACAGGCCCCAGACGAACAGCCCGTGCCCTGCCAGAAAGCACACTCCTCCGGCCACGAACCAGGGCAGGCGGCGGCGCCGGTTGTAGATCGCCAGCAGCACATCGCCCACGACACAGCAGCCGAAGGCCGGCGCAAGATGCACGAACGCCTCCGGCCGGCTGCCCACCCGCGCCGAAACGGCGGCCACCGCCACAAAGAGCAGGCTGCACAGGATCTTTTCCGCCAGATAACTTTTTTTCGGCGAACAGGCTTTTCGGATGAGCAGGCACTGGGCGGCGGTGTAGACCAGCAGCATTCCCAGGATGAGGGCGATGTTCATGGGCGTTCTCCTTTATCGGCCCGCCCCGCCGGCATGGGCGGGAGCGGTTGTTTCGGTCCCTTCAAGGATACCACAAAGCGCGGGCCTTGTCTGCCGAAAGGGGCATGAAAATCTTGTACGCTGCCGGCGGGTCGTCGACCGCGCCCCCTTCCCGCCCCCGCCGGTGGGCCGCAAGACAGCGCCCGGGGCTTCAGAAGAGCCGGCGTCCCGCCACATATTTTGCCAGAGGCAGCCCGTCGGAGAGCCACACCACCCGCTCCAGCCGCTCGGCCAGGGTGCACTGCCGGGTGGTGGGCAGGCCGGCGTCGTCCATGACGATCGCGTCAAATTCATAGCCGGGCTCAAAGCTGCCCACCTTGCCGAAGAAGGCCCCGCCGCCCTTGGTGGCGAGATAGAGCGCTTCCGGCAGGGTGAGGGCGGGCAGGCTGTCGTCCACCAGGCGCCAGCGCAGTTTGGAACACTGGATGGCGTCGGTCATGGCGCGGAAGATGGACAGATGGGCGCCGCCGGCCACATCGCTGCCCAGGCCCGCCTTCTGCCCTTCCCGCAGCCAGACGCGCACGGGGGCGATGCCGGAGGACACGTTCATGTTGGACTGGGGACAGTGGGCGAGGAACACGCCCCGCTCCTTCATCAGCGCCCGCTCCTCCTCGCCGCTCCAGATGCAATGGGCCATCACGGTGGGGCATTCGCCGCCGAACAGCCCCGGCTGCGCATACGCCGCGCCATAGAAAGGGGCTGCGGGGCGCAGCTGCCGGACCCAGGCGATCTCGGACAGGTTCTCCGACAGGTGGGACTGCATCGCGGCGCCGTATTCCCGCCGCAGCTGCCCCAGGCCGTCCATCAGCCGCTGGGAGCAGCTGGGAATGAAGCGGGGGGTGATGGCCGGGCGCACGCCGGAAAATCCGGCGCTCTCCTCCAGCCAGCGGCGGGTCTCGGCCAGTGAGCCCTCTGTTGTTTCCCGCAGATAGTCCGGGCAGTTGGAGTCCATGTTCAGCTTGCCCACGAACCCCCGCAGGCCGGCCTTTTCCAGCAGTTCCATCAGCCGCAGGGTGGCGGGCCGGTGCACCGTGGCAAAAACGCAGGCCCGGGTGGTGGCGCTGCGGGTGAGTTCCTCGGCAAAGACCCGGTAGGCGGCATCCGCATAGTCCATGCCGGCAAAGCGCGCCTCCTCCGGAAAGGCGTTTTGTTCCAGCCAGTCCAGCAGTTCCATGTCCATCCCCAGGCCCCGGTAGGCGTACTGGCTGGCATGGACGTGCAGATCCACCAGGCCGGGCAGGATGAGCCGATCGCCATGGTCGTGCAGGGGAATGCCCCGGAATCGTTCGGGCAATTCTGTAAAAATGCCCGCCACGAGCTCCTTCTCACAGACCAGGTATTGCTGCGGCCGCAGTTCCAGCCGGCCGCAGGCAGGTGTATAAAGGATGTTGCCCCGCAGGGCAAAGGTCAGTTCCATCTTGTTCTCCTTGCGTTTGATGAGCGCGCCGTTCCGCCGGGCGCGGGGCGCGCCGCAGACCATTGTACAAAAATAATGCGGTCCGCACAAGGGGGCGGCCGCTGGAAACACCTGCCTGCCCCCATCGCCCTCCGGACACGGCGGCCCCCCTGGTGCATTGGTCTTTCCGCGCCAGGGGGGCCGCCGGGGTCATATCGGTTTGTTCCGGGCGGTGAGCACACCGCGCCAGGGCTGTGCGGTCAATCCTGCACGGGAGATTCCCCGGAGGACACCAGCCGGTACAGGTCTTCCACTTCCATGGGGTGATAGTAAAAATATCCCTGGATCATGTCGCAGCCGGCCTCCTTGATGAGATCGTTCTGCACATGGGTCTCCACCCCTTCCATGCACACCTTTTTGCCAAACCGGTGGCAGGCGTACACGATGCTGGAGATGAAGTTCATCTTGTCCTCGGATTCGGTCATCTCCGCCAGCAGCGACCGGTCCAGCTTGATCATGTTGGAGGGATATTGCAGAAGCATCCGCAGGGAGGAGTAGCCGCTGCCGAAATCGTCCAGCGCGATCTGCACGCCCATGGATTTGCAGTCCTCCACAAAGCGACGCAGCTTTTCCGGCTGTTCGTCCATGAAGCTCTCGGTCATTTCCGCGATCAGGTGGGAACCGTCCAGATGGTATTTCTCCAGTGTCCTTCGCATGAAATCTGTGAACTGGCCGTCGGAAAGCTGGTACAGGCTCACGTTGAAGGTGAGGTAAAAATCCGGGACACAGGCCACCAGCCGCATGCAGGTGCGCACCGCCTGTTCGAACACCCAACGTCCGGCGATCTGGATCAGGTGCTCGTTCTCCAGCATGGGGATAAAGGTGCTTGGAGGGACGTCCTCGCCCTCAAAGGTCCACCGCAGCAGCACCTCGCCGCCCACCACCGATCCGCTTGCCGCCCTCACCACAGGCTGCACCACAATGCGGAAATTCTCCATCTCCTGCAGCACATCGTAACTCAGCGTCAGTTTCATGTTGGAGATCTGCCGGATCTTTTCGATGTTTGTGCTGGAATCCTCGATGTACGTCTGCCGGGAATCACGCTTGGCCACCTTGATGAGGGACACCATATTTTCCAGGAAATCGGTGAAGGAGAGGCTCGGCTGGGGGTATTCCATCAGTGCGAAGGAACAGGGATGATGAACGGAAAGCCCTCTGGCGCGGTATTCATTGTCCACGATGGCGCGGATATACCCCACCAGTTCCTCCTTTTCCCCGGAGCAGTTTTCCTCTGTCAGGCCGATGAACCGCAGCCCCTCCAGACGATAAAAAGACATTTTATCCGACAGTTTTGCGGTCAGTTCGTCGGCAATGCTGCGGATCATGCGGTCGCTGTAATTTCGCCCGCGCGTACTGTTCAGCGCGCTGACGCTGTTCAGGCAGAACCCGATGGCAAGACATTTCGTCGCCTGGTGCGGATCGGGGGCGGGCATGGCGGAAGCCCGGGGGAAATTTGTGACCGGATCCACCACGAAGGCGTCATCCTGGCGGGTGATCCTGCCGGAGAAGAACAGCGGCTTTGTCTTGTCGGCATTCCACTTGAGCATGGCGTAGCAGCGCACCCAGATGTTCTCCCCCGCCGCGTTTTTCACCTGGTAGCGCAGGTCGTACACCATTTCCTTGCGGGTCATCAGCTCCTGCATCTTTTTCCGGTGCAGCTGCCGATGCTGAGGAAGGCTGATCCGCTTGGACCACTCGTCCAGCAGGCCGGAGACCACATTGCCGGAAAAGCCGAACTCATCCCGCATGTTGTCGGAAATATAATACAAATCCCGCTGGGTATCCCCAAAATAGAAATAGGTCATGGTATTCTGGCGGGAGACCGAGTCGAACATGAACACAACGTCGTGGTATGTCTCCCGCAGGAAATGTCCCAGACGACTGTTCTGTTCCTCTTCCCGCAGTTCCATTCCGCCGGGCCGCCTGCGGTCCACCCCGGGAACAAGGTTGTTGGCGGCGTAGTACTCCCGCTTGTCCTGGTACATGACCCGGTCGGCCTGGGAGATGAGCGCGTCCAGACTGAAGGGTTTCCGGTCCGACCACGCATACCCCACCGCAATATGGCACTCATCTTTCCGGATGCGTTCGTGCAGGGCGCTCACATTCCGGCGGAAGGTCTCCTCGTCGCAGTCACAGAACACCGCCACGAACTCATCGCCGCCCGAGCGGTAGATCCAGGGGGTTTCCAGCGTGTCCCGCAGCAGGTCGCTGCAATGGCGGATCAGCTGGTCCCCCGCGTTGTGCCCCCGGGAATCGTTGGTCTGCTTGAGCCCGGTGATGTCACAGTAGATCACGCCGGCGCTGAGCTGATTTTGACAGCGGACGCTGTGCTCCGACAGGGCGTTGCGGTTGTAAACCCCGGTGAGAGGGTCGTGAAAGCTGAGCACGTTCAGCCGGTTCAGCAGGTCTCTCTGCCGCAGCAGCGCCGCCACAAAGCAGCCGATCACGTTCAGGAGGGCGGGCAGCAGGGTCATCATATCCCGGCTGGGGTTGTCCATCCCCAAAAAGCCCACGACCTTTCCCTCCGAGCTCACCGGCCCTGCCGCCAGCGCAGAGATGTTCTGGGGCTTGAGGATGGCGTAGGCCACCGGGTACTGGGCGCGTATCTTCTCCAGGTCTTCGATCAGCAAAACCTTGTTCAGCTTGAAAAGCCGGATCCACCAGTCGAAATCGGCGGTGGGCATCCTTTGCAGGATGTCCTTTTGCGGCATCACATCCTGCGCGCACCACTCGTAGGTGTTGTCCATCTGGTCGTCTTCGCGGAGTTCAAACACATAGACCCGGTCGCACCGGAAGGTCTCCCCCAGGTATTCCAGCACCTTTTCCAACCCTTCCTCCGGGTCTGTGGTGGAAAAGACGCGCTGCAGGCACTCGTTGAGGATGGTCTCGCTGCGGGCGTAGTAATAGGGCGTATTGCAGACGACCTCGGAATCCACGTCGATGGCGATCTCGATCCGATATTGTCTTTCGCCGCTGGTCATAAAGGTATCCTTGATGAGATACCGTTTGTTGAGCACCGGATTTTTGTGGGTCCAGGAAAGGAATTTTCCCTCTTGCAGCGATTGATTGGTACAGAACACACAGGGGGCCTTGCCGCCCTGCAGCACCTCATAGCATTTTTTCCCTTTGTATTCCTCTCCGCTGCCGTATCCCAGGGAATTGCGCAGATGCCGGTTCATGTAGAGCAGTTCGTTGGTCTCCCGGTCGGAGATATAGACCATCTCATCCAGGTCCTCGAAAAAGCTCACCAAATGGCCGATCCCGGTTTCGTTTTTCTCCACCGCTTTGTGCCTCCCTTTCGATAAGGATGTGTGATCACAATTGGGGGCCGGACGCTTAACGCGCGCGGCTTCGCCTGGAGCCGCGCGCCGCAGGCCCCCTGCCGTCTGAAGCGCCGGCCGGCTGCGGGCTCATCCCTGCCGGCTGCCGGTCCCGTTGGGATCGGCGTAGGTGTGCCGGTGTTTGCCCTTTTGTTTGCTGTCGTACAGGGCCTTGTCCGACAGGAGAACGGCCCGGGTGTAGGAAAATCCTTCGCTGCGCACAAACAGGATCCCCGCGCTGCAGCTGATGGGCGTTTTGGGATACGCCCCCAGCGCCGCGTTAAAGCGCTCCATGCGCTGATCCAGGATCTCCCGGGTGATGGCGCCCTGCACAAACACCACAAATTCGTCGCCGCCCAGACGCCCGATCACATCCTGCTGGCGGAAGGTCGCGGTGAGCAGCTTGGTAACATACCGCAGGACGTTGTCGCCTTCCGGGTGGCCCAGCCGGTCATTGACATTTTTGAAGTTGTCGATGTCCAGCAGGATCATCGCGCCCCGCCGCTGGCTCTCCGGGGCTTCCATGTACTCCCGCACGGCGGACTCAAAGGCATTCCGGTTCAAAACGCCCGTCAGCGGGTCGCGGTTGGCCGCTTCCTTCTGCGCCTGCTCCTTGCGGACCTGGGCGTCGATGTCCTTGAGGTACAACAGCGCGTAGGAGGTTTCGGTGCATTGCTCCCGAAAGCTGTGCGCCACCAGTTCCGTCCAGCGCCACTCGCCATCGATCCGGCGCTGGTAGCGAAAACGCCGGGTAACGGCGTCACCGGCAAGCAGGGCCTTCCAGCTGTCCGCCTTCTCCAGGTTCTTCATGTTCCGGCCGATGCGCACATCGCTGGCGGCCGCCTCCTCCATGAAGCGCAAAAGGCTCTTTCCGCTGCCGCTGAACTTCTGTTCGTAGCCGGCCCACAATCCACCCGCGGATTTCAGGGTGTCGCTCTCCAGATCCACCTCCGCGTAGGCGATGGCCTCGCTCAGGCTCGCCTGATAGAATTCACGGATCCGCATATTTTCCAGCTGCAACACCCGCTCCCGGTTCGCGGTGTCCAGCAGCACGAGAATGGTGTCGCTGTACGGTTCTTCCTCGCCCATGTGGCGGGTGGAAAGCTGGAACCACTCGTAGGTGCCCTGCTTGGTGCGCATCAGCAGTTCCATGCCGTCCACATCCTTGTTTTGGGGCACGTTCCGGAAAAGGGCCGCGAATTTTTCGGCGAAATGGGGGTGCACGATCTTCTCCCGCAACCAGCATTCCGGGAAGTTTTCCTCGTGTTTTTCCTCCCCCGCCAGCAGAGTTCTGTCGGTGTGGAAAAAGGCCGCCTTTTTGCGCTCGCAGAACTCGAACACCTCGCTCTTGGCGGGGGAAGGCAAAAACTGCGGGCGCTCTATATCGGAGACGATGCGATGGTATCCCTCCAGGCAGATCATGTGGTCGGTGTCCGCTGTGCGGATGCCGGTGCAGCGCACCACCACTTCGCCCCGGGTGGGATGTTGCCAGGGATATTCCAGTTCCACCGGCCGGTCGGAATAGAGCATCTGTTCAACCGCCTGGTTGACGTACGCGCGGTAGCTCTCGTGGACACGGCTGTACCAGTGTTCGTAGCACTTTTGGGGCGACAGGGCGCCCTCGATCCCCAGCACGCGGCGCATGGTCTCATCCGCGAACATCTCCCGGCGGTTGGCGTTGGGATCCATCCGGATGAACCAGAGCCCCACGTTGGTGTCCTTCAGGACGTCCCGGTAGTGGAGATCCAGCAATTCGCCCAGGCGTTCCTCCGTCTCGTTTTTGCTGAAACGATCCCCCACGAACAGCGACAGGGTGCGGATCATGGAATCGTCCCGCACACAGTGGCGGGGGTTGTCCACCCCCAGGAAACCCACCAGTTTCCCCTCGCTGTGGATGGGGGTGGCGATGAGCCGGCTGACCCCCTGGCTGTGCAGACGCTTGTACTCGCTCGGATCCGCATCCCGCAGTTCCTCCACGTTGGGAACGATGACCGAGGTATCCTTTTCAAAGAGGTCCATCCAGCGCTGCATGCCCATGGCGGGCACCCTTTGCTGGTTGGCCTGCTCCGGGGCAACGCCCTCGCGGCACCACTCGCAGGTGTTGCTCCACAGTCCCTCGGAAATGGAGATGGGCTCAAAGAGGTATGCCCGGTCGGACTGGTAGAATTCCGCCACCGAGGCCAGCATCTGCCTTGTGGCCCGGTTCATGTCCGGCTCCTGCGCCAGCACCTTGGCACAGGCCAGCACATTTTCCGCGAAATCCAGCTTTTCCCGCACCGACCGGCTGAGCACTTCCCGTTCGGTGATGTCCACCGCCAGTTCCAGGCGGGCCAGCTTGCCCTGCCAGGGGATCAGCTTATCCTTCAGCAGGAAATGCCGTTTCAGCTTTTTGTTCTCCAGCTCCCAGAAGTAAAAGCGGTCCCGGTTCAGCAGGCTGTTGGTGCAGAACTCACAGGGATCGTCCTTTCCCTGCAGCACCTTGTAGCACTTCTGGCCGTTGTAATCAAACACGCCGGTCAGCTGCCGGCCCGCCGGGTTGAGATAATACAATTCATAGGTCTTGGGGTCGCTGACATAGACGATCTCGTCCAGCGCGCCCATAATGTTGTCCATTGTCTCGGCGGTGGCGTGGAACTCCCGGGGCAGCTGCTCCTCGCTCCACTTCACCTGCCGAAGCCCCTCGCGCACGGCGGCGCTGCTTTTGTATGTCTCGGTGCCCTCTTCGATGTAGTTTCGCGCAAAGTCCGCTGCGGAAAGGGGCTTGTCAAACAGGTAGCCCTGCAGGATGTCCGGGCCCAATTCTTCCAGCGCGGCCAGTTCTTCCCTGGTCTCCACCCCTTCACAGCACACCCGGATCTGGGAGGAGCGGGCCAGTTCCAGCATGTTGCTGAGCAGGCGATAGTTATAGGCGCTGTACTGGATGCCGCGCACAAAGCAGCGGTCGATCTTGATCTCGTCGATGTTCAGGTTCTTCAGATATCCCAGGCTGGAATAGCCGGTGCCGAAGTCGTCCACCGAGATCTCGATGCCCGCCTGTTTCCAGCGGTAAAACAGCCGGTTGAAGCGGGAATAATCCTGCAGCTGCATGCTCTCGGTGACTTCCAGCGTCAGCGCGTCGCCCGGCAGGCCGCTGTCTGACAAAAGTTCCAGCACCTGCTCCTCAATGTTCTCCTGGCTCAGCTGCACATAGGACACGTTGACGCTGACGTGCAGTTCCCCGACGTTTTTCCGCCAGATCCTGCACTGCTCCATCGCCGTTTTCAGCGTCCACAGCCCCACCTGGCAGATCAGACCCGTCTGTTCCAGGACCGGGATGAACTCCACCGGGCTCAGCGGCCCCCGCGCGGGCGACCGGTAGCGCAGCAGCGCTTCCATGCCGAACAGCTCATAGGTGCCAGTGCGGATCTGGGGCTGATAGTACACGGAAAAGCCGGAAAAGCCCTCCTGCACGCTTCGGCGCAGTTCCTCCTGCAGTTCCACCGTGGAGAGTTTCTCCTCATAATCTTTCTGGGAGAAGACCGCGAGGGTGTTTTTGCCCATCCGCTTGGCCTTGTCCAGCGTTTCCTCGGCATACTGGTACAGAACGCTGCTGTCCACATTCTGATGGCCGGTGTAGGACACCACGCCGGCGGACAGTGTGCAGTACTCCGCCATGCGCGCGCAAAGTTTCCGATAGATGTCCTCCACCACGGCCTGATCCTCCACCGGCAGATTGGCCGCGAAACAGTCGCCGTTGACCCGGTAGATGCGCAGGCCCACCCCCACAAGTTCTTCCAGCGTGTCGGCGATCATGCAGAGGATGCGGCTGCCGTAGTCCCGCCCATAGTGCAGGTTGATGTGCTTGAGATTGTCCACCCCCATGAGAAGCAGGTAACAGGGGATCTCCGACGCAAGGATGCGGTCCATGTCTTCGGTCAGCCGGGTGGCATTGAACGCGCCGGTCAGCTGATCCACCATCCGCTCCAGCGCCGTGTCGGACACACGGCCGATCAGGGCGATCGGTTTTCCCTGTTCATCCAGCTGGCATCTGCCCCGGCAGTTCACCCAGACGCGGTTGCCCTCCCGGTCCACCAGACGGTATTCGTTGTTGTACCGGGCAGCCTTGCCCTGGCGGACAAGCTTGAGTTCCCGGCGCAGCGCGGGCAGGTCGTTTTTATAGACGATCCTGTACCAGTCGTCCATGGTGCACCCGCCGTCTTCGTTTTTGGGCAGGTCGTACCGCTGCCAGATGTTCCCGGCAAAATACACGCGCCCGGATGCAAGGTCCCACAGGAACAGATAATCGTTGCCGCTGTCGCCCAGAAGGTTCAGCACTTCCAGCTGTTCACGCATCACTTTTTTGTTTTCCGGCTCCAATGCCCTCTGCCCCTTTCTGGCTTCGACTTTGGCTGGTTTTCCCCGCAATGCGCACGAGGGGCCTGCCCACGGCGAAAACGCCGGCAGGGCAGACCCCCATTCGTTTCTTTGCGTTTCAGGCGGGGCACCCCGGTTTGCTCATTGCGCCGGGGTCTCCTTGGCTGATTCAGTCTCCTTGGCCGCTTCCGCTTCCTTCGCTGCCTCTTTCCGGCTGGCGGACGCCTGGGTGATCTCATCCCAGATGCGGTTCACATCCTCCATGCAGCTGAAGTACAGGCTGGTAAGCAGGTTGGTCTGAATGTGCAGTTCCTCCGCGAGGCTGTCGATCTGCGTCCAGTCCGCCCGCTCGTAGCACAGGGCCAGGTCGTAGAGCATGCCGCAGCGGCCGGTGTGGTGCAGCAGGGCGTCCTTCACTTCCTGGCAGACGGGGATCGGCTGGAGGATCTCCTCCAGCGGCGCGTCGATCAGGTAATTGAGGGTGGAGAACATGCCCATCAGATACGCGTCCGACTTGGTGATGGGCATATCCTTGGCGTAGTTCATCAGGCTGCTGCAAAAGTTGGCCCGCATCAGCGACAGGCGCAGGAACTCTTCGGCGCCCTCGTCCATCTGGTTCTCCGCGTTGCTGGCGCTGAGCAGGTAGACCCACTGCTTGAGCTCGTTCAGGCCGATGGTCATGATGGCCTGCCGCACGGTGGTCACTTTGCTGCGCAGGGAGAAATAACGGGAGTTGGCGATGCGCAAAAGGCCGTAGGTGAGGGTGGCATCCACCGAGATGATGCGCTCGATCTCGTCGATGTCCGGTTCATCTTTGATGACCGCCACCATCAGCCGGAAGAAGTTGCTCTGCAGATACCCGCTGTTGTGGGTCTTCTGGGTCATCTTTTCGGCCACGACGGTGCCTTCCAGGGCATCCACCTTGAGTTTGAGCGCCTGCTGGTAGAGCTGCTCGTTGTCGATGCCCACGGCGATGCACTGCTTGTTCATGCTGTGGGCGATCTCGATGATGTTTTTCAGCGTCAGCTCCTGGAGGGTCTGGAAGTTCAGCTTGATGTAATCGATGCTGTCCAGCATGGCCAGGTAGCGCGGCGCGAACTGGAACTCGTTGACCGCGATCTTGTAGCCCTCCCGGGCGTACTGCTGGATCATGTGCATGGCCAGCGGGTGAATGATGACGCTGTCGTCGATCTGGATGACCAGCTCGTTCTTGTCGAACAGGCGGGGGGATTTCTTCATCAGCAGGGTGGTGGTGAAGGTCATGAAGTTCAGCGTGCCCCGCAGCAGCTTGTCGGTGTTGAGGGTCAGGAAGTTGTAGATGGTGTCCGCCGCCGCGAAGTCGTTGGACGTGCTCTCCTCCCCGCCGAAGGCGTGGTTCTCCCCGTAATACTGGATCTCATATCCGATGATGTGATTGTCCCGGTCCTTGATGGGCACGCGCACGATGTATTTGCTGCTCATTGGTCCGCTCCCCCTTTCCGTTTTGCCCGACTGCGGCTCAGCAGTTCGTCCAGAATGCCAATGAGGTGAGCGATCTCCGGTTTGCTCAGCTGCTCGTCGGCGCCCACTTCACGCCCCTTGCGGCGCATCTCCTCGGTGATCAGCGAGGAGAAGATCACCACGGGGATCTGCTTGAACTCCTTGCTGCTCTTGATGAGTTTGGTCAGGCGATGGCCGTCCATCTGAGGCATCTCCAGATCGGTGATGATGATGGCCACCTGATCGTCCACGTTCCCCTCCTCGGCGCACTTTTCCAGAGCGTCCCACAGCTCGGCGCCGTTGGGGAAGGTGCGCAGGTTGGTGTAGCCCGCTTTTTCCAGCGACTCGCGGATCATGCGGGTGAGCAGCACCGAGTCCTCCGCCACCCACACCGGGCTGGTGTTGCGCTGGCGTTTGCCCATCGCCTCCACCTCGCTGATCTGGATGCTGGTCTCGGGGGCGATCTCCGCCACGATCCGCTCAAAGTCCAGGATGCTCACCAGATCGTCGCCGCACTGGGCAATGCCGGTGGCCACCCCGTCCTCGCCGCCGGAGATGGTGCTGTCCGGCTTTTGGATGTCGGTCCAGGAGATGCGGCTGATGCCCACCACGCTGTCCACCCGGAAGGCCACATGCATCTGGTTGAAATTGGTCACGATGAACAGGTCTTTCTCCTTGTGAGGGTGCTCCTTGCCGGTGAGGTACTTGGGCAGATCCACCACGGTGATGACCGTATCCCGGGGTTTGAAGATGCCCTCCACCGCCGGGTGTGTGTGCGGCATCGGTTTGACCTCCGCCGACATCATGATCTCGCGTACCTTGGCCACATTGATCCCATAGAGGTTGCCGTCGATGGTAAACTCCATGATCTCGATCTCGTTGGTGCCAGTCTCCAGCAAGATCCCGCTTCTTCCTTCTTGCGCCATGCCGTATCCCCGCTTTCTGCAATTAGTCAATCATGCCTTTAAAAAATCAACTCCGGTTTTCCGTAGCTGCGCACGCACGCCTGGCCGGAGGCCGCGTCAAACAACAATGTCCGGGCCACTGTGCCCCCCACATCCTCCCGCAGCAGGCGGATGCCCTCCCGGCGCAGGATCATGTGGGTGCTCTCGATGTTGCGCTGCCCGATGTTGCCCAGATTGCCCGCGCCGGCCACATCGAACATCCGCGCACCGCCGGCGATCTTGGCCACGATGCGGGATCGGGCCCCGCCGTGCAGTTCCATCTGACGCAGAGTCTCACAGATGCCGGTGTCCGCGTATTTCAGCGGCGTCTTGCGGCCCGCCTCCATGTTCAGCGGCAGCATGATATGCACCAGCGCCGCCAGCTGGATCAGCGGATCGTACAGACAGATCCCGATGCAGGAGCCCAGCGCATAGGTGATGAGCATCCCGTCCTGTCGGGCCATCTTCATGTCCGCGATCCCTACAATCAGCTTGTTATCCATCCAGCACACCCAATTTCTTCAGCAAAAAGTTCAGTGAAAGGATATCCGGCGAGAGCAGCAGCCGGCAGGGCACCGCCTTGCCGTCGCAGATGAAGTCCGCGCCGATGGTCATGATGTAGTCTGACTGCCCGCCGAATTCCACCATGGGCACCGTCAGGATGGCGCCCTGCATATCCACCGCGAAGGCGGGCACCGTCAGGTGGGTGGTGATGTCCGCCAGGCCGGACAGGGCGTTGATAAAGGTGGAGATCATGATGTTGCCCACCTCCACCAGTGCCGAGCGGTCCAGTTCCGACAGCTGCTCGTAGCTTTCCACGGTGTGCCCCACCATCTTTTCCAGCACCAGATTGACAAATTCCATCTGCTGCACCGAGAGCATGATCCCGTTGACCTCGCCGGACATGTGCACCAGCACGCCCGCGGTGATGATCTCGGGCCCGCCGATCCAGTCGATCGCCTCGTTGTAGCCCATGATCCTCACTTCCGGCATCTGGATGCGGACCGGGCAGCCCAGCATGCTGGAAAGGGCGGTGGCCGCGTTTCCGGTGCCGATGCTGCCGATCTCCCGAATGGTGTCCAGTTCCAGGCCATTCAGGTCCTCATACTTTTTCACAGGTTTCATAGCTTATTCCTCGATTCATCCGTTGGTGAGGCCGATGACAGTGCTCTCCACCTCGTCGGCCGTTTGCACCATTTTCAGCACATAGCTGTAGGAGCGCTGCGCCTCGATCACCTGGGTCAGTTCGGTGGCCAGGTCCACGTTGGATTCCTCCAGCAGCCCCTGTTCCACCTGGCTGTTGACGGCGGTGACGGTGCCGTTCTTGGCGCCCACCGCAAAGCGGCTGCTGTCGGTGCGCTGCAGGCCATCCTGATACTGGATGTTGAACACGCCCACCGGCAGTTTGACATTGGGGTCTGTCACCGGGATGGGCTGCCGGTTGGCGTCCAGCACCTGACGGCCCTCGCCGTCGGAAAGATAGTACACCGGGCCGTTCTGCGTCTGGAAGGCCGCCATGGTGAAGGCGCCGTCCCGGGTGTAGGTCACTTCCCCGGTGCTCGGCTCATACAGCGCGAAATAGCCCTCGCCCACGATGGCGTAGTCCAGCGTGCGGTTCGTCTGACGGTAGGAGCCGACGGCCTGGTTGGTGCCGGTGGCGGACAGATAGGCGCCGCTGCCCCGGGGCAGCTGTTCGCCCTCGATGCCGTCCAGCATGCCGTACATCAGAGACTGGAACGCGGGCACCTGGGCCTTGTACCCGTTGGTGTTCACATTGGAAATGTTGTTGGCCTGCACATCCATGCGCAGCATCTGCTGCTGCGCGCCGGTGACGGCACTGTAAAATCCCTGCAGCATCTTTCCCGCTCCTTTCCGTTACATCCGGCCCACTTCGGTGGTGGCCTTGGTCAAAAGGGCATCGTACAGCTTGAGGACCTGTGCCCCGCTCTGCAGCGCCCGCTGCGCGGTGAGCATCCGGCTCATCTCCTGGATCATGTCCACGTTGGACTCCTCCACATACTTCCAGGCCACCCGGGGCTGCGCCTGCACCTGCGCCGCCTGGCCGCCGGCCAGGAACAGGCCGCTGGTGCCCTTCTCCAGCTGGGCGTTGTCCGCAAAGGTGTAAACACCCAGCTGCCCCTGAAAGGCGCCGTCCTGGGTGTAGATGTTGCCGCTGCCGTCCACCTGGATCTGGTCGGTGGCGAGGGTGATGGGCTGGCCGTTGGCCCCCAGCACCAGCCCGTGCCCTTCCAGGTACAGCCGGCCCGCGTTGTCCAGGCAGAAGCTGCCCGACCGGGTGTATTCCACGCCGTTGTCGGTCTGGATGGCAAAGAACCCGTCGCCCAGGATGGCAAAGTCCAGCGACAGGCCGGTCTCCTTCATGGAGCCCTGGGTGTAGTTCACATACAGCTGATCCGGGGCGAGGATGTAACTCTCGCCGCCGATCACGGTGGCGCCGCTCTTGTCCTTGTTGCCCACCCGGCTGATGAGCACCTCCTCAAAGGTGCGGTCGGTGTAGGTCTCGGCCTTGTAGCCGGCGGTGCTCAGATTGGTCATGTTGTTGCTCACCACGTCCAGCCGCCTGCCCTGGGACAGCATCCCGGAAGTCAACTGATAAAATCCCTTGGTCATAACCCATTCCTTCTTTCCGGCGTATCATGCCTGCACATACTGTTTCATGTAGACCCGCAGGCGCTGCAGTGCCCGGCTGTGGATCTGAGAGACACGGGCGGCGCTGACCCCCAGCACCTGCGCGATCTCCTTCATGTTCAGTTCCTTTTCATAATAGAGCGACAGGACCATTTTTTCATTGTCCCGCAGGGAGGCGATGCCCTGTTCCAGCACCTGATGGAGTTCCCGCTCCTGGAACTCCTCCTCGGTGCTGCTCTGCTGCTCCCCGGGCGGCAGGAATTTCTCGCTCCCGTTGCCGCAGCTGTCCAGCACAGCCTCGAAGGAGACCAGGCTGGACACCGCCGTCTCGGAGAGCAGCGCGTCGTACTGTTCCCGGGTGAGGCCGAGGTGCTGGGCCACCTCATCGCTCCTGGGCATCCGCCCCAGCTGGATCGCCAGCTCGTCGATTGCCCGGTTCAGCCGCACCGATTTCTGCCGCACCTGCCGGGGCAGCCAGTCCTGCCGGCGGGCCAGGTCGACGATCATGCCCCGCAGCCGGGCGGAGACAAAGGTCTCGAACTTCACGTTCTTGTCCGGGTCGAACTTATCCACCGCGTTGAGCAGCACCAAAAGGCCTTCCTGGATGATGTCGTCCAGCTGGGCGAAACTGCTGTACAGGCCGCTTGCCCGCAGCGCGATGCGCCGCACCAGAGGCGTATAGCGCATGGCCAGCATCCATTTCAGTTCCTGGTCGCCCGTCTGGCGGTACAACAAAAGCAGCTGGCGGTCATCCAGCTTTTCCGCCTGTTCGCGGTCGGCGGGAGACGGTGAACCGTCGCGCACAGCCGTTGCCGTCCGGGTCTCTTCCATGGGTCTCCCGCCTCCTTTTTATACCTGCGCCGTCTGGGGCTGCAGGGTGATGTTCCCGATCGCCTGGATCTGGATGTTGCTGGTGATCTCGTTGAAGGACAGCACATAGATGTCCGGATAGAACTGGGCGATCAGCCGGCTCAGATAGATCCGGATGACCTGGCTGGTGAGCACCACCGGCGTCTGGGACAGTTCCTGGAACTTTTTGCGCAGCTCGCCCAGTTGGGTCATGACCTGCTGCATCACGTCCGGCCCCAGCGCCAGGTAAACGCCCTGATCGCTCTTGGTGAGCGCCGCCAGGATCTTCTTCTCCACCTCGGCGTCCAGCGTCACCACCCGCAGCTGCCCGTTCTCGCAGAAGCGGCGGCTGATGGTGCGGCTCAGCCGGGCGCGCACCTGCTCGGTGATGAGGTCGATGTCCCGGATATTGGGCCCGGTATCCACGATCGCCTCCAGGATCAGGCCCAGATCCCGGATGGGGATCCCCTCCTTGAGCAGATTCCGCAGCACCTTTTCCAGCCCCGCGTAGGTGATAATGTTGGGGATGGCGTCCGCCACCAGGTCCGGGTCGGTCTTTTTCAGATGCTCCACCAGCTGCATGACCTCGGTGCGGCCCAGCAGTTCGTAGGCGTGCTTCTTGATGGTCTCGGACAGGTGGGTGAGCATCACGGTGAGCGGCGTGATCACGGTGTAGCCGTAGATCTCCGCCATCTCCTTGTTCTCCGGCAGGATCCACCGGGAGGGGATGCCATAGGCCGGCTCGATGGCCTCGATGCCGTCGATCTGGCTGGTGGGGTTTGCCGGCTCCAGGGCCAGGTAGTAATCCACCAGCACCTCGCCCCGGGCCACCTCCTCACCGCGGATGCGGATGATGTACTGGTTGGTGCCCAGCCCCGCGCCGTCGTGCAGGCGGATGGACGGGATCACAAAGCCCATATCCTGCGCGTACTGGCGGCGGAAGATGACGATGCGGCTGATGAGTTTGCCGCCGCTGGCTTCGTCCACCAGGGGGATCAGGCTGTAGCCGAATTCCATCTCGATGGGCTCCACCGTGAGCAGCGAGTAAACGTTGTTGATGTCCTTGAAATACTCCGCCTCGCCCGCGGCCGGGGATTCCGGCGCGGGTTCCGCGGGCGCCTCCGGCGCGGGCTGCTGTGCCCTTTCCTTCTCCAGCGACCGCTCCCCGTACAGACCGCCGGCGGCCAGGCCCACGCCCACCAGCAGAAGGGGCAGCGTGGGGGTGCCGGGGAACAACGCCAGCAGCAGCAGGATCACGCCGGTGGCCAGGATGGCCCGGGGCTGCGCCCTGAACTGGCTGATGACGTCGGTGTTCAGGCTGCCGTCGGACACCGAGCGGGTGACGATCATGCCGGTGGCGGTGGAGATCATCAGCGCGGGCAGCTGGGAGACCAGGCCGTCGCCGATGGTGGCGATGGAGTAGACGTTCAGCACCGTCTGGATGTCGCCGCCGCCCTGGACCACGCCGATGATGAGGCCGGCCACAAAGTTGATGGCGGTGATGATCAGCGACATGATGGCGTCGCCCTTGACGATCTTGGTGGCGCCGTCCATGGCGCCGTAGAAGTCCGCCTCCTTCTGGATCTTGTAGCGGCGCAGCCGCGCCTCTTTTTCATCGATCAGGCCGGAACTCAGATCCGCGTCGATGGCCATCTGTTTGCCGGGCATGGCGTCCAGGGTGAAGCGGGCGGCCACCTCCGACACGCGCTCGGCGCCTTTGGTGATAACGATGAACTGCACCAGCACGATGATGAGGAAGATCAGCACGCCGATGACGATGTTGCCCTGGGTGATGAGCTGGCCGAACGCGCTGATGACCACGCCCGCCTGGCCGCCGTCCCGCAGGATCAGGCGGGTGGAGGACACGTTCAATCCCAGTCGGAACAGCGTTGTCACCAACAGCAGTGAGGGAAAGATGGAAAACTCCAGCGCCTCCGAGATGCTCATCGTGATCATCAGGATCATGATGGACAGGGAGATGTTGACCACGATCAACACGTCCAGCACGGGCGCCGACAGCGGGATCACCAGAAACAGAACGATGACCACTACCATCAGGGATATGGCATTGTCGAAAATTCGCTTCATAACGTACCTTGCTGCTCGCTTTCTCTTAACTGCCGCCGGCGGCGCCCTCGTTCATACGGTAGATGTATACCAGCACCTCGGCCACGGCGCCGTACAGTTCCGGCGGGATCTCCCGGTCCAGTTCGGCGGTGGCGTACAGCGCGCGGGCCAGGGGCACATTCTCCACCACGGCCACGCCGTTTTCCTCCGCCAGCTGCACGATGCGCAGCGCCAGATGATCCTGCCCCTTGGCCAGCACCACCGGCGCGGCGTCCCGGTCCGGCTTGTAGCGCAGGGCCACGGCGAAGTGGGTGGGGTTTCGGATGACCACATCCGCCTGAGGCACCTTTTGCATCATGCGCGACTGGGCGATCTTGCGCTGGATCTCCTTGATCTTGCTTTTGACCTGGGGATCGCCCTCCATCTGCTTGTACTCTTCCTTGATCTCCTGCTTGGACATCCGGATCTGGCGCTCATAGTCCCACCACTGGTAAAAGATATCCGCGCCGGCCAGCACCACGAACGCCACTGCGATCTGCATGGACATCTGAAACCCCAGGTCCAGAAGATGAGCGCAGGCGGTGCCGATATCGGTGAAGAGATATTTGGAAAAGGCGTTTATCACGCCTGCCAGAAAGTGATAGATGATGTACAGGAGCACGCCGATCTTCAGGGTACCTTTCAGCGCCTCCACCAGGCTGCGCAGCGAGAGCAGCCGCTTGAGCCCCTGCAAAGGGTTCATCCGGCTGAATTTGGGCCGCAGCGACTCGCCCGAAACCAGCATTTTCGTCTGGAAGAAGGTGGCCGCGATGCCCGCCACCACCGTGATCGCCAGCAGGGGGCCCGCCGCCAGCGCAAAGGCCTTGAGGAATTGGATCAGCAGTTCCTGCAGGTCGCCCTGCGTGGGCAGCGTCTGCTGGCTCAGCGCCAGCCCGATGCACCAGCGCAGAAAGCGCTGGATGCTTGTGCCGGCGTTTGCCGCCAGAAGGAACAGCGTGACCAGGCCGGACAACAGCACTGCCACCGACACCGCGTCGTTGCTGAAGAAGATGTTGCCTTTTTTTCGCTCGTCTTCCCGGCGTTTCGGTGTTGCTTTTTCAGTCTTCTGTCCGTCAGCCACCCTGCCTCACCTCCTGCCGGCTATCCCGGAGCGACGGTCATCGTCAGGACACGGCTCATGGTCCTGAGCATCTCCGACTCAACGCCCAGCAAAAATTCGCTGATGGGAGTGAGAAACAAAAAGAACAGGACCAGGCCGATGATGACCTTCAACTCGATGTTGATCACAAAGGCGTTGATCTGGGGGATGGCTTTCATCAGGATGCCCATGCCCAGTTCGCCCAGCAGTTCCGCCGCCAGGATCGGCAGCGACAGCTTGACGGCCAGCATCATGCAGGAGAGGAACACCTCCGTCACGCCTGAAGCGGCCTGCTGCCCCAGCATCACCTGGCCATAGGGCACAACCTGCTGGGAGGACAGGAAGATGCGCAGCATGGTGTAATGGCCGTTCTCCGCGAAAAAGGTCAGGACCATGAGCACGTTGAGCAGCGCGGCCGTGACCGTCATGTTCACCTGGCTGCTGGAGTCGTAGACCTGGGCCATGGTCAGGCCCATCTGGCCGTCGATGACCTCGCCGCCCACCTCGATGACCATGAAAAACAGCTGCATCACAAAGCCGAGCACAAAGCCCACGCCCAGTTCCAGCAGCAGCCGGAGCATGAACTCCAGCACATTCGCGGGCACGGCGGGCGCCTGGTCGACCACCCCGAACAAAAAGATCGAGAGGACCATGGCCACGCCCGCCCGCACCAGGTTGGGCAGGCTGGTCCGGCCCAACAGCGGATTCAGCAGCACAAAGCCGCTGGTGCGCATAAAAATCAGCGTGTAAAGATACAGTTGCGACCAGTCCATCCCCGCACCCTCACATCAGTGTGAACAGATAGCGGGAATAATCCTGGAGAACTTCCAGCATCCAGCCGCCGCCCACCAGCAGGATCAGGACCACCACGATCAGTTTCAGGATAAAGGAGAGGGACTGTTCGTGGATCTGCGTCACCGCCTGGAAAATGGCCACCAAAATGCCCACAAGCATGCTCAGGATCAGCATGGGCGCGCCGAGTTTCAGCGCCACGCCAACACCTTCACGCAGGATATCCACAGGCTGCATCCGCGTCTCCCTCCTTTGCTTTCTAATTGAACCCCTGCACCAGCGTGGAGAACAGCAGCTGCCAGCCATCCAAAGTGATGAACAGGAGAAGTTTGAACGGCATGGAGATCATGGACGGCGGCAGCATGATCATGCCCATGGACATCAGCGCCGAGGAGACCACCACGTCGATCAGCAAAAAGGGGATGTAAAGATAAAACCCGATCAGGAAGGCCCGCTTCAGTTCCGACGTCATGAACGCCGGCACCAGCGTGGTCAGCGCCAGATCCTCCACCTCCTGCGCGTCTTCCGGCGGCTGCTCCCCGGCCAGCTGGCAGAACATATCCAGCGAACTGGCCTCGGTGTTGCGCGCCATAAACTCCTTCAGAGGGATCTGGGCCCGGGCGAAAAACTCGTCCTGGGTGATCTCCTCCGCCATGTACGGTTCATAGGCGGTGGTCTGGATCTCGCTGATGGTGGGCGACATGGTAAACAGGGTCAAAAACAGCGCCATGCCCACCAGCACCATGTTGGGCGGGTTCTGCTGCAGGCCTATGGCCGAGCGCAGGAAGGAAAAGGAGATGACGTATCGTGTGAAGGATGTCATCATGACCACCATGGAGGGCAACAGCGTCACCATGGTCGTCATGAACAGGATCTGGAGGGTCTGGACATTTTCGCCGTTTACATTGATCAGTGCGTCCGTATCCTGTCCCCCCTTACTTTTTGCGCTGCTCCAGCACCCGGCGCAGCGCCTGGGCGAAGCTGCCCGGCTCTGCCGAAGGCGATGGCCGGCTGGCCTGCCACGCGGCGTTTTCCTCCTCCGTCAGCTCACGCAGAACGGTGGCGCCGCCGGGCGTGACCGCCAGGAAGTACACCCGGTCATCCAGGCGCACCAGCAGCAGTTTTTGATCCTTGCCCACGGCGGTTTGTTCCAGCACCGTGAGACGCCGGCCTCCGGCCAGGCCTCCCGCGGCCATGCGCCCTGCCAGGAAACGGGTGACGAAGTACGCCAGCACCAGGATCAGGCAGGTCACGAACAAGGCCCAGAGCAGGGAAAGAATGACCTCCCAGTGCATCCCGGTCAGGGCGCGCCCACGATGGAGGTGACGGTCTTCAGCAGACGGTCGCTCTTGAAGGGCTTCACCACGAAGTCTTTGGTGCCCGCCTGCACGGCTTCCACCACCATGGCCTCCTGGCCCATGGCGGAGCACATCACCACGTTGGCGTTGCTGTCCTTGGCGCGGATGGCCTTGAGCGCTTCCAGACCGTCCATGTTGGGCATCGTGATGTCCATCAGGACCAGGTCGGGCTTGATCTCAAAGTATTTTTCCACCGCGTCCTGCCCGTCCACAGCCTCGTAGATGTCGGTGTAGCCCTCTTTGGTCAGAGTGTCCCGGATCACCTTTCTCATAAAAGCCGCGTCGTCCACAATCAAAATCTTAGCCATGATTTTCACCCTTTACTGTTTTTACTGTTTTGTTGTATCCCGTGCCGAAAATTCGTGCACAGGTCAGGTCAGGTTCAAAAGCTCGCTGTGCTTGAGCACCTCGGTAATGCGGATGCCGAAGTTGTCGTCGATGACGACCACATCGCCCTTGGCCACACACAGCCCGTTGACGAACAGATCCACCTGGTCGCCGGCCAGTTTGTCCAGCACCACCAGCGATCCCTTGGAGAAGGCGAGGATATCCTCCACCTTCCGGCGCGTGCGGCCGATCTCCACCGAGATCTCCAGCGGCACAGACATGATCAGCTCCAGGTTGTCGGCCTGCTCCTTGCCGATCCGGTCCTCCACGTCCAGCGCCGGAAGCGTGACCGGCGTGGCGTTGATCCGTTTCGGTTCCGGCGTCTGCCAGACCGGCTGCTGCACCGGCACCTGCTGCACCGGGGCCTGCTGCACCGGCACCTGCTGCACCGGGGCCTGCTGCACCGGGGCCTGCTGTACCGGCGCCGGCTGGGCCGGCGCTTGCTGGGCCTGGCCGCCGTTCATGCCGCTGAGCATCCGCTCGATCTCCTCCTGGCTCATCACCCGGTTGGAGGAAGCGGCTTCCGGCGCGGGCTGGGGAGCCGGGGCCGGCTGCGGGGCCGGCGCGGGAGCAGCCTGCGGGGCCGGAGCGGACTTCGGGGCGGAGGCGCTGTCGTCGGAGGGCATCACGCCGAAGTTCATCTCGAAACCGGCCAGCAGTTCGCGGGCCAGGTCTACCGACATGACGTTGACGAATTCGCTCTTGAGCATGTTCTCGATGCTCAGCATGAAGCGGACCACGACCAGCGTTTCGTCATCGCTGCCGAAATGCTCCTTTTTGAACCGATCCATATCGTTCAGTTCAAAGGACTGGGGGGTGGAGATGTTCACCGGGTATCCCAGGAAGTCCGACAGGGCGGTGGAGGCCGCGCCCATCATCTGATTCATGACCTCGCACACCGCGCTGACCGTCAGGTCGTTGAGTTCGAACTCCTCATCCGGCGTTTCGCTGCCCATGAGGATGTCCACGATCATCTTGATGTCGCTTTTCTTCAGCAACATGATGTTGCTGCCCTTCAGGCCGGAAACATAGCGGATCTCGATGCCGATGGCAGGTTCCAGATCGCCGATGCTGAACTCGCTGGCCTTCACCACGCTGATGGAGGGGGTGGTGATGTCCACCCGGTGATCCAGCATATTGGACACCGCGGTCGCCGAGGACCCCAGGCTGATATTCATGATTTCGCCGATGGCGTCCAGCTCCATCGAATTAAAGATGTTCTGAGCCATGCTCCTCACTTCTCCTCTCTTGTCTGGACGTGATAGGTGTCCCAAATCTTAACCGCCATATTGCCTCCCTGGGTGCCCAGCTTTCCGCTGAACCAAGGCTGCCCGCCGATGTACAGATCCACGGGGGTCTTGGTGGAGCGTCCCAAGTCGATCACGTCGCCCACGTTCAAATAGTAGATGTCCCACAGCTTCAACTGGGTGCGTCCCAATTCCGCCGTGATCTCCAACTGCGAATCCCGCAGGATGTCCATGATCTCTTTGGAATTTTTCTCCCCTTCGCCGCGGCCCACCTGATTCATGGCGGCAATGCGCGCGAAGATATTGGTAAGCATCATTCCCGGCAGGCAGATGTTCATCCGCCCGGACGCATTTGGGAACTTGATGCTGATGCCGATGATGACCACTGTCTCGTCCAGGCCGATCAGCTGTACAAGGGTGGGGTTTGACTCAACTCTGCGAAACACGAAATTCAGGTCGATGTAGTTTTCCCAACTGCCGCCCAGCGTGGCGATCAGATCCTTCACGATGGTCTCGTAGAGTTTCAGTTCCAGCGGGGTGAACCCGTATCCGGCGGGCGCCTTGGAACTGGCGTCGCCCTGGCCGCCCATCAGCCGGTCCATCATGTTCAGCGCCATGCCTGTGCTCAGGTGGATCAGCACGGGGGCCTCTTCGCTCTCCCGCTTGCCCTGAATCTCCACGTCCGCCAATGTCAGCACGTCGCCGTCGGACAGGGCGTTGGAAAACTCGTAGTACCGCTGTTCCTCCACCGACTCCACCGAGATCTCACTGGTGGTGTGCAGCAGGCCGTTGAGCCGTGAGTTGATGATGCGGGTGTAGTTCTCGAAGATGCCGCTGATCATCTTCAGCCGGTCCTTGGTGAACTTCCGCGGGCTGTAAAAATCGTATTTCCTGTATTTCTTTTCCGAATCCTGGTCGGACCGGTTCAGGTTCATCTCGCCGCTGCGCGCCGCGCTGAGCAGTGCGTCGATCTGGCTTTGTGACAACACTTCCGCCATGGTTATTCCTCCTGGTCGGAACCGGTTTGCGCCTGAGCCTGCCCGCCGGTTGTTCCGTCGGTCACCTGCGGCTCGGTCAGGACGCTGCCCTGGCCGGAACGCATGGTGTAGTACTGGGCTATGTCATCCCCGATGCCGTTCTCCATATTTAGTCCCGTCACCAGCAGTTCCACCCGCCGGTTCTGGGCGCGCCCCTCCGGTGTGGCGTTGTCCGCCACGGGCCGCCATTGTCCGTATCCCACGCTCACCAGCCGGGAGGGATCGATGATGTTTTTCTCCTGAAGGTACACCGTCACCACCGCCGCGCGGTTGGTGGCCAGGAACCGGTCGTTCCGCGGGTTGTTGGGCGAAACCGGGTCATCCTGCGCCGTGTGGCCCAGCACCCGGATCTCATCGATCGACCCGCTCACATCGGCGATGGATTTCGCCACCTGATCCAGCACCACCTTGCCGTCATCCCGCAGGATGTAGCTGTCGCCGTCGAAAAACACCGTGTTGTCGAAGGAGACGAACACATAGCCGCCGCCTTTGGTGATGCTGACCTGCGTGCTGAGCTGCTCCTGCTCGATGTAGTTTTTCATCGACTGATACAGATCCTCGATGTCGGCATCCACCTGGGCCTGGGTCAGCGCCTCTGCGTCGGAGTTCTCGGAACCGAGACCGCCGGACACTTCCTCCGTCACCGCGCTGGGATTGAAGGACTGCACCAGGGCGATCCACTTTTCCTTGTCCATGGTGGACATGGAATAGAGCATTACAAAAAAGCACAGCAGCAGGGTCACCATATCACCGTATGTATCCATCCAGTTCGCGCCGCCGCTTCCGCCGCTTTTTCTTTTCATCTCCTAACCTCCCCTCTCCGTGCGCGCATTGTTATTTGCGTTTGCGCCGTTTTCCCTTGCCCTCGGCCGGCTGCCCTTCCGCCTCGCCCTGCATGTCCCGCTGGCGCTGGTTCATGAAGGTCATGAGCCGTTCGCGCAGGAACTTGGGGTTTTCGCCCGACTGGATGGCCATGATGCCCTCCACCACGATCTGACGGCAGAGCACCTCCTCCTCATCCCGGGCGGTGAGGTTCGCCGCGATGGGGTTGAAGATCACATGGGCCAAAAACGAGCCGTAGAAGGTGGTGACCAGTGCCACCGACATGTTGGGGCCCAGCGATTCCATGTCCGCGCCATCCAGGCCTTTGAGCATGTTGATCAGGCCGATCAGGGTACCGATCATACCAAAGGCGGGCGCGGCGTTGGATCCCCGCTCGTACATGGCCACGACCTCCTGATGGCGGGCGGAGGTCTGTTCGATGTCGTTCTCCAGGATGCTGCGCACCCGGTCGGGGTCGTTGGCATCCACAATGAGCATGATCGCCTGTTTGAAGAAGGGGTCCGGCTGATCGTTGGCCTTTTCCTCCAGGGCCAGCAGACCGTTCTTTCGCGCGATCTGGGCCAGTTCCACCAGCTGCTCCACATAGGCCGACGGATCAAAGGCCTTGGCGCGGAGCATGATCTTGATGTGGCTGGGGATGGACCTGGCCAGCTTCGGATAACAGGCGATCACCACGGCCAGCGTACCGCCCAGCACGATGAGGACACTGGAAACGTCCACAAAGTTCCACACGCTTGCCGGCGTGAAACTGAAATCGAACATGGGCGTCTGGCCGGGGTTGATGCCGATGCTGATCATAATGCCGAAGATGGTGAATGCAGCAGCTAAAACAATACCGAACAAATATACAACGTTCATACCGTCGATCCCTTCTGTCTATCTACACATCCTGCCGTGCCGGCGCCTGGTCAGCGCCGGTCGGTCACCGCGATCTCCCGGTGGATGTCCTGAACCTTGGCATTGTACTCAGCGATCTTCTGGATGATCTCTTCCACGGTGTCCTGCACAAGATAGTAGTCGTGGTTCATCATCACGATCTTGCACTCGGGAATCAGCTCGATGCACTCGATCTGATTGTGATTCACCAGAAAGCGCTCGTTGTTCATCTTCCGAAGTTCGATCACAAAAACCCCTCACTTTCTCCGGGCAGTGCCGCCGCCTGAGGCCGCGCCTCAGGCGGCTAAGCCCTGTTCAGGAGCGCCTTAGCGCTTCATGTTGACCAATTCCTCCAGCATGGTGTCGGTCACGGTAACGATACGGGTGTTGGCCTGGTAGCCGCGCTGATACACGATCATGTTGGAAAACTCGGTGGCAAGATCGGTGCCGGAGCCCTCCAGGAAGGAGGTCATGAGGCGGGTGCCGCTCTTGGCCAGCAGCATGGTGTTCGGGTCGGGCACAGCGCCCGCCATGATCTTGCCGTTGTTGAGGTAGCCGGTCACAGCGCTGTTGGGGGTGCTCACGGTGATGGAGCCCGCCGCGGCGCCCGCGGTGTAGTAGGGGCCGTCGGTGTGCAGCACGCCGCTGGGGTTCTCCACCGAACCGAGGGCGATGTAGCCCACCACGACCTCCTCACCGGTGTCGTCG
Organism: Candidatus Allofournierella merdavium; assembly: GCA_019118765.1. Taxonomy (GTDB): domain Bacteria; phylum Bacillota; class Clostridia; order Oscillospirales; family Ruminococcaceae; genus Allofournierella_A; species Allofournierella_A merdavium. The sequence continues at coordinate 52,030 of DWYI01000033.1, read as the reverse complement.
TTGGTGCAGACGATCTTGCCGTTGGAGTCGATGGACAGGTTGGTGTAGTTGATGTAGCCGTTCACCGCATTCGCGGCAGGCTCCACGTTCTCGCCCTGGCCGTTGACGCCCACATACACTGCGGAGTTGGTGGTAGCGTCCCGCATGGGCAGATGGATGGGCACCAGAGCGGTGCTGGTGCCGCCAATGGTGGTGCCGGCTGCGCCGCCCACCGCGGGATCCACCGCACTGGTCAAAAAGCCGTAGACCACATTGCCCTGGCCGTCGACGAGGTAGCCGTCGCGGAAGTCAAAGTCGCCCACGCGGGTGAGGGTGAGGCCCTTCACCGCGTCGGCGCTGTTGATGTTGAGGCCCTTCTGACCCACCAGGAAAAACCCGTCGCCCTTGATGGCACAGTCCAGATCACGGCCGGTGGCGCTCAGGTCGCCGGAGGTCATGTCCAGGTCGATGGTGCCCACGGTGCAGCCGTAACCGATCTGCTGGGGGTTGGTGCTGCCCATGGTGTTCGTGCCCGCGGAACCGGAGCTGAGGGTGTTGTACATGCTCTCCTTAAAGGTGATCCGCTGGGCCTTGTAGCCGTAAGTATTCACGTTCGCGATGTTGTTGCCAACGACGTTCAACGCCTGCATATGCGTTTTCAAGCCGGCGATCGCCGAGCTCATAGCGCCAGTCATAGACATAGTAGTTTTGCTTCCTTTCCGAATATGCGCGCCGCCGGGAAGCCGTCAGTCACACGGCCCCCAGAGCCTCCTTTCGGTCCTGCCCTCTGTAATTTACAGGAACACGGCGCCGTCAATGTTTGTAAAAATGCTGTCCTTCATCTCCGCTTCGGACAAAGCGGTGATGACCCGGCCGTTCGGCACGTTCACGATGAACGCCAGGCTCTGATCCAGCGCGAGGATGTTGGTCGCGCCTTTGGCCTGTGCCCGTTCCACCGAGTCTCCCAACTTTTCCAGCAGCGTGGGGGTCACTTCGATCCCTCTCTCCTCCGCGCGGCTGAGCGCGTGCTTGGAGAATGCGACCTGCCGCGTTTGCGCGCGTTCCAACTCCTGCTGGAACACGGCGCCAAAACCGCTTTCCTGCGGATTCTGCGCTCTGCGTGCTTCGGTCTGCCCGGAGATCCTTCCCGGACCCGCTGTCTGGATCGGTCCAACCATGGGAACACCTCCTTCACACGTTTCGATGGATCAGACCTGCGTGCCGTTTTCTCCGCCGGCAGCGCTTTCACCGTTTTCGGTGGTCGTTCCGCCCTCGGTGGTCGTTCCGCCCTCGACGTTCTCACCGCCGCCGACGTTCTCGCCGCCGCCGACATTTTCACCGCCGCCGACATTCTCGCCGCCCTCGACGTTGTCGCCGCCCTCGCCGGTCTCGCCGCCGTCACCGGCGTCCGGGACCTCCGGCAGCCGGCCCACAGCCATGATGCTGCTCAGGGGGTACATCTCGCCGTTGATAAAGATGACCGGCGTGTTCTGATAGGTGCCGGTGCCATCCACGGTGCCAACGATCTCCTCGATCTTGCCCTCGCTGTTGTAGACGCCCACGGTGACGGTCTTGCCCACCAGGGAGGCCGCGTAGGTCATCGTGCTCGCGGCGGTCAGGTTGTCCAGGCCGGTCTGCACCTTGCTCATCATCTGCACCACAGACATCTGCACCATCTGGTTGAGCATATCCGACGTGTCGGCTGCGCTGTCGATGGTCTGGTTCTGCAGCTGCTGGACCATCAGCTGAAGGAAATCCGTGAAGTCGAGGCCGAACGCGTCGTCCGGGTCGGTGACGGTGTAACCCCAGCTTTGCAGCTCCTCCACGGTGGGGGTGCTGGACGACTTCGCCGCGGCGTAGGTGTTGTTCGCCGCGAGGGTTTCCAGCGGGAAGAACGTAGAATTGATTGCCATGTTATCATCTCCTGCCTGTGCCGTTTACACGGCCTGCGTTTCCATCTGCACCAGCCCGAGCCGGAGCTGATGGAGGAAGGATTCCGTCTCGCGACGGGGCGCGTTCTGCTGACGCTGCTGCTGTTGCTGCTGTTGCTGCTGCTGGCCGCCGTTTTGATCCGGCTGCTGCCAGGGGGTCTGCTCCTGCTGCGGCTGCGGCACTTCCACCCGCACTTCGCTGTGGCTGCTGTCCTGCAGCATCAGGCTCAGGGCCGAGGCATGGCTGCTGAGCAGCTTCGCGGCCTGCTCCGTTTCAGCGCGGAGCACCACATGGAGCGCGCCTTCCGGGCTGCGGGTGAATTCCGCCACCACGTTGCCGAGGTTGGCCGGGCTGAGGCGGATCTCCAGGAACTGATCGCCCTGTTCCACCGCGCCCTTGAGCGCGCTGCCCAGGGTGTTTTCCACATCCTGCGCCGGGGCCGTCATGTCCACCGGGGCGTCGCCCACCCGCACGGGGGTCGCTTCCACGTCGCGGAACAGCGGCGTGTGCCAGCTCTGCACCGCGGCGTCCTCCGTCGGCTGGTTTTTCTCCTGCCGGGGATCGGACTGCGTCAGCTGCTGCGCCAGATCCTGCGCTGTGTCGGCCTGGTCGCCCGCGGGGGCCACGGCCTCCGCCGCCTGCTGCGGCAGCGTGGTCTGCGCTTCTCCGCCGGAGACGGTCTCCGTAAACACCGCCTGCACAGGCTGCGCATCGCTCTGCGTCGAAACGCCCAGCAGCTGCGCGGCGTCCGCCTGCAGGGTGCCGCCCTCCGCCGTGAGCATCTCGACCGGCGCCGTCTCAGCGAGGCCTTCCGGCTGCACCGCGGCGAACTGCTCCATCGGAACAAAGCAGTTTGCCATCAGCATCTGCCCGGCTGCCAGCGCCGTGAGCTCCGCATCGGTCGCGGCGGGTTCCTTGCCGTTCTGCGGCTGCTCCGCCGTCTCGTTCCGGTCCGGCTGCGACGTTTCCACGTCCTGCCGGTCCGATCCGGTGGTCAGGTCGTTCCGTCGCTGCTCCAGCAGGTCTTTGAAGTTGGTCTTCTGCGAGGAAGCATCGGTGGTCTGCCCGGGCACCGCGGAAGCCTGCATCTGCTGCAACGCGCTCATCAGGGCCATCTGCAAAACCATATCGTTCACTTGCATCTCTGTTTCACCTCCTTTCAGTGTATCACAAGGGCTCACTGGCTGCTTTTTACCGCCCGTGTGGCGGAGACCAGCTCGTCAATGAACCGCTCGTCGCTTTTCTGCGCCTCTTTCTGGTAGGCATCTTTCTGTTTTTCTTTCAGGCGTTCCAGGATCGTGGCGTCCATGTGTGCCTGAAGCACCTGCGCCCGCTTCTCCTCCGCCGCCTGCCGGCATTCCTCCAGCCGGCGGGTCTCCCGGGCGATCTCCGCTTCCAGCACCCGCAGCCCGTTCTCAAATCCCAGCGCATCCGCCGCGGTGATGCCGTCGGCGGCCTCCTCGCGGAACCGCTGATTCAGCTGCCGGTAGCGGGCCGTGGCGTCGTCCACCCGGTCCTGCTGCTCCCGCACCTGCCCGAGGGCTTTGGCATACTCGTTCTGGCGGCTTTCCAGCACCTGCTGACGATATCCCAGCACGCCGTCCAGAGAGAACTGAAACTTTTTCACGGTCCTTCCTCTCCTTTACAGCAGCGCCCTCATCATCTCCAGGTCCTGCTCGTAGGTGAACCCTTCGTTCACCCCCTGCATCAGGAACTGGTCGATGCCGTCGATCTTGCTCAGAGCGTAGTCCAGCTTGGGGTTGGTGCCCGCTTTGTAGGCGCCGATGGACACCAGATCCGAGTTTTTCTCGTAGACGCCCATGATGTCCCGGATGCGGGCGGCCAGCTGCCGGTGCTCCGGCGAGACGATGTCGGTCATCAGACGGGAAATGCTGGCGCTCACGTCGATGGCCGGGAAGTGGTTGCTGTTGGCCAGCCGCCGGGAGAGCACGATGTGGCCGTCCAGGATGCCGCGGACGGTGTCCGCGATGGGCTCGTTGGTGTCGTCGCCCTCCACCAGCACGGTGTACACACCGGTGATGGAGCCGCGCTGGAAGTTTCCGCTGCGCTCCAGCAGCTTGGGCAGCTCGGAGTAGATGGAGGGCGTGTAGCCGCGGGCCACCGGGGGTTCCCCCACCGCCAGGCCGATCTCACGCTGGGCCATGGCGAATCGGGTCAGGGAGTCCATCATCAGCAGCACGTCCAGGCCCTGATCCCGGAAGTACTCGGCCACGCCGGTCGCCACCGACGGGCATCGCTTGCGCAGCATGGCCGGCTGGTCGGAGGTGGCCACCACCAGCACCGACCGGCTCATGCCCTCCGGGCCCAGGTCCTTCTCCATGAATTCCAGAACCTCGCGCCCGCGTTCGCCCACCAGCGCGATGACGTTGATGTCCGCCTTCACATGTTTTGCGATCATGCCCATCAGGGTGCTCTTGCCCACACCGGAACCGGCGAAGATGCCGATTCTCTGGCCTTTGCCCACGGTGAGCATCCCGTCGATGGCCTTGACCCCGAACTCCAGCCGCTCCCGGATGGGAGGGCGTGCCATGGGGTTGATGTAGGTGCTGCCGTCCACACAGAAGGGGGTGCCGCCTTTGAAGGGACCCTTGCCGTCGATGGGCTGGCCCAGGGCGTTGATCACCCGGCCCTTGAGAAAGGGGCCCATCTCCAGGCTCAGCCGCCGGCCGGTGTTGCGCACGAAGTTGCCCGCCGAGATGCCGCTCATATCGGAATAGGGCATGAGAAGCATCCGGTCGTTTTTGAAACCGACCACCTCAGCCATCACCTGACCGCCGGAGTCGCCGTTGTAGATGCGGCAGATATCCCCCACCGCCGCCCGGCCGCCGGAGGCCTCGATCGACATCCCCACGATGTTCTCGATCTTGCCGGTGTAGCTGACGGTCTGCGCCTGCCGCACCCGCTGGATCATCTCTTCGAACAAGGCCTTCGCCTCCTCTCAGCTGCCGTGAAGAATGTCTTTCAGATTGCCCAGCTGCGTGGATGCGCTGGCGTCGATGATCTCGTCCGGCATCTCGATGATGCAGGTGCCGGACTCGTCGTTCGTCATCGGGATCAGCTTGATGTTGTCGGACAGCCCGCCCAGCGATGCCATCAGCTTGGGGGTGATCTGCGCCAGCTCCCGGCTGTCGCAGCCGCCGATGTAGATGCGCACCCAGTCCCGCCGGCGCAGCCGTTCGGTGGCCATCTGCACCATGCGCAGGATCACCTCGCGGCTGCTTTTCAGGCTGACGTGGATCACCTTTTCCGCCACCGCGATGCTCAGGTCGCACAGTTCATCCTGCGTGCTGGCGAGCAGGTCCTCCCGGGCCTGGGTCGCCTGCTCCAGAAAGTCTTTGACCTGAACGGCCTGCTGCTGCATCTGTTCCTCCAGCCGGGCCTGGCCCTCCACCTGCGCCTTGCGCTGGCCGTCCTCGTAGCCCTGGCGGAAACCCTGCTGACGGGCGTCCTCCTGGATCTCCTCGGCTTCCAGCCGGGCCTGCCGGCGGGCTTCTTCCAGGATCTCCTCGCTCTGGCGGCGGGCCTCCGCAACAATGGCGTCGGCCTGCACCCTTGCGTAGGAGAACATCGCCGCCGCACCCTGGCCCGGGTCGGAATCGGACGTTTCACCGTCCGGCTGTTCCTTGGCCGCGGGCTGCTCGTCTTCGGGCGGCGCCTCCTGGGGCGGAGGGGAGGCGGGCTCCTCCTCCACCTGGATCTCATCGGCCGGCGGGAAGGCGTAGGTGTCCACCTGCGGCCGCAGGAAGTTTTTAAAGATATTAGGCAATGATATCGTCCTTTCCGCCCTTGAGGATAATCAGTTCGTTCTTCTCCTCCAGGTCCCGGATCACGCCCACGATGCGCTGCTGCGCCGCCTCCACGTCGCGGATGCGGACGTTGACAGTGACTTCCAGATCGTCCCGGATGCTCTGGGCCATACGGGTGGAAACATTGCTGAAGATCTTGTTGGCCACCTCTTCGTTGGCGCCCTTGAGGGCAAGCACCAGGTCCTTGGGGTCGCAGTCGCGCACGAAGCGCTGGACCGACCGGTCGTCCATGGTGACGATGTCCTCGAAGACAAACATCCGCTTGCGGATCTCGTCGGCCAATTCGGCGTTGTGGGTGGACAGGCGGTCGAAGATGCTCTTTTCGCTGGCGCGGTCCAGATTGTTCATCACATCGGCCACATAATCCACGCCGCCCACCTTCACGTTGTTGGTGGTCATGATGCTGGAGAACTGCTTTTCCATCTCCGCCTCGATGATCTTTACCGCGGCGGGCGAGGCGCTCTCCATATTGGCGATGCTCTCCACCACCTTCACCTGGCGTTCCGGGTCCAGCTCGTCGATCACCGCCGCCGATTTCTCCGGGTCCACATAGGAGAGCACCAGGGCGATGGTCTGCGGCCGCTCATGCTGGAGGGCCGCATAGAGGGATTTTTCGTCGGCCTTGTTCAGGAAGGAGAACTCCCGCTGCTTCAGCGACTTGGTCACTTTGTCCAGCAGCATATCCGCCGTCTGTGCGCCGAACGCCCGTTCCAGCACGGCCCGGGCATATTCCAGCCCGCCCTCTGTCACGGCCTTGTTGGTCATGCACATCTGGTAATACTCGTTGAGCACATCCTCGGTGGTGGCCGCGTCCACATAGCCGAGCTTGGCCACCTCCAGGGTGATCTGCTCCACGTCTTCCGGGTCCATGTACTGATACAGCTGGGAGGCCTTTTCCGTGCCGAGGGAGATGATGACCGCAGCCGCTTTCTGCTGCCGGGTCAATTCTTTCTTGGGCTTGGACGCCTTCGGCTGGGCGACCGCTGCCTGCGCCGGGGGCGCTGGTGTCTCTTTCATGTTGTGTGATCACCCTCCCGCAGCCAATTTTTGACCATCTGAGCCGCGATCTCCGGATTGTCCTGCGCGAACTGGCGGACGTCCTTTCTCAACTCCATGCTCTTCTCGGTCTGCATCTCCAGGATATCCGGCTGTTCGGGGGTCTCCTGCTCAGGCACAGCCGCGGCCACAGGCTCCTGCTCCAGCTGGCGCTCCTTTTTCGCACGGTGGCGAAGCACCAGCACCAGGATCAGCAGGAACAAGAGCAGCACCCCGCCGCCGATCAGGACCGCGTAGAACATCCAGGGCTCCATGCCCTCCGGTGTGGCGATGACCGGCGTGCTGTCCTGATAGAAGGGCGAGACAAGAATGGAGATCTTGTCGGCCTGGTCGGTCTTGGAGATCCCCGCCGCCCGGGCCACATGGTCGTACAGATCCTGCACGTTGGCGCCACCGGCCACGTTGGAATTGATGGTGACCGATACCATCACATCGCTGATGTAGCCGGCCACATGCTCCACCTGCTCCTTGGTGGTGTCCACCAGGCGGTCGGTCTGGCCGGAAGAGGAATACATCGACTCGGTGCCATCCGGCTGGATCTGGTCCTCCACATAGGTGTTCACATCCGCGTTGGTGGTGGTGCCCGGCACGCCGCCGGTGTTGGTGCCGTCGTCCCGGACGATCTCATCGTCCCAGATCTGGGAGCCGATGATCCCGTCGTCCTTGCCCTGGGCCCAGTCCTCCAGCGAATAATCGGTGGAGTCGGTATAAGTGCGGTCCACATCCACCACGGTGTTCACGCTCACCTGCACGTTGTCCGCGCCGTAGAGCGGGATCAGCGCCTGCATGACGCGGGTGCGGATGTTGTTGTTGCACTGCTCTTCCAGCGACAGCTTCAAGGCGGACGCGTCCCGCAGGTCGGTGATGTTCCCGGTGCTGGAATAGGTGTTGCCGTAGGTGTCGGAGATGTCCACATTTTCCACGTTGAGCCCCGCGAGGCAGCGGCTCACCAGGTTGCGGATGGCGTCCACCTGCTTTTCGTCCAGCATCTTGCCGTCCTGCATGGTCACCTGCACCGCCGCGGTGGCGTCCACCACGTTGCTGCTGTCCAGCACATAGGTGTGGTCCTCGCCGGGGGTGAGAAAGACCACGGCGTCCTTCACGCCTTCAAAATTGCGGATGACCGCCGCAAGGCGGTCCTGCAGGCCGTAAAGGGTCAGCTGATTGCGCTCGGACTCCGTGGTCAGGCTCCCCACGTTGTCCAGATATGTATCGTATCCATAGCCGGAAGAGGGATATCCCGCCACCAGCACCTGCGCCTTCAGGGACGCCTCCTGCGCCTGCGGCACCAGGATGGTGTTGTCCTCCACTTTGTAGTCGGTGATCCCGTTTTCGGAAAAATAGGTCGAGATCGCGGACAGATCGGTCTGGCTCAGCCCGGTAAACAGGGTGGCATAAGGTTGATTGTTCAGCACGACCGCCACGATCACCACCGCCGCGAGGATGGCCAGCGCGCCGCACCCAATCAGGGTCTTGACCTTGCGGGAGAGGGATTTCCACCGCTGCAAGACCGCCTCGGCAGTCTTTTTTGCTTTGTCTGCCATGTTCTCCTCCCAAAACAAATCAGCCTGCGTTGATTACAGACTGATACGCATCAATTCACTATAGGCATCCAGCGCACGGTTCCTCATCTGGATCAGCAGATCGGAGGCGAGGGACGCCTGCGTAGCGGCGATGGTTGCTTCGGCAGGGTTGTCCAGCTGACCGGTGGCGAGGGCGTAATACGCTTCGTTCTTGGCCGCGTCGGTTTCCTTTACGTTGTTCACCATGGACTCAAAGATCTGGGAAAACATGGAGGGCTGTCCGCCCGCCGCGCTGATGCCCGCCATTGTGTCCGCCACATTGCGGGACGACTGCAGCGCCTGGATGGGGGTGATGGATTGAAGGTTCGTCATTTGCCTGTTTCCTCTTTTCTATACCGTCTGTGCCCGGCTGATCACTTGCCGATGTCCAGCCCCTTGGCCGCCACCTGCTTGAGAACGTTGAACGCGGTGACATTTGCCGAATATGCCTGGGAGGCCGCCATGGCGTCGGCGATCTCCTTGACCAGATCCACGTTGGGCATCTCCACATACCCCTGGGCGTTGGCGTCCGGGTTGGTGGGATCGTAGACCAGCTTGAAATCGGAGGGGTCTTCCTCAATGGCTGTCACGGCCACGCCGCCCTTGTCGGTGCGGCCGCCGCGGGCGCGCACCAGCGCCTGCTGGAAGGGGGTCAGGTCGTCCTGCGACTGGAGCGTGACGACTTTGCGCCGGTAAGGGCCGCCCGCCTCGGTGCGGGTGGTGTTCTGGTTGGTGATGTTTTCGGAAATGACGTCCAGCCGAAGCTGCTGGGCGGTAAGTCCGGACCCGACCACGCTCATGGAATTCAAAAAAGCCATTTCCTACCCCTCCTTATCCCTTGATGGCCGAGCGAAGCAGCGAGAAATCGCTGTTGATGGCGTCCAGCACATACTGCATCTGATACCCGTTGCGGGAGAGTTCCACCATCTGCTCCGTCACGTTCACGCCGTTGTCGTCCAGACGGGTGCTCTCCTGCGCCTCCTGCACCGAAAGATTCGCGTTTTCGATGGCCGCGCGCATCCCGCGGGACGTTCCGTTTTTGCGGTCAGCCGCCTGGATGGCCTGCTGCAGCGACTCCTCGAACGTGGCATACTTGGTTTTGTAACCGGGCGTTTCCACGTTCGCAATGTTATCCAGAATGCAGCTTTGTTTGGTCCACAGATAATCCATAGAGCGCTGCAGCATCAGCGACGCATTGCTTGATAAAAAATCCATTTTCCGGCACACCTTCTTCATCTTGTATGGGTTCGCCGCACATTCCCGGCGGCCAGCTTTCCCGGGATTCCCGAAAGCCGCTTGCCGCCCGGATTATCCGGCGAAATTCGACTCCTTTTTAACTCCATTATTGTATCGCAAAGCGCACCACTTTGCAAGTACGTCCATAAAATATGCCGTACTCTTCTTGGCAATTTCACATTTTGTGTTTTTTGCCGTGAAATTTATTTCACAAACGCCCAGCGTCTTGTGCATTTTTACTCCTGGGCGGTTTTCGTTATTAAATAGATGTAGTTGCGCGCGGGAATCAATGGAATTTTTTTATACCTTATTTATATATATTGCACTTTGCGGGAGATCCCCCAAAACCCGCCGGATGCCCGCAGAGCGCAAGACAGACCGGCCCGCCCGACGGTTCACCCCGTCGGACAGGCCGGTCTGTACGGTTGCCGGGAACATTCACCGGCAAGTTCAGTTGTTGCGCAATTGCAGGCTGAACACAGCCTCCCGCACCATGCTCTCCTCTTCCCGAAGCATATCGAGGAACTGGGCGGCATACAGATATCCGCCTTCCTGCCCTTTGGAACAGCGCAGGATCTCCATATCCAGCAGCAGGGGCTGGCTGGTGATCGGAATGACCACCTGCACCCTCTCCCCCACCTGCAGTTCACGGCGGCACAGGAACGCAAGGCCGCCGCAGCTCAGATCCCGGCTGATGATGGGTTCCCGGCCCTTCCACTGCCCGGTGCGCGGGTAGATGAAGCTGGAAAAACTCGTCAGAATACGCAGGTTTTTCCGCACCGACTGGTTCAGCGGCCGCAAGGGCGTCAGCACCACCATGTTGCCTTCGCGCCGGACGATCTTCGCCTCCATGGCGGGCACGGCGTCGGAATCGCCCACCAGACAGATGACGGTGTGCTTCGCGATCTCCTCCACGTCGCCGTCGTCGATGGCCATGCGCCACTCGCCGCCCTGCGGGCGGTAATCCGAAACGCCGTGGGCCACGGCGTTGCCGTGGCTGTCAAGGATAAGATATTTGTCTGCCATACTCTATGCTCCTGTGCATCACTCGGTCTTGTTTTCCCGGCGGAACTTTTCCGGGTCCGCAGGATCAAAATTCAGAAAATACAGGTAGATGTCCACCACCGCCTGATACAGTTCCTCCGGGATCTCCCGGCCCAGTTCCATCTGGGTGAGCACCGTGGCGAGGGAGGTGTCCTCATAGACCGGTACGCCGCTGTCCTGCGCCACCTCCACGATCTTTTCGGCGATATGCCCCATTCCCGAGGCCACGATCACCGGCGCGCCGTCCTGCGGGCGGTATTGCAGCGCCGCGGCCCGCCCCGCGGGCTTGGCGGCGGGTGTTTCAGACTTTGACATTGACGCCCCGCTTCCCTTCAAACAGATTTGGAAACACCTGCGTCAGCGACAGCGGCGTTTCCAGCTTTGTGACCTGGATGCTGTTTCCCTTGAGTTGATGGCGGGCCAGGATCTTCTCCATATCCCCCGCGATGATCTCGTTGTTTGCGCTCACGCCGTCCGGCCCATAGATGTGCAGATCCACCTGTTCGCCCCGGGCGGCCAGGGTGATCTCCAGAAAGCCCAGGGACTCCAGATCCAGTTTGAACAGGAATTGGATTTTGTCGCCGGGGCTTTCCTTGCCGGAGTTCTCGTCCTCGGCGTCGGGGTCCACCCACAGCTCGGAGTACATCATCTTGCCGTTCCATTCCACCGGAAAGAACATGTGATTCAGCGGCATATACACGCTCTCGTTGATGAGCAGCGAGTGGATGACCTGGGCAAAGGAATCCCGCGCGTCCGGCCCGAAGGTGCCGCGCAGCGCCTGATCCGCGGCCTTTGCGAACCCCTGGGCAAAGGCGCTGTCCGCCGCGCGGGCAAAATCGTTTTCCCGCAGCAGTTTCAGCACCGCGGCGTCGTCCAGGTTGTTCAGCCCGCCCAGCAGCCCGCCAAAGCTTCCCAGCTGGCGGAACGCCAGCAGCAGCGGGCCCTCGGCGCCGTTCTCATAGCGGGCGGTGCTGAGCACCAGAAGGTTCAGCAGCGCCCGCAGCGCGCCGAGATCGTGGGAGCGCTCCACATAATTGCCCAGATAGGGAATGATCTCCTGCTGGAGCAGGGCGAGGTTTTCAGCCCGGGCGCCGGCGGCCAGGCCGTTTTCCAGCCGCGCCGTCATCTCCTCCAGGCGGCCGCGCCAGCTCTGGGGCAGATAGCCGGGCATCTGTTTCAGAAGGCTCAGCATGCTTTTCCCGATGTGGCCCGTGGCGGAATAGTCGATGTAGCGCTTTGCGAATTCCAGCACGGCCACCCGCGCCTGCTCGCCGTTGAGCACATGGTAGGTCTGACGCAGCAGCGAGAACAGGGCCCCTGAAAACCGGTTGCCCGCCTGCACCTGCTCCATGAACATCTGGCGAAAGCCGTCCGCGTCCAGCTGCAGCATCTGCAGAAATTCCGCCAGTTCCTTCGCCACGCCCTGCTGCAGGCCGGGCGTGGAGACCACTCCCCGCAGCTGAAGCAGCGCCTTTTCCATGACCTGTGCCAGTTCCGGCATCTGCCGAAGCTGTTCCAGGAAGGTTTGCAGGTTGGAATCATACCGCAGCACGTCCGACTGGAGGGCGTTGCCCGCGTCCTGCTGCTCGGTGCGCCCGTCGGCCCGGGTGACCCGGGCAGGGTCCGGCACGTTTTGTACCTGCGGGTCGCTGGGCCGCGCCGGGGCGGGCTGCGGGCGGTTGTTGTTCACACCGTCGTAACCCGGGACGCGATTCGTCGCGCCTAAAAGATCTGCCATTGCTTGCTCCACCTCTCGTTGCGCCGCGGCCGCCGGCACAAGGCCGGCCCGGGCGCCCGGATATTTTAACTGTTGCTCTTAATTTTTCAAATTTCGCGGTCGATAATCATTTATAGGAAAGTCCAACGCCAAGGAAGGAGCGTGCCGTTTTTCATGAGTACCGGCAACGAAAGCATTCTGGATGCCTTTTTGTACGAGACCAATTCTCTGCTGGAACAGCTGGACAGTATCGTTCTGGCTGCTGAACAGCAGGACAGCTTCTCGGAGGACGACGTCAACACAATTTTCCGGATCATGCACACGATCAAGGGCTCTTCGGCCATGATGGAGTACAACTCGCTGATGACGATTGCTCACCGGGCGGAAGACCTGTTCTCCATCATCCGTGACAAGTCCATGGATGGGGTGCCCGAGAGCCTGCGCCCGGAATTGTTTGACCTTTTGTTCCAGACCATCGACTTTTTCCGCGGGGAATTGGAACACATCGAAAATGAGCAACCGCTCACTGAAGATATCGACACCCTGCTGCAAAAAGTTAATAGACTGATCGACCAAATTCGTTCGGGCGGCCAGCCGGAACAGGCGCCCGCCGCCCCCGCGGCCGGCGACGCGGCCGCCCCGAAAGCCGACGCCGCCCCGGCCCAGCAGCCCGCGGCGCAGCCGGCGGCCGCCGCCCCGGCGGGCAGCCCCAGCGGGTTCCCTTACGGCCTGCAGGTCTTTTTTGACGAGGGCTGCGGCATGGAGAACCTGCGCGCGCTCATGCTGGTGAACTCGGTGAAGGAGATCTGCAGCGAGGAGGATTTCACCTACGAGCCGCAGGGCGTGGAGTCCAATCCCTCCACCGCGGATCAGATCATCGAGTCCGGTTTTCTGATCTTCTTCCGCGAGCAGGCCCAGCGCGACAACGCCATCCACGCCGTGACCTCCTCCGGCTCCGTGCGGTCCTACCAGGCGATCGACCGGCCCGCCGCCGAGGCAGCGCCGGCCGCCTCGGCCCCGGCGGCCGCGCCCGCGGCCGCGCCGAAAGCTGACGCCCCGGCCGCGCCGGCGGCCCCAAAAACCGAGAAGAAGGCCGCGCCGAGCGCCGCTTCCAAGGCGGAGCCCGCGCCCCAGCAGCACCACAAGGAGAGCCTCATCAGCGTGAACCTGAGCAAGCTGGATCAGCTGGCGGCCGTGGTGGGCGAGATCGTGATCACCGAGTCGATGGTCACCGCCTCGCCGGACCTGAAGGGCCTCAAGCTGGACACCTTCACCAAGTCGGCCCGGCAGCTGCGCAAGCTCACCGACGAGCTGCAGGACGTCTCCATGTCGCTGCGGATGGTGCCCGTGTCCGGCACCTTCCAGAAGATGCACCGGATCGTGCGCGACATGTGCAAGAAGCTGAACAAACAGGCGCGGCTGGTGCTGGAGGGCGAGGACACCGAGGTGGACAAGACCATTGTGGACAGCATCGGCGACCCCATCATGCACATCGTGCGCAACTCCATGGATCACGGCATCGAGGAGGACGTGCAGCAGCGCATCGACGCCGGGAAAGACCCGGTGGGCACCATCGTGCTCTCCGCGCGGCACACCGGCAGCGAGGTGATCATCGAGATCAAGGACGACGGCCAGGGCGTCAACTACGACGCGGTGCTGAACAAGGCCATCCGCAACGGGCTGGCCCAGCCTGATGTGGAGTACTCCCACAAGGACATCCTGAATTTCCTCATGGCGCCGGGCTTTTCCACCAACACGGAGGTGACCGAGTTCTCCGGCCGCGGCGTGGGCATGGACGTGGTGAAGCGGAATGTGGAGGACGTGGGCGGCACGGTGTACATCACCAGTGAGCCGGGCCAGGGCATGACCACCACCCTGAAGATCCCCCTGACCATGGCCATTATGGACGGCATGGAGGTGTCGGTGGGCGGCTCCATCTTCACCATCCCCATTCTGAACATCCGTCAGTCCTTCAAGATCTCCGAAAACGACCTGATCCGCGACGCTTCCGGCGGCGAGATGTTCAAATGCATGGGCAATTTCTACCCGGTCATCCGGATGGGGGATCTGTATCAGATCGACGGCGGCGTGACCAGCGTGGCCGACGGCATCCTGATCTGGCTGGAGGCGGGCGAAAAGTCCTACTGCCTGTTTGTGGATGAACTGCTGGGCGAGCAGCAGGTGGTGGTGAAGCCCCTGCCGGGCTACCTGAATCGCTTCAATGTCAAATCCAGCGGCATCGCCGGATGCACCATTCTGGGCGACGGCAACATCAGCATCATCCTGGATGTGTCCAACCTGTACACCTACGCCCAGTAAAGGAGAGAAGAACCATGACACAAGAGGACGTTTTGTTCCAGACCGATCAGGCCTCCGAGGCCGACGATCAGTCCCCTGAGGCCGCGAACGCGGCGAAGACCGAAAAATATCTGCTGTTTTTGTCCGACGGGCTGCTGTTCGGCGTGCCTGCGGAGGCGGTGGTGGAGATCATCACCGGCCACACCGTCACCCGCCTGCCCCTGGTGCCCGACTATGTGCGCGGCATCATCAACCTGCGCGGGCAGATCATTCCCATTGTGGACATCCATCAGCTGCTGTCCCATCAGGACTGTGCGAGCAACTGCATGATGATCCTGCAGGAAAATGATTCCGAGGTGGGCATCCTGGTGGATCAGGTGCAGAAGATGGTGGACATCGACACCTCCGCCCTGCTGCCTGTTCCCCCCCGCAGTTCCCGGGAACTGGTGTGCGGGATGTACTCGCTGGAGGACGGGCAGACCATGCTCGCCTTTGATTGTGCGCGTCTTCTGGAGCACACCTAAGGAGGCAGGTTGCCATGGAGATGCTGTTACACGACCTGACCATCACGGATGCCGATTTTCAGCGTCTGGTCCAGTTTATTCACAAGAATTACGGGATCGACCTGAGCAAAAAGCGCCAGCTTATTACCAGCCGGCTCTCCCAGTCGCTGAAGGTGCAGGGATACACGGACTTCCGCACCTTTCTGGAAAAGCTGTTCAAGGAGAAGGATCCGCAGGATCTGGAACTGGTGCTCAACAAGCTGACCACGAATTATACTTATTTCCTGCGGGAAAAGGATCACTTCACCTACTTTCAGAAGACGATCCTGCCCGAACTGGCACAGCGCCATCAGCGCGACAAGGTGCTGGCCATCTGGAGCGCCGGCTGTTCCAGCGGCGAGGAGCCCTATACCCTGTCCATCTACCTGAAGGAATTTTTTGGTCCCCAGGCCCCCCAGTGGGACACCCGCATCCTTGCCACCGACATTTCGCAGCAGGCAATGGCCAAGGCCAAAGCCGCCATTTACCAGCCCCCCGCGGATATGCCGGTGGACTGGCTGCACCGCTATTTTGTGCCCAGCAAGACCAAGCCCGGCCAGTACACCATGGCGCCGGCCATCCGTGACAATGTTATTTTCCGCACCTTCAACCTGATGGACCCCATTAAATTCCGGCTGAAATTCGACGTGATCTTCTGCCGGAATGTGATGATCTATTTTGACCAAAGCACGCGGGACGCGCTGGTGCGGCGTTTTTACGACGCCCTTACCCCGGGCGGCTATCTGTTTATCAGCCATTCGGAATCGCTGGGGCAGACGCCCCTGTTCCGGATGGTGTCGCCGGCCATTTACCGCAAGGTAAACGCCTCGTCCCATGCAATGCAAGGAGTGAAGAAACCCTGATGATGCCAAACCAAAAGAAGATACGGGTGCTGGTGGTGGACGATTCCGCCGTGGCCCGCACTTTTCTCATCAAAGGTCTGGAAGCGTACCCCAACATCGAGGTGGTGGGATATGCCATCAACGCGCTGGACGCGACGGCCAAGATCCAACGCCTGCAACCGGACGTGATGACGCTGGACGTGGAGATGCCCGGTGTGAGCGGCATTGATTTTCTGGCCAAGCTGCTGCCGGAGCATCCCCTGCCGGTGATTTTGGTGTCCAGTTTGAACCTGCGCGTGTTTGACGCGCTGGCCGCCGGCGCGGTGGACTTTGTGCGCAAGCCCGACGGCACCGAGAGCAAGGATTCCTTCTTCCGCTCTCTGTCGCAAAAGATCGTGGTGGCGTCCTGCGCAAAGGTGGTGCGCCGCAAACCCGCCGCCGCGCCTGCCGCGGCGGCCCCCTCCGCCGGCGCGCCAGCTTCGGCCGCGCCCGCCGCGCCTTTGACGTCGCCCGCCGCGCTGGGCGGCGGCTGCGCCATGGACCTGGACCACACCATCATCGGGCTGGGCGCTTCCACCGGCGGCACCGAGGCCACGCTGGAGGTGCTCAAGCGGCTGCCGGCGGATATCCCCGGCATGGTGATCGTGCAGCACATGCCGCCGGGCTTTACCAAGATGTACGCCCAGCGCCTTGACAAGTTGTGCGCCATGGAGGTGCGCGAGGCCGTGAACGGCGACGAGATCCATCGCGGCCTTGCGCTGGTGGCCCCGGCGGACCTGCAGGCGCGGGTGGTGCGCATGGGCAGCCGGTACACCCTGGCCTGCCAGCCGGGCGAAAAGGTCAGCGGGCACCGCCCGTCGGTGGACGCGCTGTTCACCTCCATGGCCGAAACGGTGAAATGCCCCATGGTGGGCATCATCATGACCGGTATGGGCCGGGACGGCGCCTCCGGCCTGCTGGAGATGCGCAAGGCCGGCGCGTTCACCATCGGGCAGGACAAGGATTCCTGCGTGGTGTACGGGATGCCCGGCGTGGCGCAGGAGATCGGCGCGGTGATGGTGCAGGCCTCCTGCGACAACATCGCCTCGGTGCTGATGCAGCACCTGCGCACCGGCAAATAAACAAACGAGCAAACGCGGGGGCGTTTCCCATTTGGGAAACGCCCCCGCGTTTTTCATTGCTCTTTTTTGCGCAAAAGCAGTTCCATGGACCCGTTGTAGCGGTTGCTCACCGAGTATTCCAGCAGTTCAAAGCCCGCCTGCTCCAGCAGCGGCAAAAGCCCCGCGCGGGAAAAATAGGTGATGTGATAGGGCTCGCACCACATGGGGTCGAAGGTTTTCATCATGCGGGTGAAGCTGCTTTCAAAATTGGGGGTGGACAGCCAAAGCACGCCGCCGTCTTTCAGCAGGGCGGCTGCCTTTTTCAGCCCCTCCGCCGGGCGCTGCAGATGCTCCAGCACATCCCCCATGGTGATGATGTCCACCTGACGGTCTTCTTCCAGATGGAGGAAGTCACCGCAGATCACCGGCAGCTGCAGCAGGTCAGCGGTGGTCTGCGCCTCTTGCTCCAGCAGCTCCACCGCCGTGACGTCGTAGCCCATCTCCTGCGCCACCGCGATCAGGTGCCCCTGCCCCACGCCCACCTCCAGCAGCGTGCGGCCGGCGGTGTGCGCCCGTATCTTGTTGAGGATGTCGCTCCAGATGCGCAAGGCACGACCGTCCACCTCCCGAACCACTACATGGCCCGGCACGGGCGCCAGCACCCTGGGTGCGGCGCCCAGCTTGAGAAACTCCGTGGGGAACCAGCGGGTGTACAGGTTGCCGCACTTTTTGCAGCGCATCCAGAGCTTTGCGGGCAAAAACAGGGTGTCGTAGTGCTTCATACTGCCGGAAAAAGCCGACAGGTGGGGCACGCCTTCCCCGCCGCAGGTCGGGCAGCATTTCAGTTCGGTCTGAGGATGCTGCCCCGAACGATAAGGGGCGCCGGACCAGTGAGGGAACCTTTGCTTTTGTTCCTCCGGCGTCATGGAGTCCGTGACCTGCATCATCAGTTCCCAGGAAAATTCCGGCGCACTGGCAGCACACCGCCTCCCTGTCTCCAGCAGCAGGTTTTTTCGGGTGGCGGGCAGGGCGGGCAGTTCCCGCAGGATCCAGTGGGCGATATCCTGGGCTTCTTTTTGTGTGAGCTGCCATTCTCTGGCCAGCGATTCCTGAAACTGTTTCAAGAGAAACGGCCCGATGGCTTCGGAAAACCAGGTGTTGACAAACTCCACGATCTGTTTGCCCTCCAGCCCGGCAAGTTCATCCAGTGCCGCCGGGGCGGGCGCGTCTTCCGGGCAAAGCGGATGCGCGGCCGCTTCCACAGCCCGAACGCCCGCCGCGATATCTTCTTTCATTGCGCCGGCCGCCGCCGGCTCCGCCTCGGCGTGGGCCGCCGCCTCCCGGATGGTGCCGCACAGTGCGAACAGGCCCGGGATCGTTCGCAGTAATTTTTCTTTGTTGCTTTGCATCCCTGTACCCTCAATCTCCTTCGATGTTTTGTTCCTGCGGCAGAGCCAGCAGCGTGATCTCGCTGGGCCAGAGAGCCCCGCCGTGGTAGCGCAGATAGAACCGATAGCCCGGCGCCATCTCGTCGATCATGCGGGGCAGTTTCCACAGGTCTTCAAAATTGTGATACACCGAAAGGGCCAGCTTTGGCCGGTCCTGCCGGATATGTCGCGCGCACCCGCGCAGCGCCGCCTGTTCCGCCCCTTCGATGTCCATTTTGATGAGGGTGAGCGGCTCGGTGATGTCCTGATCCAGCGGCACGATGTCCACCGTATCGGCCCCGGCCGCGCCCGTGTTTTCGGCGAGGCCGTTGGCGGAAGCATCCGCCCCGGTCTCCATCTTCATGACGCCCGGCGCGGCCCCCGCCCCTTTGCGGCGCAGCACCACCCGGGGGTAGGCCGCCGTGACCCTGCGCAGGACATCAAAACTCTCCTTCGTGATCTCATAGCAGTAATAGCGGCGGTAGGCCATACTGCCGTAATTTTTCACATAGGAGAGGAAGGTATCGCCCACATAAGCGCCCAGATCGGCCACCACCTCGTTTTCATCGCAGTGCAGGAGGGCCCGGTCGAAGTAATCGTCGTTTTCGTTGTCGGCCACCCGCTCCAGCGGCTCCATCTCATAGTATCGCCAGTTGCGCACCACTGCCGTGAGCACCCGGCGGGACTGCTCGTCCCCCAGGCGGCCGAACAGCCAGCGGAAATCCCGCCCGTGTTCCGAAAGGGCGGCGGAGAGGTTCGCTGTCACTTCCCCTTCGTTCTTGCCCCACAGCGGGAACTTTTTCCAGTAGTCCAACCGCACTTTTTGGGCACCCGCGCCCCAGCGGCCGAGACTTTTCAAGGCCGAGGCGGCGATCTCCTGCCGGCTGCCGGCCAGCGCTTCCTCCAGTGCCTCGGGGGGCGCCGGCGTGTCATTGGGCGTCTGAGGTGCAGCCTCAGACGCCCCCTGCTGGCACAGCAGGGGCGCGACCTTTTGATATGCGGGGCTCGCCTTGAGCGCCGCCACCGCCGGGTCGTCCGGCGCATAGCGGGACAGGATCGCCTTCACCTGTTCGGCCAATTCTTCCAGCTGGCGCTGGGCGGCGGTTTTGGGTTTGTGCTCCAGCAGAAAATCCACCGTCTCCTTCATGGCGGGGGCGGCGTCCAGCGCGGCGCCCAGGCCGCGAACGTAACCCAGTTCATCGCCCTTTTCCCATGCGGCCAGCGCCTGCCGCAGCTGCCAGGCAAAGCGGTGCATCCCCGGCAGCACGGCCACATCCTCAGCGTTGAGCAGTTCCGGGTTGTAGACATTGTCCAGCCAGGTGGCGGAAAGGGCCGCGTAGCAGCCGCAGAGGCCCTGCCCCACCGGAACGTCTTCGTGCCAGCCGGGGGCGCGCAGGGCGGCGGTGGCCAGGTCCAGCTGCCAGGCAAGCTGGCCCGGGGTGGCAGGCGGGTCGACGTGGGTCAGCCAGTCCAGCGCCGCGCGGGGCAGCAGCACCCGTTTTCCCAGTTCCGCCGCCAGCGCCGCCAGCTGCTCGGCATTCTGCCGATAAAAGCTCTCCGGCAGGGGCAGCCGCAGTTCCAGGGTGTGCAGGTAGGCCTGGGGGAACATCTGCCGCCAATCGGTGACCTGTGCCCACTCCCCGGCGATGGTTTCAGCGTCGTTGCTCTGCACAATGCGGGCGCTGCGGCCGGGGGCGGTGTCCCCCATGCCCGCCAGCAGGGCCCAACCCTCCGGACCGGTGCGGTCCAGATAGTTCAGCAGCATCGAGATGAAATCTCCAAACACCTGCAGGCGGTCGAAATCCTCGCCGGCTTCTTTCCAGGCCGCCTCATCCTGGTAAAATTCCCAGCAGCGGCGCAGGAAAACAGCCCCCGACGGCAGCTGCTCCGGGTGTTTGAGCAGTTCCATCACCACAAAGCCCCGGTCCTTTGTCCGCAGTTCCCCGGGTTTTGCCTCCCGAAGCAGTTCATCCGCCTCGCCGTAGCGCTGCAAAACGCAAAGGGCGTGGAACGCGACCGCCTGCAAATCGCTGCGCCAGCGCCGGTCGGTGGTGTCATACTGGGCATAGAGCCGGTCGCTCCGCCGCAGATCGGCGCGGCTTTCCATTTCCTCCAGCGCCTGCCGGCGGTTTTCCAGGTGCTCCATCGTTGCCTGGTAATCGTCCTGATAGTAAGCCGCCGCGGCCGCCAGGGTCTCGCCGTCCAGCCGCAGCAGGGCCGATTCCGGGCTGTACGCCTTCCAGGTGTTGTAGCATTCCCGCACACGGTCAAACTTCTTGTTGTTGTAAAAGACCCTCATGCACTTCTGGTAGGCAAGGATGCGGTCCACCTGCGGCGCTCCCTGCGCGCCGCGCAGAATGGTATAGGCCTGCCGGGCGTAGTCCAGCTTTTCTTCCGGCGTTTCGGCGGAATCCATGCAGTAGCCCAATATGCGCAGGTCCTGCGGCGTCCGTTTCAGTTCATTCCGCAGCAGCGCCATGTTGCGCCGGTGTTTGTCCCGCATATATCCAGGAGTCATTTCCGCATACCCGTCGTGATGAAGGATCGTTCGGGAGAGCACGATGTGCTGTGGGCGCGCCTCATACGGAAAGGAGAACACCTCATGAATGGCCCCCGTATAGCGCAATTGGCCGCCGCGCCGTTGCGCCAGCCGCATGGCGAAGAAGTCCCCATAATCGCGCAGCTGCTTGTCGTAATAATTTCGCTGGATCAGGCTGCCCACGTCGAACTTTTCCCGCTCGGCGCTCTTGAGAAAAGACTCCAGTTCCCCGATGTCCGGGTCCAGCCACTCGTCGGTGTCCACCGTGAGACACCAGTCGCCGGTGCACCGGTCCAGCACGGCATTGCGGGCGGCGGCAAAGTCGTTCACCCAGGGAAAATCGAACAGCACGTCGGCGTACTGTTCCGCCACTGCCCGGCTGCCGTCGGCGGAGCCGGTGTCCGCCATCACCAGCTGACAGGGCAGGGCCTTGCGCAGCGGCGCAAGGGAACTTAAACACCGCTCGATGCAGCGGATGTCGTTTTTAAAGATGATGCCGATGGACAGGATCGGCTGGCTCATAACAAGATCATTCCTTTCGTGCGCCCGGTGCGGGCGGGATGGGTTTGTCGGCCCGGCGCGGGGCTCCAGCGCTGGAAACAGGCTGAAGCACCGCGCCGGGCCGACAAAAAAAGGGGCGCGCCCCAACGGGCGCGCCCCCTCTTTGCCGATGGAGAAGAACGAACTTCCTCCCGCGGTGCAAAGAGCTTACTGCATCAGCTGCAGCACGCCCTGCGGCACCTGGTTGGCCTGGGCCAGCATGGCCTGAGCGGACTGGATGAGGATGTTGTTCTTGGTGTAGGACATCATTTCCTCGGCGATGTCGGTGTCGCGGATGGAGGACTCGGCATCCTGGATGTTCTCCTGCATCACGGACAGGTTGTTGATGGTGTGGTCCAGACGGTTCTGGGTAGCGCCCAGGCCGCCGCGGACGTCAGACACATAGTTGATGGCGTTCTTGATGGTTGCCAGAGCGGCCTTGGCGCCCTCCTGAGTGCCAATGTCCACATCGGCGATGCCGATGGCAGCGGTGTGGCAGTCCTTCACGGACACGGTCAGCTGGTTGAAGTCCTCACCGGTGTCGCCGATCTGCAGGCTCAAGCCACCATTGTTGGTAGACAGCTTGTCGGTGCCCTTGTACAGGATATCGTTCTGTTGGATACCGGAGCCGGTGGGGCCAGCAGCACCAGCGGCCTCAAACTTCATGCCGGTAACACGAGAAATCTCGGCGGCCACATTGGCAGCGTCATTGGCGGCCGTGTAAGAGGTACCATTCAGCTTGATAACGGTGACATCGGAAGCAACGTTCTTCAAGGTGTCGGAAGTGGCGCCGTTCTGGGCAAAAACAAACTTTTTGCCGCCGATCTCAAACACGGCCTTGGCCGCATCCTCAGCAGTCACCGAGCCGGTCAGGGCGGTCGTCTTGCTCAGATCCAGCTTCTGCATCGCATCGGCAGCCACAGTATTGCCCGTCGTGGCAATAGCGCCTGCGCCCGCTGCCATCTTACTCGCGGGAACGGTCATACCGATGGCGGTGATGGCGGCGCCGGCGGTGCCGGCAGTCTTGCTGGTGAACGTAAGAGCGTCTCCAGCCGTCTGGACATCAAAGCTGGATGTGAGGGTGCTGTTCTTTTTCAGTTCATCCAAAACAGCGGTCTGGATCTCGCCCTTCGCAGGCCGCTTGTCGGTAGCCACAGCGTACTGGGTGCCGTCAGCCCCGACCAGCTTCCTGTTTGCCCCGTCATAGGTCAGTTCAACAGTCGCGGAGTACTCCTGACCGTCGCCCGTCTTCCAAGCCACCGTGTAGCTGATCTTGTCACCATCCGCAAAGTCAGCGATAGCGCCGGTAAAATCAGCCGTTTTGGTCACAGCCGCTACCGCGGTGGTGTCCACCAGGCCCACGCCAGACACATTGCCGCCGCCGGCCAGAGAACCGTCCAGCAGGTTGATGCCGTTGAAGTTGGAGCTCTCGGCGATACGGTCGATCTCGTCCTTCAGGTTGCTGACTTCCTTCTGCAGCTGGGCGCGGTCGGTCTCGTTCTCGTAGGTGCCGTTGGCGGACTGCTCAGCCAGAGAGTACATACGGTTCAGCATATCATGGACTTCGGTCAGAGCGCCCTCAGCGGTCTGCACCAGGGAGATGCCGTCCTTGGCGTTCTTCTGAGCGCCTTCCAGACCGGTGATCTGAGCGCGCATCTTCTCGCTGATGGCCAGGCCAGCAGCGTCGTCGCCGGCGCGGTTGATCTTATAACCGGAAGACAGCTTCTCCAGGTTCTTGGACAGCGCGGAAGTGTTGTTGGTGTAGTTGCGGTAGGCGTTCATCGCCATGATATTGTTCTGAATACGCATAACAATTTTTCCTCCTTGAAAAATGGTTCGCTGACAGCGGGTTCCTTCCCACTGCCGTTTTTTCCGGCCCTTTTGCCCCCGCAGGCCTTTACGGGAACATCCGGGCGCATTGTCGGGGACCAAAGCCGCGGCTCTGAATCCCTTCACTGCATATGTCGGCCCGTTGGGGGCAAAAGTTAAGCCCTCGCCCAAAAAAAATTTCAAAAAAATTCCCTTCCGCCCCAAAGCGGGGGGAAGGGAGGTTTTTCAAAAGGGCTCACAGCGTGTGTCGGGGCGATTCCATCACCGTTTTGCACGCCTGGATGACCTGCGCCACCACCATGGATTCGTACTTTGCCCGGTAGAGGCTGGTCATGGGGGTGGCCGCCGAGCCGGAGAGCACCACATACTTGGCCGGCAGCCGGGTCAGCGCCAGGGCGCGGGCGTCCGCCATGCAGCGGGGGCAGGTGCAAAGCCCGAACATCCGCACATACCGCTCCAGCCGCTCGTCCACCAGCAGTTCCATCAGGTTCAGGCAGACAGCGCCGTCCGGCAGGCGGGTCTCGCGGGGGGCGAAGGGCGTTTCGGGGGCCGGCTCATCGGCCGCAGGCTCCGGTGTAGAGGCCGGCTCCTCCGTCTCGGGGGCCGGCTCTTCCGCCGGCGCAGGGGCCGGGGCCGTCTCCTCCGGGGCGGTCTCTTCCGCTGGCGCGGCGGCCGGGGCCGCCTCCTCCGGGGCGGGTTCTTCCGCCGGCACAGCGGCCGGGGCTACCTCCTCCGGGACGGGCTCTTCCGCCGACGCGGGGGCCGGGGCCGCCTCCTCCGGGGCGGGTGCTTCCGCCGGCGCGGGGGCCGGGGCTGCCTCCTCCGGGGCGGGTGCTTCCGCCGGCGCGGGGGCCGGGGCTGCCTCCCCCGGGGCGGGTGCTTCCGCCGGCGCGGGGGCCGGGGCTGCCTCCCCCAGGCTCTCAGCCAGCGAGTCGGCCAGCGCGTCCCGAATGGTGCGGGACAGCGCGTCGCTGTTGTTCTTTTCCACCCGCAGGATGGGCGCGATCAAGTGCTCCCCCTCCCGCCGGGCGGGCTGCTTTGCCGGTTCGGGAGCCTGCGTGTCGGCCGCCGCGGCCGGCTGCTTTGCGGCAGCCGCCGGCTGTTCTTTCCCGGAGGCCGGCTGTTCTTTCCCGGGGGCCGGCTGCTTCGCCCCGCCCGCCGGCTGCGCGGCGGGAGCCGGCTGAACGGCGGGGCCGGGCGTCTCCTCCCGGGCCGCGGGCGCGGCGCCGCCCAGCAGGCTCAGCACATGGTCGGTCTTGCTGCTGCGGCCGCCCTTCTTGTTTTTGCCAGACATCAGCGCGCGCCTCCTTTCCCGTCACGGGGGAAGCGGGCGCCCGCCACCTGGTCGCAAAGGGCCTCAAAGTCCCGCGCGGGGTTGGAGGACGGGGCATAGTCCACCACGCTCTGCCCGTGGGCGGGCGCCTCCGCCGCCGTCACGCTGGTGCGGATCTTGGTCTCAAACACCACCGTGTCCAGCTGGGCGGCGATCTGGGAGGCCATTTCCAGCACCTCCCGGTTCAGGTTGAAGCGGGCGCTGAAGCGGTTGAGCAGGATGCCCAGCACCTGCAGGCCCGGGTTGTAATACTCCCGCACGCCCTCGATGGTCTCCTTGATCTGGGACACCCCCAGCAGGCTGAGCACCTCCGGCGCCATGGGGATGATCAGGCTGTGAGCCGCCACATAGGCGTTCACCGTGAGCAGGTTCAGGGCCGGGGGCGTGTCGATGATGATATAGTCATAGTTCTGTTCCACCTTGGACAGGGCGGTCTTCAGCAGGAACTCCCGGCCGGGGCGGTTGAACTCCAGCTCCGCGCCCGACAGCAGGATGTTGGAAGGCAGGATGTCGCTGGAATCGGTGTGGGCGATGGCCTGCTGCGGCTCCACCTCGCCCCGGAACACCTCGTACACCGTCAGGCATCGCTCGATGTCCAGCCCCAGGCTGAACCCCAGGCTGCCCTGCGGGTCCAGGTCGACGCCCAGCACCCGCGCGCCCCGCCGGTGCAGGCTGGCCAGCAGCGCGGCCGCCGTCGTCGTTTTGCCCACGCCGCCTTTCTGATTGGTGATGGCGATCACCGAAGCCGCCATTTTTACCCCTTCCTTTCACTGTCCGCCCTGCCGGGGGCGGCTCTCTTGCTGCACGCCGCAAAAAAATTACAAAAAACACTTAAATCTTCCCTTGCGGCGGACGATATAGATACTGAGAGAACATCGGTTTCTTTTCATTAGTCTATTGTTTCGAGGTCATTTTACTCAAAAGGTCCGGCCTTGTCAATAAGCCGCGGCCCGCGGCCTGTGCGCCCGGCCCCGTTTCTCTTTTAAGATACAGAAGGGAGTGTATTATCCATGGCATCCATCAACAGTCTGAGCGGCTCCAGCTCTTCGTCCAGCATTTACGGAAATCGCACCTATAACATCATTTCCGGTCTGGCCAGCGGCCTGGACACCGAGCAGCTGATCTCCGGCGTGGTGCAGAGCTACCAGCAGAAGATCCAGTCGCTCCAGCAGAAAAACACAAAATTGCAGTGGCAGCAGGAGGCCATCCAGAGCATTTCTGACAAACTGGTGGAGTTTGACCGGAACTACGCCTCCTATGTCTATTCCGATACCAACCTGCTGAGTTCCAGCTTCTTCAACAACGCGGTCAAAACCACCGCCAACGGCGCCTACGCCGCGCTGGTGTCCGCCTCCGGCAAGACCAACAGCACCGTGGTGCTGAACGCCGTGAAGCAGCTGGCCACCGCCACCCGCTACACCGTCTCCGGCAACAACCTCAACCCCAACAGCACCGACGGCTACAACGTGACCGGCAACAGCAAGGTGGATCTGAACGGCGACTTCCAGCTGAGCAAGCTGGCCGGCTCGCTGACCATCAACTACGGCGACCGCCAGGTGACCATCGACTTCTCCGACACCGAGCGCTTTGCCGACGAGAACGGCCAGCTGGACACCGCCAAACTGCAGGCCGCCATCGAGGAGAAGCTGAACAACCAGCAGATCTCCACCAGCAGCGGCTCCATGGTGGACGCCGGCAGCCTGATCGGCGTGAGCGTGGACAGCGTGGGCAACCGCGTGTCGTTCTACGACAAGAGCGGCGGCGGCAACACTGTGTCCATCGCGGGCGCCACCGGCAGCCTGAAGGATATGATCTCCAATCTGGACAGCGTGGTGGACAGCGGCTCCGGCACCTTCAGTTTCCAGGGCACCACGTTTGTGGAAGACGTCCACATGGCGGATTACCTCGCCGGCAAGAGCATCACCGTCTCGCTGGACGGCAAGAGCAAGACCATCGAACTGCCCAAGATCACCACCAACGCCGACCCCAACGAGACCAACAAGGCGTTCCGCGACGCCCTGCAGGTCGAACTGGACAAGGCCTTCGGCAAGGACAAGGTCACCACCGACTTTGACGGGGAGGGCAAGCTGACCTTCGCCGTGGCGGACGGCTCCAACCTGGCCGTCACCAGCGCCGATGACGGCGTGGGTGAGGCGCTGGGCATCAGCGGGGGCATCACTTCCTATCTGGACACCACCAAGACCCTGGGCGAGCTGGGCATCAAGTTCGACGAACTGGCGGGCGGCTATGACCTGATGGCCGTGGGCAAGGTCTCCCAGAAGAAGGACGCCAACGGCAATGTGGTGCCCGGCAAGTATGTGGACGCGGAAGGCAACGCCGTGGACAAGGACGGCTACCGCCTGGGCCAGGACGGCCAGCGGCTGCAGGGCTTCGACCTGGTGATCAACGACGTGAAGATCGGCACCTACACCCGCGACACCGAGCTGAACACCATCATCAACAACATCAACGCCAACACCGAGGCCGGCGTGAACGTGAGTTACTCCAAGACCACCGGCCAGTTCGTCTTCACCGCCAAGGACACCGGCTCCGGCGGGCGGGTGGATATCGGCACCCCCGAGGGCGGCGGCGTCGGCCTGGGCGAGAAACTGTTCGGCAAGCCGGATCCCAGCGGGGCGAACTATACCCAGGGCACGGACGCCACTTTCATCGCCACCATCAACGGGCAGACCAAGGAGTTCACCCGCGCCTCCAACACCTTCGATCTGGACGGCATGAGCGTTACCGTGAACGGCACCTTCAACGAGAAGACCACCGTTGACACCGTCAAGGATCTCGGCGCCGACCAGAGCGTGACCTTCACCAGCAAGACCGACGCGGACACCATCGTGGAGGCCGTCAAGAAGATGGTGAACGACCTGAACGAGGTCATCAAGGCGGTGAAGAGCGCCTACTCCGACATGCCGCTGCAGAAGTCCGACGGTTCGAAGTACGAGCCGCTCACCGATGACGACAAATCGGACATGACCGATTCCGCCATCGAAAACTACGAAGAGAAGGCCAAGACCGGCATCCTCTTTATGGACAGCGACCTGTCTTCGCTGTATAATGATCTTCGCAACGCCATCACCTCCAGCGGCGCGGACGGCGTGACCCTGCGCTCCATCGGCATCGAGACCGCCTATTCCGACGGCCTGACCACCATCACCCTGAACGAGCAGACCCTGCGCGAGGCGCTGGAGAGCGACCCGGACAAGGTGCAGCAGGCTTTCACCAAGTCCAAGGAGAACGGCGCCGCCACCGACGGCCTGATGGCCTCCATCAAGTCCATCACCGACCGGTATGCCTCCACCACCGGCGACGTGAAGGGCATCCTGATCGAGAAGGCCGGTTCCAAGTACTCCCCCACCGCCGCGCTGGACAACACCATCCTGGACCAGATGAAGGACGTGGAAGAGGAGATCACCAAATGGCAGGACAAGATGTCCAACCAGGTGGATTACTACACCAACAAATTTACCCAGCTGGAACTGCTGATCAACCAGATGAATTCCCAGAGTTCGGCGCTGTCCGGCCTGCTGGGCGGCTGATCGCGCCGGCCGGAAAGGAGCACATCCCATGGATATGCGAGGCTATCAGCACTACCGGGAAGACGCGCTGAGCACCATGACCCCCGGCGAACTGCTGCTGCTGGTTTACGATGAGCTGGTCAAACGGCTGACCCAGGCGGAACTGGCCCTTGACAAAGAGGACTACACCGTTTTCGAAAGCGCGGTGGACCGCTCGGTGGACGTGGTTCATTATCTGGACGACACCCTGGACCGGCAGTACCCCATCAGCGCCCAGCTCACGCGGCTGTATGAATATTTCTGCTACGAACTCAGCCGGGTAAAGAGCGGGCGGAACAAAACGGAACTGGAGCGGGTCAAGCGCATGGCCTGTGAACTGCGCGAAAGTTTCCGCACCGCCGAAAAAAACGCCACGGAACGATGATGGGAGCACGGTATGCTGAGTGAACAGACCTTGTCTTTTGCCTGCGCGGTAGAGCGTCAGATGCACACCAGCCTGATCGAACTTGACGATCTGACCAGCCAGCTGGCCGATGCGGTGAGCCGTCAGGATCAGGTGTCGGTGCGTCTGTTCCTCTCCATGCGGCAGGAGGAGATCGACCGGATGCTCGGCTATAAAGCTGCGTTGCGCCGTCACTGTGCGGAACTTCCCGCACAGGACGGCGCACGTCTGCGGCTGCTGCTGACCGGCAAGCCGGGCGATGAGCCGCCGGACAAGGTGCAGGCCCTGCTCAAACAGGTAAACACCAACCGGAACCTGCTGGAGAAGATCTGTCGGGCCGACCAGTCCGTCAGCCGCCGGTTCGGCGGTTCCGCTTCGTTTTACGCCGGCAAGGACGATTGACACGGCAACACCGCAGTCCGTCGGCGTCCAATCACCGGGCGCGGCCGGTTTCGGCCCCGCAGCCCGGAGGAGTGATATATGCCCCAGATACGTTTAGAATCAGTCGGCAAGGACTTCCCCCAGGAGCATGAGCGCCAGGTCGTTCATGCGGTCCGGTCGGTGGATCTCACCATCGAACGGGGGGAGTTCGTTTTTGTGACAGGCAGCAGCGGCGCGGGAAAAAGCACCCTGCTGGATCTGATCGCCTGTCAGATACAGCCCACAACGGGCAATGTTTTTCTCAACGACATCAACGTCACCCGGATGGCCCGCCGTCAGTGGGTCCGCCGGCGGCTGTGTTTCGGCTATGTGCCCCAGTTCCCCTCGCTGGCCCGCAAGCGGACCATTGAGGAGAATCTCACCCTGGCCGCTTTGCTCGGCCAGAAACGGACCCAGCAGCCCCCCGCCGATCGGGTGCGAAAATCTTTGAGTATGGTTGGTCTCGGCGACGTGGCCGGGCGGTATCCGGTGGAGCTTTCCACCGGCGAATGCCGCCGGGTGGAACTGGCCCGGGCCATCATCAACAATCCGGAGATTCTTGTCCTGGACGAACTCACCGCCAATCTGGACGACGACACCGTCTGGGATATGTTTCTATTTTTGTCCGAGTTGAACCGCCACGGCATTACCATCATCATGGCCTCCCACGCAAAAAAGTTCGTCAATCTCATGCGGCGCCGGGTCATCACTTTGGTGGACGGTACCATTCGCGGCGACGTGCAAAAGGGACGCTACGGCGATGTGGGGCCTGCTCTTGCCCCGGATCCCAACAGGTTCATATGACCGCACAGGACCCTTGGCCGGACAAACACATTCACTGAATATCAGGAGGAAATACTTATGAAGAACAAGCGTGTTGCCACCAAAATTCTTTTGTCGGTGGGAATCACCCTGCTGCTGTCGCTGGTGATGATCGTTGTGTCCATCAGCACCATCCTTTCCACCCGCAGCCAGTTTAACGGCATTCTCAACGAACAGGTCACCATCACCGAGGCCGTTCTGGAGAGCGAGATGAACGTCAACTCCATCGCCCGCCAGCTGCGGGATATGGCCCTGTTCGGCTACAATTCTTCCACCGTGAATGAGATCGAGACGACCATGACCGCCCTCGACACGAACCTGGAGACCATTCAGAGCCTGTACACCGGCAGCGACGGTCTGGCCGGCCAGTATGTGCAGGCCGTGCAGGACTGGGAGTCCTCCTTTGGCGACATCTCCTCCGCGCTTCAGACCGGCGACACCGCCCGTGCCAGCCAGCTGATCCAGAACCAGTGCACGCCCAAGCTGAACCAGGCGGTGACCACCGGCCAGAGCCTGATCGACCAGCTGAACGCTGATACCGCCACTCTGGTGTCCGGCCTGCAGAGCCGCACCACCCGCGACATGATCATTCTGTGCGTGCTGGTGGCGGTGAGCATTGTGGTGGGCATCAGCCTGAACCTGTACACCGTGCGTTCCATCGTGGTGCCCCTGCGCAAAGCGGAAGCGGCCGTCGTGGCGTTCAGCCAGGGCGATCTGTCCTACGAGCTGGACTATGAGTCCAAGGACGAGATCGGCGGCATCTGCAACGCGGTGCGCAGCTCTCAGCAGACCCTGCACAACGCCATTGAGGACATCGTCAGCATCACCAAGCGGCTGGCCGACGGCGATCTGTCCTGCGAGGTCACCCAGCAGTATCCCGGCGAGCTGGCCCCCATCAAGGAGAACATCGACTATCTGCTGGACCAGCTGAACGACACCATGAGCAGCATCCTGCAGGCCGCCGATCAGGTGGCCGCCGGCGCCGACCAGGTGTCCAGCGGCTCGCAGGCCCTGGCCCAGGGCTCCACCGAGCAGGCCAGCGCCGTGGAGGAGCTGTCCGCCACCATCAACGACCTGGACAACGCCGCCAAGGAGAACCGCAAGACCGCCCAGACCGCCAAGGAGCGCGCCGACCAGGCCGCCGAGCAGGTGCGCATCAGCAACGAGCGTATGCAGGAGATGCGCCGCGCCATGGGCGAGATCCTCACCGGCCAGAAGGACATCGGCAAGATCATCGAGACCATCGAGAACATCGCCTTCCAGACCAACATCCTGGCGCTGAACGCCGCCGTTGAGGCCGCCCGCGCCGGCAGCGCCGGCAAGGGCTTCGCCGTGGTGGCGGACGAGGTGCGCAACCTGGCCTCCAAGTCTGACCACGCCGCCAAGCAGACCAAGAAGCTGATCGAGTCCTCCATGACCGCCGTGGAGCACGGCGGCGAACTGGCGGAGGACGTGGATGTCAACATGCAGAAGACCGTGGAGTACGCCGGCGTTGCCATCGACTACATGGAGAAGCTGGCCGAGAGCACCATCAGCGAGGCCGAGGCCATCGATCAGCTGACCACCGGTGTGGACCAGATCTCCTCTGTGGTGCAGACCAACTCCGCCACCAGCGAGGAGTCCGCCGCCGCCAGCGAGGAGCTCTCCTCCCAGGCGGTCATGATGAAGCAGATGGTCCAGCGCTTCCAGCTGCGGGGCGCTTCCGGGTACTCCCTTGAGCCGGAACCCGCCAGCCAGCCCGCCGCCACTCAGCCGGCCGCCAGCCATTTCACCGCTGCCCCGGCCGCTGAGCAGCCTGCGGCGGAGGAGAGCCGCTTCAGCAAGTATTGATCTCCATAAGTCCGGGGATGTGCCCCGCATTTCACGAAAGGAGTTGTCGGCGCGATGCCTGAACCGACTGCGACCTCCCCCCTTCCCCGCCAAGGACAGGATCTGATCTATGCCCTGGACATCGGCACGAGAAGCGTCATCGGCATGCTCGGCCGCCGGGAAGACGGACGCGTCCGCATTCTGGCCATGGAGAAACTTCTTCACGCCCACCGGGTGATGATGGACGGCCAGATCGAGGATATCGCCCAGGTGGCTGCCGCGGTGCGGACTGTGACCGACCGATTGGAACAGGACGCGGGCTGCCGGCTGGAACGGGCCTGTGTGGCCGCCGCCGGCCGTGCCCTGCGCACCGCGCAGGGCTGCGGCACCCGGGAACTGCCTGCCCCGGAAGTGGTGACCGAGGCCACCGTTGCGCAGCTGGAAGCCGCCGCCGTGGCCGAGGCGGAACGCTCCATCCACACCGATGAGGAAAACGGCCAGCAGCTTCTTCTGGTGGGGTATACCGCCACCCAGTATCGGCTGGACGGATACCCTTTGACCAGCCTTCTGGGGCATACCGGCCGCGTCATCGAGGCCCAGGTGGTAGCCACCTTTCTGCCCGGCGGCGTGATCGACAGCCTCTATGCGGTAATGCGCCGGGCGGGCCTGGAGGTGGCCAGCCTGACACTGGAGCCCATCGCCGCGCTGAACGCGGCCATTCCGGCCGACCTGCGCCTGCTGAACCTCTGCCTTGTGGACATCGGGGCGGGCACCTCTGATATCGCTGTTTGCCGCGATGGCAGCGTGGTGGGCTACACCATGGCCACCGTTGCCGGCGACGAGATCACCGAAGCTTTGATGCGGGAATACCTGGTGGACTACAACTCCGCCGAATCCATCAAGGCGCAGTTATCGCAGGCCGAAAAAATCACTTTCACCGACATCCTGGGCCAGGAGCAGACCTGCTCCCTCTCCCAGGTGCAGGCGGCGCTGGGCCCGGCCATAGAACTGCTGGCACGGGAGATCGCCCAGCATGTGCTCGACCTCAACGGCGCGGCTCCCTCCGCCCTGTTTCTGGCCGGCGGCGGCAGCAAACTTGCCGGTCTGCAGGCCGCGGTGGCGTCCGCCCTGGACATGGACCCCAAGCGGGTGGCAGTGGCCGGCGGACATTTCAAAACCACCTCCTGCTCCGACGTCATCGATCTGGACGACCCGGAATACACCACCCCGCTGGGCATTGCTGTCTCGGCGGGGCTGGGCCTGGTCAGCGACAGCTGCCGCGTCACCCTCAACGGCGCGCCTGCCAAACTCTTCCGCAGCGGGGACCTCTCCGCCATGGATCTGCTGATGATGAACGGGTATACCTATTTTGACCTGCTGGGGCGGATCGGCAGACCGCTGGTGATCCAGGTGGACGGGCGGCGCACCGTCTTTTACGGGCAGCCCGCCCTGCCCGCCCGTCTGGTCATCAACGGCGCGGAGGCGCAGCCCTCCGCCATCGTCCATCCGGGCGATGTGGTGGAATTTACCCCGGCGCAGGCCGGCGAGGACTGCCGCTTCACCGCGGAACAGCTGGCCCGCCGCCTGAAGGTCGATCGCCTCACCATCAACGGCGAGCGGCCCTCGCCCGACGCGCCCGTGCCTTCCGGCGCGTTCGTGGTGACCCTCGGCACGGCGCTCGCGTCAGGCGACCGCCCTGCTGCGGCCACAGACGCCTCCCCTGCCGATCTGGCGGGCCAGGCGACGGAAACTGTCGGGGCCGGTCCGCACCCCGAGAGGGATGAAGCCGGTGTTCTTTCCCCGGCAAGCGCACCCGCGCCGGCTGCCGCGCCTGTGGAACCGGGCACGGCAGCATCCTCTGCGGAGGCTGCCGCCCCCGCAGACGTGGGCGCATCCGCCGCCGTGACGGCGGCAGAAGCGCACGGGCTCCCCGGAGCCGGATCGCCCGCGGCCACCGCTGAGTCGGATGGCCGCGCCGCCGGGCATGCCACGGCGCCGGAGGCGGCTGAGCCGCTGCCTGCCGTTCCGGCCGGCCGCCCCTGCAAGGTGCGGCTGAACGGCCGCGATGTGACTCTCCCCCCCAAAAAAGATGGGACCCCCCACTATGTGATGGATCTTCTGGAACTTTCCGGAATTGATTTCAAGAACGCGCGGGGCCCGGTGGCCCTGCAGGTGAACGGTTCCGACTGCCTCTTCCAGCAGGTCCTTCAGGAGGGCGACCAAATCAGTATTGGATATGAGGACGAGGTGAACGTTCCATGAAACGTATGACAAAAGCGGCAGCGCTGCTGTTGGCAGCGCTGCTGACGGCCTGCGGCGGTTCTGAAAAGCAGGAACCGCCGCAGGTTTATGTTGTGGGTGAAGATAGCCTTCCCTCCCTGAACGCGCTGGTCACGCTGGACGAAGGGTTCCAGTTCCAGCAGTCGGTGGGCGAGGACGGCGAGACCATCACCTATGTTTATTCGGGCCTTTCCGACGGCGCCGGCACCGCCCAGGCATATACCGAGGCCCTGGAGACGGACTATGAGTGCCAGATCGGCGCCGATGCACAGACGGGCGGCACCGCGGATTTTACCGCCGCGTCCGGTCAGGCCGCGGCGATCCGCAGCGCCACCGACCCTGCACAGACGTTCGTGCTGAGCATCCAGTGGGAGGAGTCCTCCTGTTCGGTCACCCCTTCCCTGGTGCAGACTGCCGATCTCTCCTGGCCGCAGCCCGACACGGTCACCCTGGAAGAGGCAGTAGCCTATGTAAAAAGCCTGTCTCCCGCCTATCTTGGCCTCACGGGCAGCATGGATGACTACAATGTCATCCCGCAGGACGGCATAGTAATGCTGGACGACCGGCCCTGCCTGTGTGTGAATGTCTATCTCGCCCAGACCCACCAGATCCAGCACAGCTACCTTCTCACCCTGCCCGACCTGCAGGTATACCTGCTGGACCGCACAACGGGCGAGGCGTCCCCCCTGGGGTAAAATTGTTTAAAAAAATTTCATTATTTCCCGCGCTTCCTCTTTTCTTTTGTGAAAAAATGTCGATAAGAATTAATAGATGCTGTGTAAACTCTATCTCAATACCTGGAGGGAGTCTTGTAACCATGAAAAGCATTCGACAGAAGATCCTGGTCTGTTTTCTGGCCATGACCGCGGCGGCAGCCATCATCTGCGGCGGCGCCGGCATCGCCATGAGCTATTTCAGCAGCCAGACCACGCTGCAGCAGAGTATGCTCGCGCTGGCATCTGAGGCTTCGCAGCATGTGTCCTATCAGATCCAGTCATACACCAACTCGGTCGAGGCGCTGGGCATGGTGCCCACCCTGACTGCCCCGGAGACCACGGTGGAGCAGAAGCAGGCCATTCTGGACCAGTGGGTCGACGAGTATGGTATGGTGCGCGGCAATGTGCTCACCACCACGGGTCTCAGCCTGTTCGACGGCAACAATTATTCCGACCGGGAATACTTCCAGCAGGCCATTCAGGGCAACACCTGGATCTCCACGCCCACCGTGAGCAAGATCACCGGTGAACTCTCCCTCATGGTCGCCGCGCCCCTGTGGCAGGACGGCATCCCCGGCGGCCAGATCGCCGGTGTGGTGTACATGGTGCCCAAGGAGACCTTCCTCAATGACATCATGGCGACCATCAAGGTCAGCGAGAACAGCGGCGCCTATATGCTGGACAAGGATGGCAACACCATTGCCGATGTGACCATGGACACCGTTGGCAATCAGAACATCGAGCAGGAGGCCCAGACGGATTCCAGCCTTTCCGCCCTTGCCGCCCTGCATGCGGCCATGCGCCAGGGTGAGACCGGTTTCGGCACCTACACCATTGGCGGCGTCTCCAAGTACCTCGCCTATGGCCCGGTGTCCGGCACCGACGGCTGGAGCGTGGGTGTGAGCGCCAACACTTCCGACTTTATGGCCTCCACCTACCGCAACATCGCGGTCATCGTTGCCCTGGTGGTGGTGATGATCATCGTCACCGTCTTCCTGGCGATGCAGATCTCGGGCAGCATCGGCAAGCCCATCAGCGCTTGTGTGCAGCGCATCCAGCAGCTGCAGGCGGGCGACCTGTCCTCTCCCATTCCCGAGTTCCGCCGCAAGGATGAGATCGGCATGCTCTCCGAGGCCACCGGCGAGATCGTCCGGGTGTTGCGCGGCCTGGTGGAGGATATCGGTTACCTGCTGGGCGAAATGTCCAACGGCAACCTGAACGTACGCTCGCAGCACCACGACCTGTATGTGGGCGATATGTCCCAGCTGCTGGTCATCCTGCGCAGCCTGGCCACCCAGCTGAGCGACACCATGAGCCAGATCTACACCGCCGCCGAGCAGGTCTCCGCCGGTTCCGAGCAGGTGTCTTCCGGCGCGCAGGCCCTGGCCCAGGGCGCTACCGAGCAGGCCAGCGCGGTGCAGGAGCTTTCCGCCACCATCAACGATATCAACACCTCCGCCGCCGAGAACGCCGAGGCCGCCAAGCAGGCGCAGGATAAATCCAACCTGGCCGGCGGTCAGGTCGTTGCCAGCAACGAGAAGATGGGCGAGTTGAAAGCCGCCATGACGGACATCCTGAAGGGACATCAGGAGATCGGCCAGATCATCGAGGCCATCGAAAACATTGCCTTCCAGACCAACATCCTCGCGTTGAACGCCGCGGTCGAGGCCGCGCGGGCCGGCAGCGCCGGCAAGGGCTTCGCCGTTGTGGCGGACGAGGTGCGCAGCCTCGCCTCCAAGTCTGACCAGGCCGCCAAGCAGACCAAGGAAATGATCGAGCGCTCCATGAACAATGTGACCCGCGGCAGCCAGCTGACCGACGAGGTGAGCAAAGCGCTGGACAAGACCGTGGAACTCGCCAAGGAAGCCGTGGGCCTGATGAACAAGGTGGCGGAAAACATCGTCAGCGAAACCGAATCCATCCATCAGGTCACCGAAGGCACCGACCAGATCTCTTCTGTCGTGCAGACCAACTCGGCCACCGCGGAGGAATCCGCTGCCGCCAGCGAGGAGTTGTCCGGCCAGTCTCAGCTGCTCAAAGAGCAGGTGGGCCGCTTCACCCTGCGGCAGGATGCCGACCCCGATGTGAGTGCGGATCCTTCCGGCAACTGATCTTTCATCGTACATAAAGAAGCCGCCGGCCAGGAAACTGGCCGGCGGCTTTTGGCTTTTTTATGTATGAACGGATTACTTGCCCTGCTCCTTCACATGCTTTGCCAGGCGCTTATCCTCGGTGCGGATGTGGGAAACAAGCACGCCCACCACCCGGTTCAGGTCGCCCAGCGCCTTCACCGTGGGGCCCTGCTGCAGCAGTTCCCGGGCGGTATCGCTCAGCTGACGGCGATATCCGTCGTGGAAAACCTTGTGGGTGGGATAAGCAGGGTACTTGCTGCGCACCTGCAGATCCTCCTCATCCCGGAAATGCTTGGCCACATAATCGATCAAAAACCGCACGGTGTTTTCAATCTTGGCGCGGCCCTCGCCGCGAGAGCAGGCATCCATCAGATCGTTCACCGCGGCGAACAGCTGACGATGTTCCGAGTCGATCAGGTTATTGCCGGTAACCAGGTCGGGAGTCACTTCGTAATGCATGAACTATTTTCCCCTTTCGTATCCGGCCGGTCGTGTTGACGCGCCCCGGCACATTGTAATTGGTAACAGGAACGATTCTCCTCTATTTCTTATATCGGCCAAAAAACGAAAAACATAATCCATCGAAAAAAATTTGTCAAGCACTTTTTTCAGTTTTTGCGCCAACCACTTATTTTTCCTGCGTTTCAGGCCGATATATAGATTGAAAGGAATCTTGGCGCGTCCGCGCACAGGTGGTGCGCGGACGCTGCAAATACAATGAGAGGGAGGGCTTTCGATGTCAATACTGCGAATCGGCGCCGGCACTGGGTGCACCGTGGGCGGCATTGCCTCTTACAGCAGAAAACCCGACACTTCCGCCACTGTTAGTCAGGGTCAGCGATACGATCAGTTTCAGTTTTCCTCCTGCCTGGACGCAACGGAAAAACGGGTGAAACAGGCGGTGGGGCACATGTCCCAGGAGATCCGCTCCCGGGTGAGCGCGCAGGATCTGGAGCATCTGCGCCAGCAGGTGAGCGACGGGACCTACCAGCCGAACCCCCGGGAGATCGCCGCCCGGATGCTTTTGATGAAGGAGGGCGGCTGATTGCCTATGGAGTTTCAGAAATATCTTTCCTTCCTGGCCGATCTGCAAAAATGCCTGGATTCGTTGACGGCGCTGGAGCAGCGCAAACTCACCGCCATCCAAACGGCTGATTTTGACGCGTTGGATCAGTGCATCAAAGAGGAACAGGCGGCGGCGCTGGATCTGCGCGGCCGCGAGCACAAGCGGGCCGATCTGCTAGCACAGCTGGGGTTGCCGGATGCTTCCCTGCGGGAGTTGCCGGATCACTGCCCCGCCGAATTCCGCCGGCAGGCCAGTGAGATCACACAGGACGTGCTCCGCAGTTACCAGGTGCTCGCCAGCGCGCAAAACGCTGCCCGCACCTTGATGGAATCCGATCTGCGTCACATCCAACAGGAGCTGGATCGTCGCCAGGAAAAGCGGCAGGATACATCCGCCGCCCGCTCGGCGCAAACCGATCTTCGAGTTTGAGAGGAGCATGACATGGGCACATTTGGATCTTTTACCACGGTTCGTCTCGGCATCTACGCCGCCCAGAAGGGTCTGGACGTGACCGGCAACAATATCACCAACATCAACACCCCCGGCTATACCCGCCAGCGGTTGAATCAGGTCAGCCTGATCCCCTCGGTGAACGACCGGTATGCCTCCATCTATAACCCCCGGATCGGCCAGGGCGCCGTGATCGCGGGCGTTGACCAGATACGCGATCTGGGCCTGGATATCTCCTACCGCAAAGCCACTTCGGATGTGGGCTCCGCCAACACCAAACTGGCGGGCCTGAACGATCTGGCCACCATTCTGGACGAAGTGGGCAAGGGCGATCTGGAGCAGGACGACGGCGTGATCCTCAGCCAGCTGAACGACCTGCGCGACCTCATCAGCAATGCCATCACCGGCGGTGTGGGCACCTATGATCCCCTGATCCGCTCCTCCGCCGAGGCGCTGACCACCTTCTTCCATTCCTCTGCGGAGAAGCTCGCGGGCCTGAAAACCACCTACGAGGACAAGTTCAACCAGCAGGTAGATTACGTCAACAGCCTGCTGAGCAACATCCGGGATCTGAACGTCTCCATCCGCAATTCCGATATCCGGGGCGATCCGGGCCTGGAACTGCGGGACGAGCGCAACCGCCTTCTGGACGAGTTGAGCCAGTACGTAAAGGTGGACGTGACTTATTCCATGGAGCCCATCGGCACCGGCACCGAGATCGAAAAGCTCACCATCCGCCTGGCCACCGGCGACAAGAACACGCTGGTGGACGGCGAGTATGCCGCCCAGTTCAACCAGGACACGGAGATCCTGGCCCGCAACCCCGCCTATGACCCGACGCTGTCTGCGGGCCCGGGCAACGAGCCCTATCTGGACGTCAACGGCGATCCCACCCTCAACGCCGCCGACGCGCAGAAAGCGCCCAACGACAACTACCTGCTGACGCTGGGTCCGCTCACCGATCCCCTCGGGCAGAAGCAGCTTGTGGGTGACATGGGCGCGAACATCGGCGACACCGACCTGTATGGCTCGCTCCAGTCCATTCGGGAACTGCTCACCGAGGAGGGCGATTTCTCCAGCGCGGCGGATGCCGCGATGGATCCCGACGCCGCGTCGAAGCGGGGCATCCCCTACTACCAGAAGATGCTGGATTCGCTGGCCTTTGAGTTTGCCACCCAGATGAACGCGCTGAACCAGACCGGCCTTGACGGCGCGGGCAACCTGTTCAGCATCAGCAGCAACACCAATGACGACCAACAGACCGTTGGCGGCAACACGATCACCATCAACGCCTCCAACATCTCGGTGTCGCAGGGCTGGCTGAACGAGACGATCTCCATCCAGGCCACCGCCGATGCCCACGCGGCCAGCGGCGATGTGTCCAATCTGGCGAAGTTCCTTGCTCTTTTCGATGAAAAGCAGTCGTTTAACCCCAAGGACATCGTGGGCGACGCGCAGGGCGACCCCTATCAGGGCACCTTTGAGGATATGCTCCTGAAGATCCAGTCCACCCTGGCGAAGGACCAGATGGCCACGGATTCCGTGCTCAACAACTACACCATCACCGCGAACGACATTTACGTGGACCGGGAGGGCGTCATGGGTGTGGACCTGAACGACGAGGCGACCAGCCTGATGACCTATCAGAAGGCTTACACCGCCGCCTGCCGCCTGCTGACCGTGATGGAAGAAGCTTTGGACTCTCTGATCAACGGGACCGTTTAACGCTGCGCTCCCGCTTTTTTCGAGGTGATTGAACTATGATGCGCGTAACGACCAATTCCACCCTGTATACCTATCAGAAAAACCTTCTGAAGACCACCAACCAGCTGTATGCGGCCATGAACACCATGATGACCGGCCGCAACTTCGACTCCTACGCGGCCGACCCCGCCGCGGCCACCCGGGCGTTCAAGATCCACAGTTCCCTCAACGCCACCAACGCCCAGTACGCCAACAACACCACCGTGCTGAACAAGTTCTCTACCGCCTGGGACGTGGCCGACGACATGATCGACAAACTGACCAACGACCTGGCCAAGGCGCCCATCCTGAAGGCGCTGAACAAGACCAACCTGAGCACGGCGAACACCCAGGGCGACATCATCTATTCCGGCGCGGAGGCGATGATCCAGAGCCTGAACGGCCGCTATGACAACCAGTTTTTGTTCAACGGCGCGGACACCCAGAACCCGCCCTTCGCGCTGGAGACCGAGGGCGACAAGACCTATGTCACCTACCGGGGCGTGCGCATCGACGACCCGAACACGCTGAAGCAGGAGTACAAGGACGAAAACGGCAAGCCCGTTCCCAAAGACCCTCCCGCTACCGGCAACTACACCAACGCCGAAATGCTGCAGAAATGGTCCGACGAGCATCTGTATGTGGACATCGGCATCGGTTTCACGCTGGACGGGAACGGTCAGGTGCTGGACTCCACCGCCTTTGACGCCGCCATCTCCGGCACCGATCTGATCGGCGGCTACGGCGTGGACGCGGACGGCGATCCCACCAACATCGTCTCCATCATGGTGCGCCTGTCCGAGATCTTCAAGGGCTTCAACGAGGATACGATGGAGTGGGGCCCTGCCGGCAATCAGGCGGATGCCGAGCGGCTGCTGGACAAGTTCAACGCCGCGCAGGAGGAGCTGAGCGCGCAGCACGTTGTGCTGGACACCCAGTCGAAGTATCTGGAGACCAACAAATCGCAGCTGGAAAGCTCCTTCTCCGCCCTCAACAACGAGCTGGTGAGCATCGAGAAGGTGGACCAGACGGAAGCCATCCTGGCTCTTGTCGCGATGCAGACCAGCTTCAACGCCGCCCTGCAGGTCGGCGCCAATGTAGTACCCCAGTCCCTGATGGATTACCTGAATTAAGCAGGGGTCCGGGACCGATGAATCCGCGCATTGCGCATGAAAGGAGTTTTCGGTGTCATGTATCCTCTTATTGAGATCAAAACGGTCCCCATCGAGATCGAAATGAAGATCACCCCGGCGCACCTGGAGTACGCCCGGGGGACCGCGCAGATGGAGATCTCCCGCGATAAGGGCGGCCTGAGCATCCGCAGCCAGCCCATCCGCGTGAACATCGACACCTTCGAGGCCCGCAATTCCGTGATGCCCACCACCGCCACTGTAATGCGCCAGCAGGCGCAGGCCGGCGTGGAAGGCGCCTACCAGGCCACCGCCGTTCTTGCACGGGAGGGCCGTATGATGATGGAAGCGCGCATTGATCAGGACGTTATCCCCCAACTGGCCAAACAGCAAAACCTCGGGCAGATGACCAATCTGAACATCAACTTCCTGCCCGGCGCCAGCCCCGACATCAGCTGGGACGGCGGCGAGATGAGCATCCGCTACGAGATGGACAAACTGAATTTCGACTGGCGCATGGAAAAGATGAGTTTCACCTTTGTGCCCGGCGACATCGAGTTCACCATGACGCAGCGCCCCGACGTGATCATCAAATACGTTGGCGGGCCTCTTTATGTGCCGCCTTCCTCTGACCCCGATTATGAGCCTGTGGACGTGAACGCCTGATCCCGGCGCACCCACAAGAGGAGGAACCGCTTTGCAGCTGGACACAAAATATTTTGGACGCATTGATTACAACGAGGCGGACGTGCTGGAGTTTCCCAACGGTCTGTTCGGGTTTGAGGCGGAAAAGCGTTTTCTGCTCCTCCCCTTCTCCGGCAGCAATGGGAATATGCTTTGCCTGCAAAGCGTTGCCGGCCCTTCGCCCGCGTTCATCCTGATGAACCCCTTCTCTCTGAAGCCGGACTACGCGCCGGTGCTCTCCCCTGAAGAGCTCAAGTTGATGGGTGTCTCCCAAAGCCATGAACTGTGCTATTATGTGATGTGCGTGGCCCGTGAACCCGTGGGCGAGAGCACGGTCAATCTGCGCTGCCCCGTGGTGGTCAACCCCGATCTCCATCGCGCCGTTCAGGTCATTCTGGACACCGACGCCTATCATATGCGTCATCGTTTGGACGAATTTTCCAACGGGGAGGTGGAGTGATTGCTGGTCCTCAGTCGAAAAGCCGGTGAGTCACTGATGATCGGGGATGAGATCAGCATCACGATCCTTTCTGTGGAGTCGAGCGGCCAGGTGAACATCGGCGTCAGCGCGCCGAAAGATGTGCTGATCCTGCGCAGTGAGTTGCAAAAGGCAGCAAGTATCAACCAGAACGCGGCGGACACGGCGCCCGCCCTGCTGGTGGCCGAGCTGGAATCGGTCCTGGCGGAGCACACCGCCCCGCTTGCGGAAAAACAGATGCCGGAGCCCTGAAACAGGGGTTCCGGCGTTTGTGCGCTTTGCTGCCGTGGCGTTTTTCGTCCGGGCCGCCTTTGAGCAGCGTTGGGCCGTGCCCTCCCGCCGGCCCCATTTCCCTGGCGATCATCGCCCCACCGGACGGTTCCCGCCGTTTCAACGATTCATTTTCCCAAAAGGAGGACCCCCATGGCCCGAGATACTTTGCTGGTGATCGACGAATCGCCTTTGGACCTGACTGTCATGCGCGCAATCTTCAAGCAACTGTTCCATGTGGAGTGCTTTGAGGAGGCGCGCCCCGCTCTCGCCCGCATCCATCGCGATCCCAAGAGTGTCTGTGTGGTGCTGTTGGACATCTGCCTGGGGCGCCGGGGCGCGGGCTTCCAGGTGCTGCAGCAGCTGCAGGCCAACCAGGAAACGGCGGAACTTCCGGTGATTCTGGTCACCTCCGACGCAAAGGAGGAGAACGTGCTGACCGCGGTGGCCAAGGGCGCCACCGATTTTCTGGTGAAGCCGGTGGATCCGCTGACCCTGCAGGAGCGGGTCTGCGCCGCGGTACGGCGCACCTGGCCCTCTGGCACCACGATCCTGGACGACGCGGACGGCCGGCCGGAGGCAGATTCCGACACGCCGGACCCGGCGGGCCTGCCCCTCACGGAGGACTACTGGGACCGGTTGCTGGAATTGTTTTTCCAGGCCCGGCCCGGCCTGGCCTCCGACAAGTACCATGTGCTCAGCCGCATCACCGAGGCCTTTGCCAACGGCCTGCGGAAAACAGACCCGGGCTGCGGGCTCACCGAGGAGGACGCCCGCCTGATCGGCCGGGCCGCCGCCTATTGCGACGTGGGCCTGCTGGGGATCCCCGACAGTGTGATCGAACAGGGGCAGGATCAGGGCGGCGCGGGGCTGGGGATCTACTTCCGCCACATCACCCTGGGCCACGCCCTGTTCACCACCGGGCCCAGCAGCGGACAGCCGCTGGCCCGCTACGCCGCCGAGATCACCTATCTGCATCACAAAAATTACGATGGGACCGGCTATCCCACAGAAGCGCTTCCCGGCCCGCTGCCCCTGAGCGCGCAGCTGGTGCGCACCGCCACCCGCTGCATGGGGTACATGAACTATTTCCATGGGTACCCCGACCGGCTGGACCGCACGCTCCGGGCGCTGGCCTCGGATGTGGGCCGCTTCATCTCCTCTGACATGTACCAGGCCGCCCAGGCCGCCCGGGACGAGTTGGCCGCCTGCCTGCCGGAACAGCGTCTGCTGTGAGCCGACGGGCCGATCCGATTGATTTTTCTGCATCTCTGTGATACGATAGCCCTGTTCGGCGTCTGCCCTGACCGCCGGCACGGGGCGAACGCGCGGGTTTCCCGGCCCTCCGTGACCGGGCGGCCCGCTTTTTTTTGGGCGGCGCTGTGCAAAACAGCCGGGAAAACCATCCCCGGCAAGGAGGAGCGTTATGAACAAGCTTTCTGTGGGCAAGGTGCAGGTGTATACCGGCAACGGCAAGGGCAAGACCACCGCGGCGCTGGGGCTGATGCTGCGGGCCGCCGGCGCGGGAATGGAGAGTTACTTCGGCCAGTTCATGAAGCATGGCTCGACCAGCGAGGCGCGGGCACTGAAGGAGTTTTTGAGCCACGCCGTCACGGCGGAACAATACGGCAGCGGCGAGGAGCTCTCCGGCCCGGACCGCGAGCGGGACGCCGCCTGCGCACGGGCAGGTTACGAGAAGGCCCGGGCGGCGCTGCGCAGCGGCCGGTACGACCTGGTGGTGCTGGACGAGATCCTGGTGGCGGAGCATCTGGGCCTGCTGACCACCAACGACCTGCTGCGGCTGATGAACGAGCGCCCGGAGCGCACCGAACTGGTGTTCACCGGGCGCTGGGCCGCCGAAGCCGTGTGCCAGCGGGCGGATCT
This sequence comes from Candidatus Allofournierella merdavium, assembly GCA_019118765.1. Lineage (GTDB taxonomy): Bacteria > Bacillota > Clostridia > Oscillospirales > Ruminococcaceae > Allofournierella_A > Allofournierella_A merdavium. The sequence continues at coordinate 7,370 of DWYI01000033.1, read as the reverse complement.
GGTCACCGAGATGGGCGAGGTACGGCACTACTTTCAGAGCGGGCTGCCCGCCCGCACCGGCATCGAGATGTGAGCAAAAAAGGATGGACCCGGCCGGGTCCATCCTTTTTTACATATTGAGCAGCCAAACCCCGGCGTTGAGATACCCCGCGAAGGCCACCCACAGAAGATAGGGCAGCTGCAGACCTGCCGCCGCCACATCCGTCCGACAGAAAACCAGCACCATGGCCGCGATGAGCGCCCACAGCACGATCAGCCACAACAGGGCGAACCCGAACCACTGGAGATTAAAGAAGATGATGCTCCAAAGAAAGTTGAAGCCCAGCTGCCCGAAAAACAGCCCCAGGCCCAGCCGCCGGTCATGGGAGGCAGGCGCCAGCCAGATGCGCGCCGCGCTGACCCCCATCAGCGCGAACAGAATGCCCCAGACAACGGGAAAGACGATGGGTGGCGGCGAGAGGGGCGGCTGGGCAACGCTTTCGCTGTATCGCCGCGCCCCCTCCCGCGTCAGCCAGCCGGAAAGGCCGCCCACCGCCTCGGCCAGAAGGATCCAGCCGGCGTAGGTCTTCCATGGAAATGATTGTTTCATGCTGCATTCCCCCCTTGTAGGGTATGCAGCCGAGGCGGCGGCTATGCGCGGCAGTCTTGGGGGAAGCCGTGCGCGGTGATCCGCCCGTGTGCGCCGCGTCCCTCAGGGCTCCAGCGAGAGGGTCAGGGATGTCTCGTCACCGGAGAGGGCTTCTTCCAGCCCTGCGGTGTCGGTGATACGGCCCAGCTTTGTGTAAGCCCAGCTGTTGCTGCCATAGAACAGCACGATGGAATCCCCCTGATAGAGCATCACGTCGCCGGGCTGCGCGGTGGTCTGCACATCGCTGCGGGGCAGCGCCTGGGGCAGCGCGCCCACCTTTTCAAAGCCGCCGAAGTTTTCCGCCTCAATGGTAACGGGACCCTCCTCCAGCAGCGCCGCCAGCGCCCGGGCGGAAGGGTTTTGTTCCAGCGCCGCGGTGAACGTTTTGTCCCCGATCTGGATGTACAACACTGCTGATTCCTCCTCCTGCGGGGCGGCGGACCCGGCCGCGCCCGGTTCATCGGTGCCCTGCGGGGCGTCTTTCCGGCTGCCCGATCCTCCGCCCTCCGGCTGCGCCCCGTCGGCATCCTTCGGCGGCAGCGAATCTGACACAAAGGGTGCGGCCGTCTGGTCGGGCGCGGAGTCCGGCAGCGCCGGCGGCGGGTCGCCCCCGCCGCATCCGGCCAGAAACAGCGTCAATGCCAGCGCCGGGAGCACACGCCGCAACCGCCCCGGCCATCCTGCCCGGCCCACAGCGACCGCCCCGCGTCCAGGGCTTGCCGCATGGCCGCGCCGCTTTGCACTTCGCCCGGCCCGGTGACGCCGCCTCCAAAAATGACCCCGGCCAGCCTGGCCTTGGGAAAGCACTCGATCCAGCCGCCCAGGCCCGCGGCGGCCCGCTGCCAGACCTCGTCCCCCTCCTCGGCGGCACAGGCCAGCAGCCATACCTGCCGAAAGGCATAGTCGGCGGAATAGAGCGGGTTTGCCCGGTCCAGCAGGGTCTTCATCTGGCCGCTCATCCCATAGTAGTAGATGGGGGTGGCGAAGGCCAGCACATCGGCATGGAGCATCTTTTCCTGCACGATGGTGTCCGCGTCATCGCGGATGACGCAGCGGCCGGTGGTCTGGCAGGCAAGGCAGCCCTGGCAGAAGCGGATGTCTCTGCCCGCCAGCGAGACCAGTTCCACCGTGTGCCCCGCCTCCTGCGCCCCCTGGGCGAACTGCCGCGCCAGCAGCTCGGAATTGGAGCCGGGCCGCAGGCTGGTGGAGATGACAAGTACCCGTTTGCTCATGGCCGTTCCTCCTTTTATCCCAGCGCCCGATACTGCGCCTCGCTCACCGGCTCACACCACTCGTTCCGGGTCTCCTCGCCGGGCACCTCCAGCGCCAGATGGGAGAACCAGCTGTCCGCCGCGGCGCCATGCCAGTGTTTCACCCCCGCGGGGATGTTCACCACGTCGCCGGGGCGCAGTTCCCGGGCCGCCTTGCCCTCCTCCTGGTACCAGCCCCGGCCAGCCAGGCAGAGCAGCACCTGGCCGCCGCCGCTCTTCGCGTGGTGGATGTGCCAGTTGTTGCGGCAGCCCGGCTCAAAGGTCACGTTATAGACCCCCACCTGGCTGGTGGAGAGGGGCGCCAGGTAACTTTGGCCCACAAAGTATTGGGCGTAGGCGTCGTTGGGCGCGCCGATGGGAAACACCATCTCCCTCTGGTGGCGGGCTTTTCCGTCGCCGCCCTCCCCGTCGGCCCAGACGTCCTTCGCCATGCGGAAGGCTGCCCACGCCTTCGGCCAGCCGGCGTAGAAGGCCGCGTGGGTGAGGATCTCGGCGATCTCCCCCCGGGTGATGCCGTTGTGTTTCGCGGTGGTCAGGTGGTAACGGAAGGATTCGTCCACCAGCCCCTGCGCCATCAGCGCCACCACCGTGACCAGGGAGCGGTCCCGCAGGCCGAGCGCCTCTTCCCTGCTCCACACCTCGCCGAACAGCACATCGTCGTTGAGACGGGCAAACTCCGGAGCGAACTGTCCCAGAGAATCCCGGCCTGCCGTCTGTTTCACTGCCATTGCTGCTTCCTCCCTTTCACATGCTCGCCTTCAGGATGTTCAGCACATCGTCCCGGGTCAGGGTGCGGTAGCCGCCGGTCAAAAGGAAGGTGCCGTCGGCAATGCCCTCCAGCATCTCCTCAGTGACCCCCAGTTCCCGGATGTTCCGGGCCACGCCCAGTTCCTCCATCCAGTGCTCCATCGCCTCCAGGCCCGCCTCCGCCAGTTCCTTCGCGCTCTTGCCCGCCGGGTCCACGCCCCAGACATTGACGGCAAAGCGGCCGAACTTGGGCAGCCCGTCCGCCATAATGAAGCGGTAATAGGCCAGCGACACGGCGGAGAGGGTCATGCCGTGGGTCGCGTTGGTGAACGCGCCGATGGACTGGCCGATCATGTGCACCTCCCAGTCGGTGGATTTGCCCATGGCCAGCAGAGTGTTCAGCGCCCAGGTGGCTGCCCACATGATGTTGCTGCGGGCCTCGTAGTTGTCCGGCTGGCGCACCGCCACCCGGGAACTGACCACCAGCGAGCGCATCAGCCCCTCGGCAATGTAGTCGGTGGTGTTGTCGTCCTCGCCGGAGAAATACTGCTCACAGATGTGGTTGAAGGCGTCGTAGATGCCGGCCACCATCTGCTTCATGGGCACCGTGAAGGTGAGGGCCGGGTTCAGGATGGAGAACCGGGGCATCACGTTGCTGCCGAACACATGGCCGATCTTGCGCTTCTGGCCGGGGTGGGTGATGACCGAGCCCCCGTTCATCTCGGAGCCAGTGCCCACCATGGTGAGCACGCAGCCCACCGGGATGATGCGGTTGGACACCTCCTCCATGCGCAGGTAGTATTTATCCCAGGGATCCTCGTCGCACCAGGCGGAGACAGACACTGCCTTGGCATAGTCGCACACCGAGCCGCCGCCCACCGCCAGGATCAGGTCCACATCGTTTTGCCGGGCCACACGGCAGCCCTCGTAGAGTTTGTCCACCGTGGGGTTGGGCATGACCCCCGGCACCTCAAAGACCTCCTTGCCGCAGGCCTTCAGGATGGCCGTGACCTGCCCGTAGAGGCCGCTTTTCTTGATGGAACCGCCGCCGTAGGCCAGCAGCACACGGCTGCCGAAGCCCGCCAGTTCGCCGGCCAGCTGATCCAGCGCCTGCTCGCCGAAGTGCAGCCGCGTGGGGTTGCAGTAGGTAAAGTTTCCCAGCATGTTCATTCCTCCCGTTGTTTGTTGTGTTTGATGTGATAGACCAGATAGTCCAGACAGTCGATCTTCTTCTCGCTTTTGTGCACCTCGTCCAGCAGCGCCGCCCGGTGCCGCGCCAGAAGTTCCAGCAGCCGGCGGGGCTCCCCACCGCAGGCCAGCAGCGCCGCCGCCTCTTTCTCGGTGCAGCCCGCGTCCCGCAGCGCCCGGGCCATCTCGTCCCGGTCCAGGGCCTCGTGACACACGGCCACGCCGTTTGTTTCCTTGCTCAGCCGGGATCGCCGCTCCATTCCTGCCCGCCTCCTCCGCTTTGTCTGTTTTCAGTGTAACGCGCCGGATGTGAAATAGCAAATACCCATATTGTATTCCAAAGCATGCCTTGCAGGCATCCATTTGCGGGGGTATAATGGAGAAAAGAAAGGGGAGGTTCATCGATATGGAACTGCGGCTGCTGCGCTACTTTCTCACCGTGGCCCGGGAGGGCAGCATCACCAACGCGGCCAACGCCCTGCACATCACCCAGCCCACCCTCTCCCGCCAGATCCGGGAATTGGAGGAGGAACTGGGCCAGACGCTGTTGGTGCGGGGCAGCCGCAGCGTCTCGCTGACCGGCGAGGGGATGCTGCTGCGCAAGCGGGCGGAGGAGATCCTGGAGCTGGTGGAAAAGGCCGAGCGTGAGGTCTCGCTGGGGGACGGCCTGCTCACCGGCGAGGTGAGCGTGGGCGCCGGCGAGACGGTGGGGGTGCACTTTCTCACCCGTGCGGCCCAGGAACTGCGCCACCGCTGGCCCGAGGTGCGCTTTCAGATCATCAGCGGCGACGGGATGGAGGTCTGCGAACTGCTGGACAAGGGCCTCATCGACTTCGGGCTGGTGTTCGACCATGTGGATCGCGCCAAGTACAACGCGCTGCCGGTGCCCTACCGGGACGTGTGGGGCGTGCTGATGCGGCGGGACAGCCCCCTGGCCGAAAAAACGGCCGTCCGGCCCGAGGATCTGATCCACGCGCCCCTGCTGGTCTCCCGGCAGGTCCTCAAGGGGCCCCTGCTGCCTGAATGGTTCGGCATCGGGGTGGAGCAGCTGAACATCGCGGGCACCTACACCCTGGCCTTCAACGGCTCTCTGATGGTGGAGGACGGCATGGGCTACGCCCTGTGCCTGGACCGGATCATCAACGTAGCGGGGGATGGCGCGCTCTGTTTCCGGCCGCTGGAACCCCGGCGGGAGGCAGGGATGCACATCGTCTGGAAAAAGTACCAGGTCTTTTCCCCCGCGGCGGAGCGGTATCTGCAGCTGCTGCGGGAGGGCGGTGACGTATGACCCGGGCCCGCCGGGCCGATGCCTGACCTGCAAAAAGGGAGCCCGATGCCGAAAGGCATCGGGCTCCCTTTTTGTGAGGCGTGCGGCGCGGGGCTCGCGCAGGCCGGCCGTGTTGCGGCCCGGCGTTTCTCTTCCCTGCTCCGCCCGCCCTTTTTCAGAATACGACCACCAGCAGCATCTTGAACGCCTCCTCACCGTAGACGGCATGGGGATGGCCCGCGGGCATCACGATGGACTCCCCTTCCCGCAGCCGGTACTCCCGGCCGTCGATGGTGATGCGGCCTACCCCCTCCAGGCAGGTGACGAAGGCGTCCCCGCCGGATTCGTGGGTGCTGATCTCCTCAGCCTTGGCGAAGGCGAACAGGGTGATGCTCACCGCGCTGTTCTGTGCCAGCGTTTTGCTCACCACCTGGCCCTCCTGGCAGGCGATCTGATCCTTCAGCACCAATACTTCAGCCATGCTGATATTCTTCATTTTCATCTGTACAAAACACCTCCGGTCTCGCTTGTTCCCGGCCGTCAGTCCAGGATGCGGCCGTCCACCGAGATGGTGGTCACCTGCCAGGGAATGAACTTTCCGCTGGCCTGCAGCGCCTTCTTCGCCGCCAGTTCCAGCCCGCCGCAGCAGGGCACCTCCATGCGCACGATGGTCACGCTTTGGATGTCGTTGTTCGCCAGGATGGCCGTCAGCTTTTCGCTGTAATCCACGCCGTCCAGCTTGGGGCAGCCGATGAGGGTGATCTTGCCCCGCATGAACTCCTGGTGCAGGTTCGCGTAGGCAAAGGCGGTGCAGTCGGCCGCGATCAGCAGCTTGGCCCCGTCAAAATAGGGGGCGTTGACCGGCACCAGCTTGATCTGGCAGGGCCACTGGCCCAGCTGGGACGCGGCGGCCACAGGGGCGGCGGGGGCGGCGGGCTGCTGGCGCAGCTGCCGCGCCTGCTGGCCGGGGCAGCCGGCGTGGACCGGCCGGCCCTTCGCCGCCTGGTTGGCTTTCACCGCCGCCTCGTCGTAGGCGGCAGCCTCCCGCTCCACAAAGGTGATGGCGCCGGTGGGGCAGGCGGGCAGGCAGTCGCCCAGGCCGTCGCAGTAATCGTCCCGCAAGAGGCGGGCCTTGCCGTCCACCATACCGATGGCGCCCTCGTGGCAGGCGTCGGCGCAGGCGCCGCAGCCGTTGCATTTTTCCTGGTCGATGTGGATGATTTTTCGGATCATGGTGTAAAACCTCCTTGTTTTTATGCTCTGAGTATAGTACGATCATCCTTGCAAGTATGTGGTTTTGACCACGAAATGGAGGGTTTTGGATGGAAATTTCTTCCCTTGCGCTGTTTCGGGGCATTCCGCCCGAAGAGTGCGGCGAGATGATGGCGCTGGGCTGTGTGCGCACCGCGGATTTTGAAAAAGGGGCGGTGCTGTTCCGCACCGGGGATGTGACCGGGGAGTTCGGGGTGCTGCTTTCGGGTGAAGTGCACGTGGAAAGCGGCGATCTGTGGGGCAACCGGGTCATCCTGCACAGCATCCCCGCCGGGCATGCCTTTGCCGAGACCTACGCGCTGTGCGGCGTGCCCATGATGGCGGACGTCATCGCCGTGCAGCCCAGCCGGGTGCTGTTCATCCGGCTGGCCGCTCTGCTGGACGAGGCGAACAGCGCCCAGCCCTGGTACCCCAAGCTGCTGCGCAACCTGACGCTGCTTTTTGCCCGGAAAAATCTGGCCTGGTCCGGGCGGGTGTTCTGCCTTTCCGCCAAGGGCATCCGCAACCGGGTGATGATGTATCTCTCGGCGCAGGCCGCGCAGGCAGGTTCCACCGAGTTTTCCATTCCCTTCGACCGCCAGCAGCTGGCGGACTATCTGAACGTGGAGCGCAGCGCCCTCTCCAAAGAGCTGGGCCGAATGCAGAAAGAGGGGGTCCTGACCTTCCGCAAGAATCACTTTCAGCTGCACCGCACCATCGAGCGTTGAAAAGCGGCTTCTTATGGTATTTTTCGCCGTTTTATGTTATGATTAATTGTTAATGTCAAATCATCACAGGCCGCCGGGGCGTTTTTCGGCGGCCACGGGCAACAGGTGCAAACAATGCAGTCAAACGCAACTTTATCCCGGGAGGACATTTTCCGCACCCTCCCCATCCATTCCGCGCTGGCCAAAATGGTGCTTCCGGCGGTGGCCAGCCAGCTGATCGTGCTGATCTACAACATGGCCGACACCTTTTTTGTGGGCCAGACCAACAACCCCTACATGGTGGCGGCTAC
>DWYI01000032.1 GCA_019118765.1 Candidatus Allofournierella merdavium | reverse complement strand
ATGCTGGTGATCCTCACCGCGGTGGACCGGGTGGCGATCAACTGGGGCAAGCCCGACCAGAAGGAGCTGGCCGAGATGACGGTGGCCGAGGCCGAGCGGTACTGCGGCGAGGGCCATTTCGCCCCGGGCAGTATGCTGCCCAAGGTGCAGGCCGCCATGTCCTTTGCCAAGGCGGGGGGCACGGCCATCATCGCCAGCCTGGCCAACGCCGCCGCGGCCCTGCGGGGCGAGAGCGGCACCCGCATCGTGAAATGAAAGGAAGCGAGCTTTCATGAAAGATGAAGTGATCAGCGTAAACTGTTCCATCGTGCGCGGCGGCACCAGCAAGGGCATTTTCATCATGGAAAATGAACTCCCCCGGGACCCCGCCCTGCGCGACAAGTACATCCTGGAGATCTTCGGCAGCCCCGACGTGCGCCAGATCGACGGCCTGGGCGGCGCGGACGTGCTCACCAGCAAGCTGGCCATCATCGGCCCCCCCAGCCGGGAGGACGCGGATGTGGACTACACCTTCGGCCAGGTGAGCTTCGTGGACGCCAAGGTGGATTACAAATCCAACTGCGGCAACATCTCGGCGGGCGTGGGGCCCTACGCCATCGACCACGGCCTGGTGAAGGCGGTGGAGCCCTACACCACCGTGCGCATCCACCAGGTGAACACCGACTCCATCATCAACGCCAAGGTGGCCGTAAAGGACGGCCGGGCGGTGGTGGAGGGGGACCTGCACATCGACGGCGTGCCCACCCTGGGCTCCACCATCGAGCTGGACTTCTCCGACAGCGTGGGCGGCATCACCGGCAAGATGCTGCCCACCGGCAACGTGACCGACACCATCACCACCAGCGACGGCCAACAGTACGAGGTGTCGGTGGTGGACGCCGGCACCCCCACCGTGTTCATCAAGGCCGAGAGCCTGGGCATGGAGGGCACCGAGACCCCCGCCGAGATCGAGGGCAACGCCGCGCTGATGGCCCGCATCGAGGAGATCCGCGGCCGCTGCGCCGAGAAGATCGGCCTCACCGACGTGTGGCAGAACTCCACCAAAAAGTGCCCCTACTCTCCCTTCTTCGCCATCGTCTCGCCCTCCAAGTCCTACCACACCTTCGACGGCAAGGACGTGAAGGCCGAGGACATCGACCTTGTGAGCCGGCTGGTGTTCATGCAGATGATGCACAAGACCCATCCGGTCACCGGCACGGTGTGCATGGGCACCGCCGCCCGGGTACCGGGCAGCATCGTGCACCAGGTGCTCAGCGAGCGCGGCCGGAACGACCGCAAGATCATCATCGGACATCCCGCCGGCGTGATCCCGGTGGTGTCGGAGCTGGAGGCCCACGACGGTCAGTATGACCTGAAGACCGCCGCCATCCTCCGCACCGCCCGCATCATTCTCGACGGGCAGGTATATGTGCGCAAATCCCGTATCCAGTAATTTTTCTAAGGAGGAAACGAAAAATGAGCAAGACCATCGCAACCCAGATCGCCGAAGTAGCGGTGAACACCAAGTTTGAGAACCTCCCCGAAGAGGCCGTTGTGAAGGCCAAAACGCTGACGCTGGATGTGCTGGCCTCCATGCTGGGCACGCGTGACGTGATCTCCAGCGTGATCGCGCGGGAAGTGGCGGAGGAGATGGGCGGCCCCGCCGAGTCCACCATCGTGGGCTGCAAGGACAAGGTCGCCGCCCCCAACGCCGCCTTCGCCAACGCCATCCAGTGCTACGGGCTGGACTTCGTGGACGACCACAACGAGTCCAACGCGCACCCCTCTCCCGCCACCTTCCCGGTGAGCATGGCCCTGAGCGAGATGCTGCACAAGACCGGCAAGGAGTACATCGAGGCCGTCTCCCTGGGCAACGAAGTGGTCTGCCGCATGGGCACCGCCTACCTGGGCGACATGTACTACCAGGGCTTCCATCCCACCAGCACCTGCGGCACCATGGGCGCCGCGGTGTCCGCCGCCAAGCTGATGGGCCTGGACGAGCAGAAGACCGTTTACACCCAGGGCATCGCCGGCAGCATGGTGGCGGGCCTGATGGCCTGGAACACCGAGGGCTCCTTCACCAAGCGCCTGCAGGCCGGCCACCCCGCCATGAACTCCATCATCGCCGCCCGCATGGCGGAAAAGGGCTTCAACGGCCCCTCCGACATCTTTGAGAGCAAGGACGGCCTGCTCCACGCATATTCTTACCAGGATCACTACGACTCCAAGTACATCACCGAGGGCCTGGGCAAAGACTGGACCTTCACCAAGTCCTCCATCAAGGTCTATCCCTGCTGCCGCTACTCCGGCGGTCACCTGGACGCCTGCCTGGAGATCGTGAACAAGTACCATCCCAAGGCCGAGGACATCGAGAAGATCGAGATCCGCTCCTCCAAGTACACCATGCACCTGCTGGCCGAGCCCTGCAAGTGGGCGCCCCGCAACATCGTGGACCTGCAGTTCAGCATGCCCTACCAGGCGGCCATCGCCTTCAAGAACGGCAAGTTCACCGTGGATGAGCTGAACACCGACTACATCAACGACGAGCTGGTCAAACGGCTGATCGCCGCCACCACCGTCACCATGGACGAGGAGTTCGAGCGCCGCTATCCCTCCCACTACTCCAGCGCGGTGACCATCACCATGAAGGACGGCACCCAGTACTCCGCCACCGTGGACGATCCCAAGGGCGACTGGCGCAACCCCGTCACCTACGAGGACGTGGTGAACAAGTTCCGCTATCTGGCCAACCGCACCTACGGCAACGACACCGAGCGCACCGAGAAGATCGTGGAGTTCGTGAACAACCTGGAGAAGCAGCCGGATATGGCCAAGCTGATGGAGCTTGTGAACGAAGTGAAATAACCCGTTTTCGATACGGATCTGCCCGGGCGGGCGCGGCCTCGCCCCGTTCGCCCGGGCCCCCATACGGGGAGGAAGGAAGGACGCCGTATGCCGCAGCGCAATGAGGACGACCGCTCCAAGAAGATCGTGTTCGTTTCCAACTGCCTTTTGAACGCCAGCAACAAGGTGCAGGAGTTCGCGCGCTACCCCGGTATGTTCACCCAGGTGGTGCAGACACTGGACAAATACGGGGTGGGCCTGATCCAGATGCCCTGCCCCGAGGTGCTGCACATGGGCTGCCAGCGGTGGTGGCACTCCCGCAATCTGTACGACAACGCCGGTTTCCGGCATTTCTGCCGCACCCTCGCCGAGCAGATGGTGGACTACATGGAAAACTACGCCATCGTGGGCTACGACGTGGTGGCCGTGCTGGTGTGCGACGGCTCGCCCACCTGCGGGCTCACCGTGTCCAGCTACTACGAGAACGGCGGCGGCCACCCTGCCGAGCCGGTGCGCAGCCTGCGCAAACAGCCGGGCATCTACACGGAGGAGCTGCTCAAGGCCATCCAGGCCCGGGGCATCCAGGCTCCGCCCATGTACGGCCTGCTGATGGACGACCGCGAGAAGACCAACGAGCAGATCATCGCGGAGTTCGACGAGTTCATCCGGGGCCGGCTGTCGTGACCAGCGCGGGCGAACGGTTGTGAAACAGAGGGCGGCGCGCCCGCACACCGCGCGCCGCGCCGCCCTTCTATTTAAAGGTGGTGTAGACGAATGAGGGGCATGACATTTGCACAGAAGGCGCTGGCCCGCGCCGCCGGCAAGGACTATGTGGAGATCGGCGAGATCGTGAACGCCAACGTGGACGTCGCCATGATGGACGACATCCTGGGCCCGCGCATCGAGATCGCCCAGGGGCTCAAGGAACTGGGCGTGGACATTTGGGACAAGAGCAAGGTCGTGGTGATCAGCGACCATTACACCCCGCCCTGCGAGATCAAGCAGGCGGAGGCGGTGAAGTTCACGAAGGACTGGTCCCTGTCCAAAAACGTGGACTATCACGAATACGAGGGGCCCTGCCATCAGGTGCTGGCGGAAGCCTGTTACGACCAGCCCGGCACGCTTGTGGTGGGCACCGACTCCCACACCTGCATGTCCGGCGCCTTCGGCGCCTTCGGCACGGGCATCGGCTCTACCGAGATGCTGGGCGTTGTGGCCACCGGCCAGATCTGGCTGAAGGTCCCGGAGAGTTTTCGCATCGAGTGGAAAAATACGCTGGGAAAGGGCGTGTTCGCCAAGGACATGGTGCTGTACGACTGCCGCACCATCACCCATTCCGGCGCTACTTATAAAGCATTGGAGTACTGCGGCGAGGCCATCCGCGCGCTGTCCATGGACGAGCGCATGGCCATCTCCAACATGGCGGTGGAGATGGGCGCCAAGGCGGGCTACATCCCGCCGGACGAAAGGACGCTGGACTACCTCAAGGCCCACGGCTCCACCCGGCCCTACGCGCTGCTGTACCCCGACGACGACGCCGAGTACGAGCGCAACTATGTGAACGACGCGGCCACGCTGGTGCCCCAGGTGGCCTGCCCGCACCATGTGGACAACGTGCACGACGTCACCGAGGTGGCCGGCGCGCCCCTGACCCAGGTGTACATCGGGTCCTGCACCGGCGGGCGCATCTCCGACCTGCGCACCGCAGCCCATGTGCTGAAGGGCAAAAAGGCGGCCAAGGGCCTGCGCTTTCTGGTCTCGCCGGCCTCCCGCGAGGTGTACCGCATGGCCATGAAGGAGGGCATCCTGGACGTGCTCATCGACGCGGGCGCCACCATCGTGGCTCCCAGCTGCGGGCTGTGCCTGGGCGCCCACACCGGCATCCTGGCGGGCGGCGAGAGCTGCATCTCCACCAGCAACCGCAACTTCATCGGCCGCATGGGCAGCAAGGACGCCAGCGTCTACCTGGGCAGCGCCGCCACGGTGGCCGCCAGCGCCATCGAGGGCCGCATCGCAGACCCGCGCGCCTACTTCTGAGCGCGCCGCAAAGGGGGAACAGGATATGAATTCGCAGATCAAAGGCAAGGTGTGGAAATTCGGGGACGACATCAACACCGATATCATCTCCCCGGGCGAATACATGGACGCCAGCTACGAGGAGATCGGCAAGCACGCCATGGAGCGCGCCTATCCCGGCTTCGCGGACGCCATCGAAAAGGGCGACATCATCGTGGCCGGCAAAAACTTCGGCCCCGGCTCCAGCCGCGAGACGGCGCAGATCGCGCTGAAATACGCCGGCGTGGGCGGGGTGATCGCCCAGAGTTTCGCGCGCATCTTTTTCCGCAACTGCATCAACGTGGGTTTCCCGGTGGTCACGCTGGCCGACACCAGCGAGCTGAACCAGGGCGACGAGATCCAGGTGGACCTGCTGACCGGTGAGATCAAGGACCTCACCACCGGCAAGACCTACTACGGCAGCAAGCTGCCCGAGCATGTGCTGAGCATCGTGGAGGACGGCGGGCTGAAGAACCACCTGAAGAAGATCCTGAAAAAAGACTGAGGCAGGGTGCGCGCACCCTCTGAAAAAAACAGAACGACACGAAGGAGGAACTGAAATGGCACCGTCCCTGAAAGTGAACTTTGCCGGTGTTTCCATGCCCAACCCCTTCATGCTTTCTTCGGCCCCTCCCACCACCAATGTGGAAATGGTGGCGAGGTGTTTTGAGGAAGGCTGGGGCGGCGCGGTGCTGAAAACACTGGCCTACACCCTGAGCCAGGCGCGGAACGTGAACCCCCGCATCACGGCGGTGAAGAGCGCCGACGGCGACATCGTGGGCTTCACCAACTTCGAGCTGGGCAGCCCCAAGCACATTGAAAAATGGGCCGAGGACACCCGCTGGCTGAAGGAGCGCTTTCCCGAACACGGCGTGTGGGTGAGCCTGCTGCACACCGAGGGCCTTGTGGAGGAGCAGTGGCGCGAGGTGACCCGCATGTTCGACCAGGCCGGCGCGGACGGCTTCGAGCTGAACTTCTCCTGCTCGCACGGCATGGCCGAGTCCGGCGGCGGCGCCACGGTGGGCGGCAACGAGGAGGCCATCAAGATGGTGACCACCTGGGTGCGGGAGGAGACCAAAAAGCCCGTGATGCCCAAGCTGCCCGCCATCGTGCAGGACATCCCCGGCAAGGCCCGGGCGGCCGAGGCCGCCGGCGCCGACGCCATCGCCACCATCAACACCCTGAACAGCCTGCCGGGCATCGACATCCACACCTTCGTGCCCTATCCCAACGTGGACGGCCGCAGCGCCTTCCAGGGCCTGAGCGGCGCGGCCATCAAGCCCATCGCCCTGCGCACGGTGGCCCAGGTGGCCCAGGCCGTGAACATCCCGGTCTCGGGCATCGGCGGCATCTACAACTGGCACGACGCGGTGGAATTCATCCTGGCCGGCGCCTCCTCGCTGCAGGTGTGCTCCGCCGTGATGCACCACGGCTACCGCATCATCAACGACATGACGGCGGGCCTGCTGAACTACATGGAGGAGATGGGCTTCGAGAGCATCTCCGACTTCAGCGGCAAGGCGCTGCCCAACATCTTCCGCCACAACGACCTGTCCCGGGATTACAAGCTGTACTCCAGCCCCGACCGCGACAAGTGCGTGGGCTGCGGCCGCTGCGCGGTGGTGTGCGCCGACAGCGCCTACAGCGCCATCCACATGGACGAGAGCCGCAAGGCCGTGGTGGACAAGGACAAGTGCGACGGCTGCGGGCTGTGCACCCAGGTGTGCCCCGTCAGCTGCATGACGATGGAACGCAGGTAAAGGAGGCGGAAAGCATGAGCGAGATCAAGCAAACCCTGGCCGCTGTGCAGGCGGAGGCCAAACGCTGCCTGTACTGTGTGGACGCCCCCTGCCAGCAGGGCTGCCCCGCCGGCGTGGACGTGGCACAGTTCATCCGCCATCTGCGCTACGCGGACGTCCAGAGCGCCAAGCGGGTGATCAAGACGGCCAACCCCCTGGGTGGCATCTGCGGCACGCTGTGCCCCAGCGAGAACCTGTGCCAGAAAAACTGCACCATGAACTACTGCGACGCCCCCATCCACATCCGGGACCTGCAGAAGTTCGCCTGCGCCAACGCCGCCTTCCGGCCGGAACTGGCCCCGGCCAACGGCAAAAAGGTGGCGGTGGTGGGCGCCGGCCCCGCGGGCCTGGGCTGCGCGGCCATCCTGGCCCGGCTGGGCTATGAGGTGGATGTGTTCGAGAAGGGGTCCGCCGCCGCAGGCGTGGTGGCAAAGGAGATCCCGGCCGAGCGCATCGACGCCGCCGTGGTGGAGAACGACCTGGCCGAACTGGCCGCCGACACCATCCGCTTCCACTACAACGCCCCGGTGGACGCCGCCCGTCTGGAGGAGCTCTCCAGGACCTACGACGCGGTGTTCGTGGGCGCCGGCCTCGCCCAGGACCGCATCAGCGGCGTGGACATCGCCGAGGGCGCGCCGGTGGTGGGCTGCTCGCAGTATCTGGCCGATCTGAAGAGCGGCGCCACCCCCAGCGTCAGCGGCACCGTGCTGGTGGTGGGCGGCGGCGACTCCGCCATCGACGCGGTGTGCGCCAGCCTGACGGCGGGCGCGGAAAAGGCCGTGCTGGCCTACCGCCGCTCCCGGGCGGAGATGCCCGCCTGCGACGAGGAGTTCTTCTCCGCCGCCGACAAGGGCGTGGAACTGATGTACATGGTGTCGCCGGTGGCCATCGCCAAAACGGCGGAGGGCGCGGCCGTCACCTTCGTGCGCAACCGCCTGGTGGAAAAGCCGGGCGAGGCGCGCAAGGGCTTTGAGGCCGTGCCCGGCAGCGAGTTCACCCTGAACGTCTCCCGGGTGGTGTTCGCCATCGGCAAGAAGGCGGACACGACGCTGGTGGCCGGCAAGGTGGACCCCGACACGCTGCGCGTGGAGGGCACCAACTGCTTTGCGGGCGGCGACTGGCTGAGCGGCGGCGCCACCGTGGTCAAGGCGGTGGGCGAGGGCAAAAAGGCGGCCCGGGCCATCGACGCGATGCTGAAATGACCGGCGGCCCCGGGCGCGCCGGCGGCCATCCCCGCCGGGGCCCCCGCGGCCGGAGTGCGAAAGGGGGATGCAGATGAACGATCTGAACATTGTGGGCGGCACCCTCGTGAGGCCGGAAGGCTGCCTCGCCGGCGGCCTGGAGATCAAGGACGGCCGGATCGTGCGGGTGCTCAAGCCGGGCGAAGCGCCCGACCCCGCGAAGGAGACGGTAAACGCCGAGGGGATGCTGGTGTTCCCCGGCATGATCGACAGCCATGTGCACATCCGCGGCGGCAAGCTCTCCCACCGGGAGGACTTCGCCAGCGGCACCATGGCGGCCGCGGCGGGGGGCGTCACCACCGTGGCGGAGATGCCGGTGGCCAACCCGCCGGCCTCCACCGAGGAGGCGTTCCTGGCCCGCAAGGCCGAAGCGACGGCCGCGGCCTACGTGGACGTGGCGCTGTACGGCGGCGCCGGGGCGGATAACCTGGAGGACATCGGGCGGCTGGCCCGGCAGGGCGCCGTGGCCTACAAGACCTTCACCATGCCGCCGGTGCCCGGCCGGGAGGCCGAGTTCTACGGCCTGTGCAGCGAGACCCAGGACGCCCTTTGCGCCGTGATGGAGCGGGTGGCCCCCACGGGCCGGCTGCTGGCGGTGCACAGCGAGCTGAACCAGTACGTCGCCGCCGAGACCAAGCGCCGGATGGACGCCGGCGAAAACGGGCTGAAGGCGTTCTGCCGCTCCCGCCCGGTGGAGGCCGAGACGGCCGCCGTGGCCTGGGTGATCGAGGCGGCCCGCAAGACCGGCTGCCGCGCCAGCGTGTGCCATGTGAGCACGCCGGAGGCGGTGAAGATGATCCAGGCGGCCCGGGCGGAGGGGGTGCAGGTGTACGCCGAGACCTGCCCCCAGTACATCCTCTTCAACGAGGACACCGCCGAGCACGCGGGCGTGTTCGCCCGGATGAAGCCGCCGCTGCGGGACCCGCAGCGCATGGCCGAGCTGCGGCGGATGTACCGGGACGGGGCCTTTGCCATGACGGGCAGCGACCACGCGCCCTACCTCAAGGAGGAAAAGCTGAAGAACGGCCAGGATATCTGGCACACCTTCGACGGCCTGCCGGGGCTGGAGCTCTCGCTGCCCCTTCTGCTGAACGCGGTGGCGGACGGCACCCTCACCTGTGAGGCCATCGCCGAAGCCACGGCGGAGAGCACCGCCCGGATGCTGGGCCTGGCGCCCCGCAAGGGCCGGCTGGCCGAGGGCGCCGACGCGGACGTGGTGCTGGTGAAGAAATACGCCGTACCCGTGCCGCTGGATATCTCAAAGCTGTTCACCAAGGCGCGGGAGAGCGCCGTGCTCTACGAAGGCCTTCCCATGCACTACACCATCGTCCGCACCTATGTGCGGGGCGAAAAGGTGTTCCAGGAAGGCACCATTACCGGAAAGCAAGGCTGGGGAACATTCGTCAGCCCTGCCGAATAGATATTTTTATAACATAGGAGGTAAGCATTATGAGGACCGACATGCGCGGCAAAGACTTTGTTACCCTGATGGACTACACGGGTGAAGAGATCCAGACCATCCTGGACGTGGCCTTTGACCTGAAGCGGCAGAACGCCATGGGCGCTTCCCACGAGCTGCTGAAGAACAAGACCCTGGGCATGATCTTCGCCCAGCCCTCCACCCGCACCCGCGTCTCCTTCGAGACCGGCATGACCCAGCTGGGCGGCCATGCCCAGTACTACAGCGAGGACAACATGCAGCGCAAGAACAAGGAGACCTGGGAGGACACCGGCCTTGTTCTGAGCCGTTACCTGGACGCGCTGATGGTCCGTCTGTATGACCTGGAGAAATACGGCATGGCCCGCGACATCATGAACGAGATCCGCAAGGCCACCACCATCCCCGTGATCAACGGCCTGGACGACAAAGAGCATCCCTGCCAGTGCATGGGCGACATCATGACCCTGCAGGAGAAGCTGGGCGCCGGCTGGAAGAAGAAGAAGATCGTGATGAGCTGGGCTTACTCCGACCGCGTGAAGTCCCCCGGCGTGCCCCAGGCCATGCTGATCGCCTGCAGCCTGCTGGGCGCCGACCTGACCCTGGCCTATCCCAAGGGCTACGAGCTGGACGACGAGTACATGGCCTTTGCCAACGAGGCCTACAAGAAGACCGGCGGCAAGCTGACCATCACCAACGACATCTACGAGGCCAGCACCGACGCCGACGTGATCTACGCGAAGAGCTGGGGCAGCACCCACGGCATGGACAAGGCGGAGGACAAGGAGTACCGCAAGCAGTTCGCGAAGGACTGGTGCATCTCCGACGAGCACTTCAAGCTCGCCAAGCCCGTTTCCTACTACATGCATCCGCTGCCCGCCGCCCGCGGCGAGGAGGTCACCGACGCGGTGATCGACGGCGAGCACTCCATCGTGTATGACCAGGCCGAGAACCGCCTGCACGCCCAGAAGGCCGTGCTGGCCCTGCTGATGAAGAAGAAGTAATCAGCCCCCGGCACAACATCCCCCGGCCCCGCCGCGCGGCATTGCTCCGCCGCCGCGCGGCGGGCGCCTTTCCTGGCAAAACAGCGGCGCGCCGCCCCCTTTGCGGCCGCGGGCGCGTCCGTTTGTTTTTTGCGTAAACGTTTACCTTCTTTACCTTGACAAATGAACCGCAACAACGACCATGAAGAAACCATGAGGGAGGAACGATTATGATCTTAGGTCTGCCTTTCCCGACGTATCTTGGCTGGTTTGTCGGCCCCATCCTGACGGTGCTCACCGCGGCGTACTGCACCTATCGGTATGTGAAATACCTGAAGACCGGGGACTGAGCTGAGGAACGAACGGGCCGCCCCGCTGCGGTGCCGCGCCAAAGGCCTTTGCCGCGCGGCAATGCGGGCGCGCGCCCCCCACACGTGCGAACGCGAACAAAGGAGATGGAACCATGTTATCTGGCTCTCTTGAAGTGATCGGCCTGATCGTGCTGGCGATTTATATCATCGGTATGTTGGGCATTGGTGTTTACTGCAACAAAAAGTACGCAAACAACCTCAGCGGCTTCCTGACGGGGGGCCGCAACCTGGGCCCGTGGGTCTTTGCCTTGACCTACGGCTCCACCTACCTGAGCGCTTCCACTTTCATCGGCAATACCGGCACGGCTTACAAGGCGGGCATGGCCTACCTGATGATGCCCGTGGCGCAGGTGGTCCTGCTGCCGCTGGGCCTGATCTTCTTCTCCCACGGGCTGCGCAGGGTCTCCGTGCGGCTGAACGCGATGACTCTGCCCGAGTACATCAGCAAGCGTTTCAAAAGCAACTTCGCCAGCATCATCGCCTCCGTGGTCATCATCATCTTCATGGTGCCCTACATGGTGGGCGTGATCAAGGGCGGCGCCCTCTCGCTGGCCAGCCTGCTGGGGCTGAGCTATGAGGTGGCCGTCTTCCTGGTGGCGGGCGTCGCCTGCGTGTACCTGATCTTCGGCGGCTACATGGCACGCTGCTACACCGACGTGATCCAGGGCCTGCTGATGGCCTTCGGCATGCTGGCCGTTCTGGTGGCGGGCTTCTTCATCGTGGGCGGCCCCACCGAGATCGCCGCCGGCGTGGCTGCCTCCGACCCGGCCCTGCTGGAGACCCCGGGCCCCATGGGCTGGAGCAACCTGTTCCTGTTCTCCGCCGTCTACGCCCTCACCCCCTGGGGCCTGCCCCAGCTGGTGCAGACCAACTTCACCATCAAGGACAAAAAGACCATTTACGTTTCCTCCATCGTGCTTTCCATCTGGCTGGGCGCCATCCTGATCGGCAGCATGATCATCGGCAACATGGGCCGCGCCTACTTCGGCGACCAGTTCATCGACAACCCCGACCTGGTGTTCCCGAACCTGGTGCTCACCTTCTTCCCGAACATTCTGGGCGCGGTGGTCATCGTGGCCGTCATCGCGGCGGCCATGAGCACCATCGACGGCGTGCTGATGACCAGCGGCAGCGCCTTCGGCGTGGACATCTACAAGAAGTTCATCCGCAAGGACGCCAGTGAAAAGCAGACCATCCTGGTCTCCAACATCACGATGTTCGTGATCATCGCGGTGGTCATCGTGGGCTCGTTTATGGAACTGCCCATGCTCTCCTACCTCAATTCCTACGCGTTCAGCGTCATCGCCGGCACCCTGGTGGTGCCCGTGTTCGCGGGCGTGTACTCCAAGAAGGGCACCACGGCCGGCTGCGTGGCCTCCATGCTGGCCGGCGGCCTGGGCACCCTGTTCTTCTACATGGTCATGCCCGGCGGCAACTACATCCTGGGCTGCCCGCCGTTCGTGTCCGGCGCCATCGTCTCCACCATCGTGTTCTTCGTGGTGAGCAAGTACACCCAGCCTCTGCCCGAGGCCTTTGTGGAAGACCTGTTCTCCAAGGAGGCCGAGGAGGGCGCCTATGCCTCTGAGAACATCGAGATCGGTTCCGAGAAGTAACACCCGTTTTCCCGCACGGGGCCCCAACGGTCATGGGGGCCCCCGCGACCTCCCGCGCCGGCGCCGCCCTTTCGGGCCGCGCCGGCGCCCACCCCAGAGCGCCCGACGGAACGCGGGGCGCTCTGCGGACCCCTGCATCGGAAACGGCGGCGGGCGGTACCCGCCCGCCGCCGGATCCCGCACGCGGAGCACGGCGCGGATGCGCCACACACGTTTTCGAACCGGGAAGGTGAAAGCCGCAGCAACATCACGCACACCCGGACCGCAGCGCCGGTCAGCGGGGACGCGCCCGGAGGGCGCGGGCCTTTGGGCCGGCCATTGGCGAAGAGAGCAAGCGGCAGGCGCAGCGCCGGCCGTTCATGATACAGCATTTTCATCGGCACAGGCCGAGGGACGTTTTCTGTTGTGAATGAACGCCGCACCGCGGCGAAAGTAAAGATTGGAGGGACCTTATCATGGCAGGTTTGTTGGATGGAGTAAAAGTTCTGGACCTCACCCGCGTTCTGGCGGGCCCCTACTGCGGCATGATGCTGGCGGACATGGGCGCCGAAGTGACCAAGATCGAGCTGCCGGGCCGCGGCGACGACGCGCGCCGCAATTTCCCCCTGGTGAACGGCGAGAGCGCCTATTTCATGAACCTGAACCGCAACAAGCGGGGCATCACCCTGAACCTGAAGAGCGAAAAGGGCAAGGAGATCTTCCGCGAGCTGGTGAAGCAGTCGGACATCGTGCTGGAGAACTACCGCCCCGGCGTGATGGAAAAGCTGGGCCTGGGCTATGAGGACCTGAAAAAGATCAACCCGGCCATCATCTACGGCGCGGTCTCCGGCTTCGGCCACTTCGGCCCCTACTCCAAGCGGGCGGGCTACGACATCATCGGCCAGGCCATGAGCGGCCTGATGAGCACCACCGGCTGGCCCGACACCCCGCCCACCCGCACCGGCACCGCCATCTCGGACGTGATGGGCGGCATCAGCTGCTGCGTGGGCGTGCTGGCGGCCTATGTGAACCGGCTGAAGACCGGCGAGGGCGAAAAGGTGGATGTGTCCCTGGTGGATTCCATGGTGTCCGCCCTGGAGATCATCAACATCATCTACCTGTGCACCGGCCGGGTGCCCAGCCGCATCGGCAACCGGTACGAGTCCATCTATCCCTACGACTCCTTCAAGGCCAAGGACGGCTATGTGATCATCGCCTGCGGCAACAACAAGCTGTTCGATCTGCTGGTGGACGTGATGAAGAAGCCGGAACTGCTGGAGAACCCCCATTTCTCCGACAACAACGAGCGGGTACTGCACCACGACGAGCTCAAGCCCATCATCGAGGAGTGGCTGCAGGACAAGACCATCGACGAGACGGTGGATATGCTGCTGGCCGTGGGCATCCCGGCCGGGCCCATCAACACCATCGACCGCGTGGTGTCCGACCCCCACATCGCCGACGCCCGGCAGATGTTCGTGGAACTGGAGCACCCGGTGGCCGGCAAGATGAAGGTGACGGGCAACCAGCTGAAGTTCACCAACAAGAAGGTGGACATCAGCCGCCCCGCGCCGCTGCTGGGCCAGCACAACGCCGAGGTGCTGGGCGAGAAGCTGGGCTACACGCCCGAGCAGGTGGCCCAGCTGAAGGAGGAGGGCGTGCTGTAACGGCGCCGCCCGGCGCCGGGCACGGCAGGCCCGCGTTCGCACACAGGGCGGCGGGCGGCCCTTTGCAGGGCCGCCCCGCGCCGCGCACAACAACAGGAGGCGTTTTGTGATGAACACATATCCCAACAAGGTGGAACTGGTGGAGGTGGGCCCCCGGGACGGCTTCCAGAGCATCAAGGAGTTCATTCCCACCGAACTGAAGAAGGAGATCATCGACCGGCTGGTGGACGCCGGCTGCACCACCGTGCAGGTGACCAGCTTCGTGCACCCCAAGGCCATCCCCCAGATGCAGGACGCCCGGGAGGTGGCACAGTATGTGCTGGAGAAATACCCCGGCCTGCGGGCCTACGCCCTGGTGCCCAACCTGCGGGGCGCCCAGAACGCATACGAGGCCGGCCTGCGGGAGATCAGCTATGTGATCTCGGTGAGCCCGGGGCACAACATGGCCAACGTGCGCCGCACGCTGGACGAGTCCTTTGCCGAGCTGGGCACCATCCTCTCCACCTACCCGGACATGAAGGTGGTGCTGGACGCGGCCACCACCTTCGGCTGCCCCTTCGACGGCGAGGCGACCCTGCAGCAGGTGATGGACTATGTGCAGCGGGCCTATGACCTGGGCATCCGCGACATCGACCTGTGCGACACCATCGGCGTGGCCGCGCCGGTGCAGGTGGAGCGCACGGTGCTGGCGCTGCGGGAAAAATTCCCGGACGTCACCTTCGGGGTGCACATCCACGACACCCGCAACATGGGCATGGCCTGCAGCCTGGTGGCGATGCAGTGCGGGCTGACCCGCGTTTCCACCACGGTGGGCGGCCTGGGCGGCTGCCCCTTCGCGCCCGGGGCCTCCGGCAACACCGCCAGCGAGGACTTCGTCTACATGGCGCAGAAGATGGGCATCGACACCGGCGTGGATTTTGAAAAGCTGCTGGACACCGCCAAATACCTGCGGGAGAAGGTGCCGGGCAACTACTCCGGCCACCAGATCAACATCCAGAAGCCCCAGTGCACCATGGGCTGAGGCCGGCGGCCGGGCGTTGCCGCCGCCTTCCCGGGGGAGACCCTCCGCCCGGGCGTGCGCGGCGGAAGGTTTCCGCAGGCAAAAAACGCCCGATGTGGTGCCCCCGCCCGCGCGTGCATGGCGCAAGGCGCCCTTGCGCGCCGCTTTGCCCGCCCAAAACCCCGCATCCCAAAAAAGTCCGGTCAGCCGACCGGGCTTTTTTTTGCGCGCCCCCTTTTCTTTTTTCCACAAATGGTGGATAATGGAAGCAACTGAACGGAACGCCGTCTGCTGCGGCAGGCCGCGGCCGTACCGCTGGAGGGATACGCTTTGATCGAACGTGTAAAACCGCTGAAACTGTGCGCGAAAATTCTGGGCGGGGCCTGCCTGCTGTTCGCCGCCATGTACCTGGTGGAGGGCAAGTTCCTCAACGCCTTCTTCCTGCTTGCCATCACCGCGCTGCTGGTGGTGCCCACCCTGCTGTGGGCCAGCGAGCGCAACGCCCTGGTCTTTGCCCGGCTTTACGCGGTGTATGTGAACATGATCGTGCTGCTGTCGGCCTCGTCCACCGGCAATTTTCTGCCCAGCACCCCCCTGTACATCTGCGCCATCGCCCTCAACACCCTGCTGCTGGACCCCGGCCTGGTGATGCTGTGCACCGGGTTCAGCGTGGCGGCCTTTCTGGCGGAGGTGGTGCTGCTGAGCGTCACCGGCGGGGCGCTGGTGGCGCCCATCATCCTGCTGGTGGAGTGCCTGGTGGCCATCCTGGTGAGTTCGCTGCTGATGCAGAGCACCCTGCGGATCGCCCTTCGCTACCTGGCCGAGGCCAACAAGAGCCATCAGAAGGCGAACAAGCTGTTTGAGGAGCTGGAGGCCAGCCGCCGGGAGGAGCAGGAGGCCTTTGCCCGGCAGGGCGCGCTGCTGAAACAGATGGATCAGATCGCCGACCAGGTGAACAGCGACGCCAGCACCCTGGCGGACCAGTCCGACAACCTGGCCCGGGGCGCGTCGGAGCAGGCCACCTCGATGGAGCGGCTGAGCAGCGCCGCCGGCCAGATGACCGACAAGGTGAAGGACACCGCCGGCCGCGCCCAGCAGATGCGCCAGGAGGCCCAGAACATGCAGGGCCAGGTGGAGGCGGGCGCCGGGCATATGCAGGAGATGCTGCAGGCCATGTCCCGGATCCGGGAGAGTTCCCTGGCCATCGAGCGGGTGATGCAGACCATCGACTCCATCGCCTTCCAGACCAACATCCTGGCCCTGAACGCGGCGGTGGAGGCCGCCCGGGCCGGCCAGGCCGGCAAGGGGTTCGCCGTGGTGGCGGACGAGGTGCGCAGCCTGGCCAGCAAGAGCGCCGAGGCGGCCAAGGGCACCGGCGAACTGATCGACCAGTGCCTGCAGGCCATCGAGAACGGCAACCAGGTGGCCGGCGACACCGCCACCGCCCTGAACTCCATCAAGGAGAGCGTGGACATGGTGGCGGCCCACACCGGCGAGATCTCGGACATGGCGGCCGAGCAGAGCGATATGGTCCTGAACATCCACAATGAGATCGAGTCGGTCTCCCAGGTGGTACAGATGACCGCCGCCTCCGCCCAGGAGAGTTCCTCCACCAGCCGGATGCTGCAGCAGCAGGCCGAACAGCTGCGCGCGCTCAGCCGCTCCAAAACCGGTCCGGCGTCGGTTTGAGCCCCGGGCCGGACCCCGGCGCGGCCCCGCCGCCCCGAGCGGCCAGCGGCACAGGATCGCCCCGGCCGGCAGCCCCCGGGCTGCCGGCCGTTTTCCGTGCCCCGGCGCGGCCCCGCCCGGCGGCGGGCGGGGCATAAATCCCCCCAAACGCGCAAAAACCGCTGACCTGTGAACGGTCAGCGGTTTTTTCATGCGTCCCGAAGGGTGCGCCGCGGGGGCCCGGCGGTTTTGCGGGCTCTCTGCGGCAGGATCGGCGCGGTGAGGCCCGCAGGGCAGGGGACTGCCTCCCCGGCGCCGGGGTCCTGCCCGCCGCGCCGCGCAGCGGGCGCTCAGACCCGCTTCCAGCGGCCCAGCAGGCTCTTTTTGTAGTGGGCGCGCTCCTCCCGGGCCCGGGCGATGTTCGGCGCCCGGTTCAGGAAATCCACCCCCATGGCGATGTCCTGGGGCATGCCCAGCCCCTCGCAGTAGATGCGCCCCAGCACATAGCAGCTGCGCTCCTTGTCCTTGGTCTGCCAGGCAAGCTGATAGGCCTGCTGGTAGTCCGGGGCGGTGCCCCAGCCCTCCAGATAGCACTGGGCCAGGTAGGGGCAGCTGAAGGTGTCCTTGCACACCTCCAGGTCCTGTTTGAAGTACCCGAATGCCTTGGCCGGGTCCGCGGGGACGCCCTTGCCGAAGAAGTAGACCAGCCCCAGGGCGCTGTAGGCCAGGCTCTCTCCCTCTTCCAGGGCATGCTCGTAGCAGTAGAGGGCCTTGGCCGGGTCCTTTTCCACCACCTCGCCCTTCTCAAAGGCCAGCGCCAGATTGTACCACAGGCCGGGCTGGCCGCCCTCGGCGGCCTTCAGCCGCCACTGCACGCCGCCCGCCTTGTCGCCGGCCTCCTCCAGTTGCTGCGCGTAGAAGAACTGGTGCACGGGATAGCCCAGTTCCGCGCCCTCCCGGTAGATGCCCGCCGCCTTCTCCGGCTGGGGGGCCACATAGTCCCCGTCGCCGTTCTGGTAGTAGTGGCAGAGGTTGTTGCCCGCCAGGTACATGCCGCCCCGGAAGGCCCGCCAGAACCAGTCCTCACACTTGGCCACATTCTCGGCGATGTAGGCGTGGGAGGCCGCCTCGTCGGCAAAGTCCTGCCGGCTCTTGCCGTCGATGGACAGAAAATCCCACCAGAAGTAGACGTTACCGATGGTGTACTGGCAGAAGGCGTCGCCGCCGGCCGCCTTGTCCAGCACCTGCTTGAAAGCCTGCTGCAGGGTGATGGGGCACTTGGACTGCCACACCGGGGTGAGGGCGCCGCTGCGCTTGCCCACCAGCACCCCCAGGGCGCTGCCCCGCTGGATGGAGCGGTGCAGCAGCTTCATCACCTTTTGGTCGTCCTCGGGGAAGTGGTGGCCCGACCAGACGTACTGCACGCCGCTCAGGCAGCGGGCCAGCACGCAGTCCGCGTCCCCGTCGCCCGCCTCCGAGGCCTTCACCAGCAGGTCGAAGCCCTCCTGGCCCCGGCGGCCGCCCAGCCGGTTGTCGTAGTAGATGTACTGCAGGGCCTGTTCCACTTCGTCACTGAAAAATTTTCCCATGTTCGCTTCGCTTCTTTCTTTGTGATTTTGAATGGTTCAGTTGTGGTTCAGTTGCGGGCCGGCTGCGAAAGGCCGTCCGCCTCCAGCACCAGCAGTTCCCCGGCCCGGCACAGCAGTTCCGCCTCGGCCCGGATGTCCTGCCGCTGCCCGGCGACGGGCTTTTTCACCGACGCCTCAAACACGCTGCGGTCGTTGTTCACCGCCACATACAGCGACCGCCCCACAAAGGCCATGGCGGTCTGGCTCCCCGCCGCGTCGGCAAACCGGACGATCTGCTCCAGCATCTGCGGCGTGAGCAGATAAAAGGCGTTGTGCTCGTCCGCGGCGAACACCTGGAACCGGCGGTTGAAGGCCTCGTTTTCCACCTGCACCCGGTGGGGCGCGGTGCGGCCCTTGAGGTCGCTGAGCAGTTCCTTCTCGAAGATCTGCAGATGGCCGAAGCTCCACTTGGCCTCCTGGGGCAGGGAAAAGCGCATGATCTGCCCGCAGAAGATGGTCTCCTCCCGGGTCTTTTTTCCGCTGCGCTTGAGATACTTGGTGACCACGTCGCCGCAGGCGAAGGGCAGCCCCCGGTAAACGCCGGTGAGCAGGTCCTCGCTCCCGTAATACTTCGCGTCGCCGGTGGCCACCACGCAGCTGTCCCACACCTCGTTGTAGGAAAACCCCTTGCCGGGGGCGTAGCGCAGGTCCTCGAAGCCGCCCATGGCGCGGATGGTGTCCACCACATAGGTCTGTTTAAAGGCCAGGTTGAATTTCTGGTAGGCGCCGTGGACCATCCCAAAATACAGCAGCGCGTACAGCCCCACCGCCAGCAGCAGGGGCAGCAGGAACACCCCGCCCGCCAGGCTGGCCAGGTTCGAGGTGGTGACCTTTTCCCCCGCCGCGACAGCCAGCCGGACCGTCGCCGACACCAGCACCACAAAGGCCGCCGCCGACACGGCGATGGCGATGCGGTCCAGCTTGCGGGCGCGCAGCCGCAGCTGTTCCATCTCTTTCTCGCTCATGGGCCTCACCTCAGTCAAAGTTGGCCTGGAAGGTGCGCTTGCTCTCCTCGGCCTCGTAGAAATCCGCGGGCTCCATGTGGCACAGGCCCGCCACGATCATCCAGGGGAAGGTGCGCACCGTCTGGTTGTACAGCGACACGTTGGCGTTGTACAGCCGCCGGGCCGCCTGCAGATGCTCCTCCACGTTCACCGCCGCCCGCTGGAACTGGTCCAGGGAGATCCAGGAGTTCAGCAGGGGATACTGCTCGTACAGCGCGTCGATGCCCGAGGAGACGCCGTTCAGGTCCCGGTGGGCGGAGGCCAGCGTGCCGATCTTCTGGTTCACCGCCGAACTGCGGTCCTGCCGGGCCTGCTGCATGCTGGCGTCCGCCTGGGCCCGCAGCTCCCGGGCCCGCTCCCGGCCCCGGGACCCGCGCCCCTGGCGAAAGCGCCCCCGCTCCAGCTTGCGGCGGATCTCCTCCACGTTCCGGCTCTGCCGGTCGATCTCCTGATCGATGCTGCGCATGGCCTCCGCCGAGGCCGCCTCCTGCTGATCCAGCCGGCGCTGCTCGCCCGCCGTGCCGCTGCGCAGCGCCGTCACGCCGGTCAGCGTCTCGTACTCATGGGAGAGGTACTTCTTCACCGCCGCCAGCAACTCGCCCAGCAGGTCGCACCGCTTCTCCAGGGCCACGTCGATGCCGGAGCCCGCCTCCTCCACCTTCACCGCCAGCCGCTGCAGCCGGTTGTACGCCAGGATATACCCCGCCGCCAGCAGTATGACCACGCCGGCCACCGCCAGCGCAACGATCCCCGCAGTTCCCATCCTGTTCCTCCCTTTCCGGACCTTGGTCCTGCTTTGCAAAACGCCCGCCCCGTTTGTGTCCCGGGCGGGCGCCGTTCCTTCTATTATAATAGATAGCCGGCGAGGGGGCAAGGCTTTCGTGGGGATTTGTGCCCCGTTTGCCTTGGGCCGGCCGCCGGCGCACAAACGAACAGGGAAGGGGGTGCGGCGCACTCCCTTCCCTGTCTTTTGTTGTCTCAGTCCAGCGGCACCTTGTTTTGCACCCGGTTGTTCAGCAGGATGCGGTTGAACCGGTCGAAGTCGCTGTAGATAAAGCTGTAGAAGATCAGATCCACCAGATAGAGCATGGTCAGCCGGGCTGTGGTGGTGATCAGGCGGTTGATGGCCTCGTTGCTCGCCACATAGAGAATGAGGTCGTATTGGTCCTGAAACCTGCCCCGGTTGTCCACGTTGGTGATGAGGATGGTCTTGGCGCCCTGCCCGCGGGCATACCGCAGGTTGCGAAGCACCGACTTGGTCTGCCCCGAGTAGGAGATGCCGAAGCACAGCATCTCGGGGGTGGCGTTCATGGCGGCAAAATACTGCGAGTTGTCTTCGTCATAGGTTTTGGCCGTCACCCCGATGCGGTCCAGCTTGTACTCCAGGTCCCGCCCGATGAGGGAGGTGCTGCCGTTGGCGAAGATGTTGATCTTCCGCGCCTGCTGCATCCACGCCACCACGGTGTCGATCTGCTGGTCCGTCATCAGGTCCCGGGTGGCAATGAAGGACTTGGTGATGTTGGTCAGGTGGATGTTGGTCTTGGAGGACAGGGCGTAGTTGTCCCGGATCTCGATGACCTCCCGGCCCTGCTCGCTGTCCAGCAGGAATTTCAGTTCGCTGAACCCGCTGACGTTGAGTTTCTTGCAAAAGCGGAACACCGTGGTGGAGGAGACGTGGCAGATGTCCTGGATGTCCTTCATTTTCAGGCTGGAGTAGCTTCGCATGCCCAGCAGCGTACGGGCGATGTCCGCGTACACGGTGTTTTTGTCCCTTTGCAGGCGCTCCAGGCGGTCGAAAATTTCCTTGCTCATGGCGTCCTCCTCCCCCGGGAACCGGAACATGTTTATTATACCAAGTTTCTTTCCGGGATAAAAGGGTCCCTGTGGCCGCGGGGCGGGCGCGGGTCAGATCTTTTTCTTCCTGATGTACAGCGCCGTGAGGGTAAAGCCGATGCCCGCGGCGATCAGGCTGCTGATGACGTACTCCGCCATGGCGCCGGCGTCCCCGATGAAGTACAGCAGGCCGGGAATGCAGCCGGCGCCCATGCCCGGCGCGGACAGGTTCACCCAGGTGGCGAACATGCCGGCAAATCCGCCCCCGATGCAGCCGAACACAAAGGGCATCAGGTAGATCAGGTTGCTGCCGAAAATGGCGGGCTCGGTGATGCCGAACAGGGCGGAGACACTGGCCGCGGCGGTGTTGGTCCGCAGCTTGCGGTCTCTGGCCAGCAGCGCGAAGGCGATGCACGCCCCCGCCTGGCCCATCATGCCGGCGTTGCGGATGGGCTGGTAGAAGTTCCGGCCGGTCTCCGCCAGCATGTTGATGTCAATGAACCACAGGCCGTGGTGCATGCCGGTGATGACCAGCACCTGCTGCAGGGCGCCGCAGATGAAGCCGCCCAGCCCGATGGGAAGCTGCAGCACCATGAGGAAGAACTGGAGCAGGCCCGCCTCCACCAGCTGAATGACGGGGCCCACGCCGAACAGGATCAGGAAGAAGCTGCAGGCCAGGGTGAGGATGGGGGTCAGGATCATGTCCACCACATTGGGCACCACCTTGCGCCACAGCCGCTCAAACAGGGAAACGAAGTACCCGGCCACGATGGCCACCATCACCGAGCCCTGGTAGCCCTTGACGCTGATGGTAAACAGGTCAAAGAAGGGCACCTGAAGCAGCTCGGCGTTGCCTTTGCCCACCGCGCCGCCGGCGGGCAGGCTGCTGGAGAGCAGCATCAGCCCCAGCACGAAGCCGTACAGGGGATTGCCGCCGAACTTTTTGGCGGCGCTGTAGGCCACCAAAGCGGGCAGGAAGGTGAAGCCGGTGTCAATGAGCACCGAGAGCACGGTGTACCAGGCGCCGGTGGTGCCCAGAACGCCGCTCTCCGTGAGGAAGGTGCGCACCCCCATCAAAATGCCGCTGGACACGATGACGGGGATCACCGGGATGAAAATGTCGCCGAACAGTCGGGACACCTTCTGCAGCACCGTGCCGCCGGACTTTCCGTTCTCCGAGACCTTGTTGTTCTCCTGGAAGATCTTGTCCACTTCCGCGTACACCTTGTTCACGATGCCAGTGCCCAGGATGATCTGGTACTGGTTTCCCACCTTGTTCAGGCCCTTGACCATCTTGACGCCGCGCATCCCCTCCTGGTCGAGCAAGGATTCATCATGAAGTTCCAATCGCAGGCGGGTCATGCAGTGGGTGGCGCTGACGATGTTGTTCAGGCCGCCCGCTTGCCGGATGATGGCTTCGGCTGTGGTTCTGAATTCGCTCATGGTTATCCTCCTCCGTCTTTTTTTCAGGCTTTTATCCAGATGGGGCTGGCCCATCCGGCCTCTCCGTTTTTCAGCAGCACCTTGATGAAAAAGCTGTCCTCCTCCCGCTCCAGGGGGGGCAGAACGTCCTCCACCGTCATGTGGTAGGCCTCCTTTGGGCAGGCCCGGTGCACCAGCGCCTTGTAGGCGTTGTGCCAGAAGGGGTCTTCCCGGTAGTACTCGCCAAAGCCGAACCGCTCTTCGAGCAGCTGCCGGGCCTCCTGCTCCTGGGCGAACAGCACCGACTCCTCCAGCAGCCGGGCGATGGGGATCTCCTGTCTGACCCCGTCGATCCACACCTCGATGCTGTGCCGGATGTCATCGGTGATCTCCACGATCACCGACTGGTTTTGAATGTTGGGGCTGAAATAATTCTTTTGGGACAGCTTGCCCTGGCCGGGCAGGTCCTTCCTGCTCACCACCCGCATGGACAGACACCCCTCGCTTTGGGTGAGGATGGCGCTGCCCGGCGAGGTCCACAGCTTTTCCACCGATTCGATCCTGCCCCGGGTCTTCACCTGGATGTCCCAGGTCTTTTGGCAGATGTCGGGGAAGTTGCGCCGGTCGGGCCCCCAGCCCGCCTCCAGCTCGAACTTGAAGGTCACCGGCCCGGTGTGCCTGGTGCGCTCGTAGGTGCCGGCGTGGGTGTACACCCGCGCCACCACCCCGTTCTGGTAGAGCTCGATTCGGTCCACCGCCTGCCCGGCCACCACCTCCGCCCGCAGGCGGTTCTCGCCCCGGGAGGGGATCTCACTGCCCAGAATGGCCCCGTTGACCTGGTAGTCCAGCAGCATCCGGCTCCGGGTCACCGCGTAGGTGTGGCGGTTTTGGATGGCGCTGTAGATCTCGTCGCGGTCGTAGCGGCCGGCCACCACCCCGAAAAAGCCGTTGCCCGCGATGGCGGGGCACACATGGTTGTCCCCCGAGGCGATAAACCCCACCTTGATGCCCTGCCGGATGGCGTACAGGGCGGTGCCCTGCTCGGTGCGGGGGCCCATGTGGATGTGGACGTTGAGGGGAATGGCGCAGTCGCTGGATTCGCTGCACCCGTGGCTGGAGTAGATCTCCATCACCGGGGAAAATGCCTCGTCGTTGGTGGCCCAGTTCTTGCCCCGGTGGCCGGGCATGTACCCGGTGTGGTGGGGTATGCCGATGCACTCCGCCGGGCGCAGCTGCTCCACCAGTTCCCGGTAGGTCAGGGGCATTTTCATCCGGCTGTCGTAGTGTTTGAAAAACACGTTGTGGTCGCCGTCGGCTCCGCTGCCCTGCCACTCGTAGGCGGGGAAGGTGACAAAGCCGTCCTTCTTTTCCTCCAGATACCGGCACAGCCGGGAAAAGTCCTCGTCGTACCGGGCGGGGGGCCAGGTGTCCTCAAAGTGAAAGCCGGCGGCGTTTTCGTTGATGAAAAAGGGATAGTACACCGGCGCCCAGAAATCCAGCATATCCCTGGCGAAGTCGTACCAGCGGTCCAGGTCGTCCAGCTGGTTGGAATGGATGTTGGAGTGATAATCGCTGAAATAAACCTTGTGCTCCATCTCACTTCACCTGCCAGTAGTCCCGGTTGGCCCGGATCAGATCCTCCAGGATGCCCTTGGCCCTGCCGGTATCCGTCACCGTGCGGTTGAGCACCAGGGCCTTCAGGGCGGCGTCCCTGTCGCCGTTCAGCAGGGCGTCCACCGTCAGGCACTCGTACGCGTACTGGTTTTCCAACAGCCCCTTGTAGAAGGTGGGGATGTTCCCCATATGCAGGGGGGTGACGCCGTTGGCGTTGACCAGGCAGGGCACCTCCACCATGGCCTCCGGGGGCAGGTTGGGGATGATGCCGTTGTTGGGGGTGATGATGATAAAGGTGCGGTTTTCGTTGCGGATGATGGAGGAGGCCAGCTCCACGATGTAGGTGCCGTGGACGCCCTTTTCCAGCCCCGAGCCCCGGATGCTGCCGTGCTCCACAATGTACTCGCACATCTGCCGCACATGCGCCACCCGGTGATCCATGACGAAGTTGGCCCGGGTGTAGCGGGGGTCCATATGGGCGGCCATCTTTTCCGGGTAGAGGTAATATTGCAGGTAGGTGTTGGGCACATACCCCTCGCCGTCGAAGTCCCGCACCATCTCACCCAGCTGGGCGAAGGTCTCCACCCAGCCCGCGTCGCCTTTCAGTTCCTCGGGCGCCGCGCTGCCGCTTTTGAGCATGGTGCGGATGGCGGGCAGCAGGTCCTTGCCCCGGGGATCGTACAGGTTGGTGAACCAGCCAAAGTGGTTGAGCCCGAAGTAGCGGGGGGTGAGGTCCTGCCGCTTCATGCCCAGGCTCTCGGCAAAGGCGTCCATGATGGCGATGGGCATATCGCAGAGATGGATCAGCCGCCGGTCGCCGGGGAAAAGGCGCTTGGTGGCCTCCGCCACAATGGCGGCCGGGTTGGAGTAGTTGATGATCCAGGCCCGGGGGCTCTGCGCCCGCACCGCCCTGACGATCTCCGCCACCTGGGGCACGCTGCGCATGCCGTAGGCAAACCCGCCGGCGCCGCAGGTCTCCTGGCCGATGCAGCCGTGGCGCAGGGGGATCTTCTCGTCCTGCTCCCGCATCCTGAGGCCGCCGGCCCGGATCTGCATAAACACAAAGTCGGCGTCTGCAAAGGCGGCGTCCAGTGTGTAGCACTCCCTCACCTCCACGCCGCCCATGGCTTCTTCCACCATGACTTTGGCGGCCTCGTATACCATGTGCTGCTTGTCCGGGTCCACGTCGAAGAGCACGATGGACCAGAGGGGGAACACCTCCCTGAAGTCGCACAGTGTTTTGATCATGGGCAGAGTATAGGTGCTGCCGCCGCCGCAGATGACCAGTTGATAGCTTTTCATACCGTTTTCTCCTTGCTCCTCCGCCGGGGTTTGTTGTTCGGGATGGGTCGACTATAACACACCCGCCGCCATTGTAAAAGACGTTTTGCGCTTTCCGTATTTTTTTCAAAGGAAGAAAAAATTTACTGTATATTTTCGCAGGCCGCGAAGGCCATGATGCCGCGGGTGCTCAAGCGCCCGGAACTGCTGGCGCACTCCTGCGCCACCCTGTCCCGGCTGGTGTGCAGCGCCGCCACCCCCTGCCGGTGGGCGGGGCCTTGTGTTGTCCGCCCCGTCGGGAAAACGCTTTGCGAAAACAGGGGGATCCGCTCTCTGCCGGCGCATCATCCCGGTAGTTTTACAAGGTTTGGACGCGGCTGCCGTTCTTCCCTAAACAGCAAAAAGAAAGCAGCACCGGCCCGCTGTTCCGGCGGCCGGTGCTGCTTTCTTTTGTGTATCGTCCGGTCAGTTGTCCCCCCGGTGATACCGGATCTTCATGTGTTCGGAGGCGTTTTTGAGGATCCGGGCCAGGGCCTTGTCCGACTCTTCCTGCACCATTGCGGCGATCTTGCGGTTGGCCTCCTTCAAGATCTCCGCCGGCGCGCCCTGCCGCACCTTCTCATCGTACTCGTACAGAAGCTGCTGGCCGCGGTTCATCACGGCGTTCACATACCGCTCGTCAAACAGCAGGGCATTGCCGAAATGGGCGTCGGTGAGCGCGGCGATGAGCCGGCTGTGCCAGTACATGCTGTCGGTGGACACCGTTTCGGTGGTGCCGCTGAGGTATTTGGGGAACTCGGTCACATTGGCGTACACCGGGAAGCAGGCGGTGAAGCCGCTGCCCCCCATGGACAGCCACTCCACACCCTGAATCGCCTCGGGCAGCCAGCCGCGGATCTGCATGATGCCGCAGACGTCGCTGTTGGGCACGCCGATGGTGCGGTACTTGCCCTTGCAGGCGGCGGTCCTGTCGTAAGGGTTGTAGGGCGTTCCCTGGTAATAGGAGCCCAGCAGATACCGCACGTCCTCCACTGTCACCTTGCGCTCCGGCACAAAGGACCAGGGGATGTCGTTGCTCTCGGGGGTGAAGTCGGCGTTCTCCCCGTCCCACTTGTACGTCCGGGGCAGGAAATACCGGGCCATGAACCAGGCGCGGGGGGTGTTGTAAATGTGGTCCGCGTCGGAATGGGAGCCGAAGGCCAGCCGCGGGTTGAACCCGGCGCCGGTGTCCAGCGCCAGGCGGTATTTTTCCACGAACTCCCGCAGGTCTTTGGAGCAAAGGTGCTCCCGCTGCTCCCCATAGGCGTCCGCGAAGTCGAAATGGTCCAGGCCGAACTGGTTGGGCATGATGACCACCCGGTCGTCCGGCACCCGCCGGGCGATCCAGTGGTGGCCGCCGATGGTCTCCAGCCACCAAATTTCATCCGCGTCCGCGAAGGCCATGCCGTTGGGCTCGTAGGTGCCGTACTCTTCCAGCAGCGCGCCGGTGCGCAGTACCCCCTCCCGGGCAGAATGGATGTAGGGCAGCACCAGGGTCACCAGGTCCTCCTCGCCGATGCCGCCGGGGACCTCTTTGCTGCCGCGGCCCTTCTTTTCCTGATACCGCACATAGGGGTCCGCGCCCACCACCCGGGCGTTGCTGGTGATCGTCTCGGTGGCGGTCATGGCCACGTTGGCCCCGTTGATGCCGCAGGCGGGCCACACGCCGTTGGACTTGGACACGTTGGGGCAGTCGGTGTAGCGCAGGGCCTTCTCCGGCAGCGCAACAGTCAGGTGAGAGATGACGGTTTTGTAGGATGCGGCGCCCTCCCGGGCGGGGTGGGTCAACAGGCGCTTGGCCTCAAAGGCGCCGTCGTCGTTGCGGGCAATGATGGTGGAGCCGTCATGGCTGGCTTGTTTGCCCACCAGAATCGTGGTACAGGGCATATCGTTCTCCTTTTTCTATGTACATCTGTTTGGAATCGTGTACAGCTTTTTTCACTGCGCAGAAGATTTCCCGCAACCGGGAATCGACGAAAAAACAGGTTTTTCGCCCTTATGCGACCCATTTATCATAGCACGGATGCCGCGCTGTTTCCAGCCCCGGGTTGCCGCTGGTTTCAATTTTCCGCCCTGTGTCCCAGGCGTATTGCGAACCGTATCTTTGCAAGGTCCGGGGCGGCGGATGTGCCGCCCGAATGGCCGTTTATCGCGGTTTTTCAAGGATTTGCTGGAGGCAGCGGCTGTTCTCTTGGCCGGCGCCGCGCTGTTCGGATGACTGAGTACAGGCAAATGAGCGAAAGGGAGATCTTGGACGGACCGAGCCCCCCTTCGCCAGCCTCCTTCAAGACGAGCCCCCGCAGGGCGCCCTGGAGCGGCAGATACACAAGCTGCCGCCCCCGGCCCGCCCCCATGGGCCGCACAAACTTCCGCAAAACCCGCCGCAGCGCTGCCCGCGCCTCGCTCTACCCGCCGCAAAGCGGCTGCGCCCTGTGAGCTGTGAGAACACCGGCAGACAGACCCGCCGCTGCAAGATCGTCAAGGCGGATGTGGCCGCCTGAAGCAAGAAAAATGTTGTCGGCGGCGCGCCTTAAAAAAAGGCGCGCCGCCGCAAAGCAGCGGTATGGCGCAAGACAACGGACCCCGAAAGTTTGGGCAGCAAAATTGGGGGGAGAAAAGGAACCGCAGCGGAGCGAGCGCTCGGTGACTTTTTACAAATGAACATCCCGCGGCCAAGCCGTTTTTTCATATGCGGGCATAGCCCTAAAATACCAGCGTGCGCGTCACGTCGCGCAAAATACAAAAAGCCGCCGCAAGCGAACGCTTGCGGCGGCGTGGCGGAGTAGCAGGGATTTGAACCCTGGCGGTGCTGTTAACACCCTACGAGATTTCGAGTCCTGCGCCGAAAAGGCTCTTACGGAACAGGGCGGGTCAGAGCTGGTCAGTTTGTCCCCGGATTTTTGGCGGGTTCAAGCCGTTTTCGAGGAGCCGAAGCCCGAAAAATGGCTTTGGTACGAATCAAACCGGCATCCCTCGTTTTGGCCCCGTTTGGCAAGATTTTTTGGAAAAATGCAAGATTTCATGCAAGATAATTGAGGGTCGTTTTGCCGGATGAACACTGGATTTTCGCCCCGCCGGCGGAAAACAGAATTCGCCAAATGCAAGATTTCATGCCAATTTTGTGTAGTATCTTTCCTATTTTCAACAATTTGTATAGTTTTGGTGGAAAACACGGCGGTTCTCCGGGTCCAAATTCAAAACAAAGGAGAACCCAAAAAATGAAGAAAAGCAACCTCTTTCAGGACACCCTGGAGCGGGAGATCCAGGACCTGCTGGCGCCCTATCCCGACCCCATGGGCCGCACCGACTTCCGCAAAGCCTGCCGCATCGGCACCCGCACCTCCATCTACCTGCTGCAGAGCGGCCTGGTGCCCTGCGAGAACACCGGCAAGCAGACCCGCTGCTACAAGATCGCCAAGACGGACGTGGCCGCCTACCTGCGCCGCCGCCTGGCGGAGCCGGCGTACTACACCCCGCCCAGCGCCTGGTACAAGAACTACCCGAACCACAAGCCCCCGGCTTTCAGCCTGAACGGCGCGCTCGTCCTCACCGACGCCACACGCCAGCGGGTGCGCCGCTGGTACGAGCGGCTGCTGGCCCGCCAGCCCGACGTGCTGGATGCTCATCAAATTTCCCGCGTCACCGGCTACGCCTCCCGCACCGTCAGTCGCTGGTGCACCGAGGGGAGGCTCAAGGCGTTCCCGTACCAACACACCTATAAGGTGCCAAAGGAATGGCTGCTGGAGTTTCTAACCTCCGAGGATTACAACAGCATCACGAGAAAGAGCAAGGAGCACTACGCCATGATCGCCGCGGTGGCACCAAAGCCCAGGAGGGCAAAGAAAAAGCCGTGATTTGTACCTTGGGAAACTGCCCCTTTCCCGCCTGATTCTAAGTGTCGCCTGCCGGCGGACTGCCGCAGCACAGCGGCCAATGGGCCCACGGTGGACTCCTCCGGGCCTTGGTCGATCACATTCGGGCAGAATCCCTGTTGCTCCACCGCTGCATCCATGGATTTCGCAAGTTCCGAAGGCTCCAGAGTGCCCTCCTCCTCCGCAAGCGTTCCTCAGGTGATGGCATTCCGGCGGGCGGGATCGACCACAAAACTGATGCCTGCCATCTTTTCCAGCAGAGCGTCCGCGTCATGCTCCAGTTTATACTGCAATTCGTTCCGATAGAGAGGAATTACCTGATAGAAGTTGACCTCCTCGCCGCCGGGCAAAACGCAGACCTCGCCGCCTTCCCATAGAACATCCTGCGGGCCCACCAGAACTGCGCCGCAGAGCGCCGTGTTCTCCGCAAAGGGCGATTGCTTGTCCATCGTGTGGCCAAAGCCCAGCCAGGTATCGCCGGAAATGGGCAGGCGGGCCAGCACCTTCAAGAGGCCAATGGGCCAGTACCACCGCTCCTCCTTCAGGGATTCCGCATCCAGTTTCCAGTCCGGCGGCAGCGCGATGGCCAGCTCCGCCCGCTCCAGCTTGTATTCCGCCAGTTCCTTTGGCACATTCATCCGGTGGGCCCCCATGCCCATCGTCACCAGTGTGTAATAGTCCCGCTTCTCCGTGGGAGGGACAACGCAGATGTCCACATGGATGTCGGGGGAAACCAGCTCATGGAACACATTCTCAAAGGCGCCGAAGGTGTTTTGAATGTGCCGCTCGATCGCCGACATCTCCTCCTCTGTATACACCTCCGGCGCACGCTTGTCCGCCGAGGACCAGATGGCATCCGCCTTTGTGCCGCCCGGGTTCAGAAAGATCTGGAAATATTGATCCTCTCCCGGCTGCCGGTAGACAAGGCTGATACGGTGGTTCTGCTCCACAAACACCGCAATCAAGGTTCCCTCCGGCTCGCCTTCGGGAGTGTGGGTCAGCCATTCCCCGCTGTCCAGCCGTTCCTTGAACTGCCGCAACCAGTCTGTTCCCATCTTGGAGAGGCCGGCTTCGTTCATGCGGAAGGAGAGCTCCACCCGCTGTTCCTTCACCGGGTATTGGAATTCACAGCAGGGGGCATTCTTCTCATAGCCGCACCACTCCGGGCTGAACAACGCATAAAATGCGGCAAGGCCCGCTTCGTCCACCCGGATACAGGCCAGGGCGCGCTGTTTGTCATCCACATCCTGGCCCAGCCCCTGCTGGAGAGCCTGGTCGGCATCCGGGTCGATCCAGTGGTACTCCATCTGTTCCAAAGTGGCTCCGGCTTTGATCTCTTTTTGCAAGGTCAGGAACTCATAGTCGCCCGGTTCCAGGGCCAGGCCCTGCGCCACAGCGTCCAGCGCGCCGGCTGTATCGCCAAAATGCGCCCGCAGCTTGCCCACCTGCAGCCAGATCCAGGGGTAATCCGGCTCCACCTGGGCGCCCTGCTCGGCGTATTCCCGCGCTTGCTCCAGTCGGCCGCAGTACATCAGCGCCACGGAATAGCGGTAGTACCAGGTGGCGCAGCCGGCGGCGTTTTTCTCCGAGTCCTTCATCCATTCCACGGCCTGGTAATAGTGGATATAGTCATCCAGATTGTTGCAGGCGAAGGCATACCAGAGGGCAATCTGCAGATCCTGGCGAGCCTGTTTTTCGGTGAACCGTCCTTCTTCCACGCCGCTTTTGATAAAATCCTCCAGCCAGCGGAGCATTCTCCCAAAGTAGCCGGCAGTTCCTTCGTCAAAGGATGCCAGCGTTTCGATATCCTCCGCCGAGAGCAGGGAGCCGGTTTCCTCGTGAACGGCAGGCGCCGGTTCCTCCTCTTCCAGCAGCGGCACACCGCCCACATCCCGCCGGAAGGCATGGAAGTGAGCGCAGGGCAGGCCGCTTTTTCCCAAAAACGCCTGCGCCGCTGTCAGTACGGCGGGAAGGTCCCAGGCGATGAGATCCAGATACCCGTAGTACAGGCCGGTGGCCCCGCCCAGGAAGGTCACGGCCTGTGCGCCCGCCTCCCCCAGGACGGCATACCGCAGAGCATCCCGGAAGTCCAGAATGGCTTTGCTTCGCTCCTCGCCGGTAAAGCTTTCCAGGGGGTAGCAGAGAAATCCCGCCGCGATGCCGTCTTTGTGGTACTCGTCCACCGTATCGGTGCGGGCGGCCATATAGTCGTTGATGAGAACAGGCAGGCGGCAGCTGCCGGCATAGACATCCAGCCGCCAATCGGCATCCGGGTCCTTCACCGGCTCCCGCTCATAGGCCACATAGCTGTTCTCCAGGTAGTCGCCGCCCTCCCGCCAGAGAGTAAAGCCCATGCCTTGCAGCAGTTCCGGCAGCGCGGTAAGGGGCATGGACGGCTCGTCTTTCGGCCGGGCACAGACGTCGATCCCGGCAACAAGCGCGATGTCGGAAACTTCCCCGATGGTTTGGTCCACCAGCATGGACAGCGCCCACCAGACCTTGTCTGTGTCCTCTTTCAAAAGCGGAATCAACTTCTCGCAGTAAAGGCCCAGGCTCACCCTCTGATCCTCTGTTTTCTCTGCCCACATCTGAACATCCTCGGCCCGGACCTCGATCTCTCCGGTCCGAAGCAGAAAGCCCGGGGCGGGCTGGCGGCCCACCCGGATATTCCAATGGGCAAGCACCGATTCCGGGGCCTGCTGCTGGAAATACACCAGCGGAAACAGACGGGATCGCAGGCCCTCCGGGCTGAGGATCAGTTCATATTTTTCCCCGTTGAATCCCAGTTCGAAGGCGGTGTCCCTCAGCGCGATCTCCAGCGCCCGACTGCATAGTTCGACCAATTCCTCGCTCCGCTGGTGGCTTTTGTCTGTGTCCATGATCTGGCGCAGCGTCCCCTCGATGCGGGCAAAGGCCGCCCACGCCTCCCGGGTCCTTTCCCGGAAGTTCTTTGTAAACCGGGGCAGGGCCAAACGATGGCGGCAATCGTCTATGTATTCCTGGGTGTCCTTGTCTCCGGGGCGGGCTTCCAGCGCCTTTTCAAAGTACCGCAGGGCGGGGCCTTCCTCGTCCAGGTAATAATAGGCGCAGGCGATCCGGTAATTCCAGCAGTGATCGCCCGCAAAATGCTCCTCATGGGGCGCCAGAAGTTCCAGCGCCTTTTCATAAGGCTCCCGTTCTCCTGCATCGGCAACGGCGATATATGCCTTGGCCAGTTCGCTGTCCAGTTCCGGGGTGCGCCCCCCCCCGGCGGGGATGGCCTCCAGAGTGTCGATCACCTTCTGAATTTCATTCTGGTCAAACCATTGCCGGCACTGTTGCAACAAATCCATATCCGTACCTCCGTGTTTTGACTTTCTATGCGGTCGTTGCTTTACTATAAATCATCATTCAAATATCCCAGTCTATGAAATCTTCACGGTTCAATACAAAGTGCTGATACAGGCACTTCAAATTTTCCTGTTCATCCCGTGAGAGCTTCGCTCCGTTTTCATACCGCAAAGTGTCGGCATACAGGATAAAACCATCCACTTTTCCTGATGAAGCCCGAAACTCACCATTTCCAATAATAGCAACATCGCCACATACAAATGTAACCGAAGAAGAAGTGGTATGGATTTTCATAATTGCTTTGATCATCTGGTAATATCACCTCTCATCTCCGGGCGATACCATTCTCCACCCGGATGTCTGCACCCGAATCACAGGGCGGAAAACGTCATAGCCATTGTGTATTTCGTTATCCTCCCGGACCTCCGGTTTACAGTGGGGGGAACAGGGAAGATACCCAAGCAAAGGCCCCATGCCGCCGCAGATATTACAGCCTCCGTCGCCGCCGCAGGTGGTCAGGGTTTTCCCGTCCACCAGCTCCCGTTTATAGGGGTCGTAAGCAATCGACAGGCCAAAGAAGTTGGGCTGCTCCAAATCGTATGGCTTGCCCTGCTCTTCCTCGCTTTCCAAGTGGTGCAGATGCAGGGAGCCGTCCAGCCCATCCCCCCAGGGGAACAGGGTGCGGCATCCGCCCCCACACAGATAGGCCCACTCATCCGGCGTGGGAAGGCTGGCTGCCAGCTCCCACAACAGGGACCGCTGAAACTCCGGGTAGGTCATGGGATGGCACAGCCACGCCCGCCAGCTGTCGCCATGGCGTTCAAAGCGGACGGTTTCGTGTATTTCAAAACTCCGGCCGTCCCGGCCTGCCCACTTCCGCAGACTCTCCAGCCAGTCCGGGTGGGCGGTGATGCGGGGGTCGTTTATGGGCACGCTCTCCCAGCCGATCTCCTCCGGTTTTCTGCCCACGAACATGGGGCTGATGGCCACCCGGCGTACCGGGGCCATGCCTTGCCGGAGAAATTCCTCCGCGGTGCCCTCATATTCGATCTCCGCAAAAAAATCCGCCAGTTCCTCCTGGCTGGCCTTGTCCATCCCCTGGGCAAAGCTTTCCCAGCCAAGGGTCACGGTATCGCCCGGGACAAAAACAAACTCCCGGCCGTCTTTTTCAAACAGGCCGGTGGTGCAGCTCTGCCCCCAGCGTGAAAAGGCGTACAGCTCCTTGAAGGCAAGTCCATAACGAGCCCCCAGGGTCTGCATCAGCCAGAGTTTATCGGACAGTTTCAATGTATCAAATTGTGGGCGAAATAAATTCTCGTTCATTGCCGCGCACCTCACAGCAAGTCTACCTGGATACCGCACCGTTCCAGCACCGGCAGCACCTGTTCCGGCTTGGAGGACATGAGAGTTATATGTTTGAGACTGGGGAACTGGCGCAGTTCCGCCTCGGTAATGGTGTTGAGATCAAAGGCTCCATCCTCGCCATCCCAGAACGGACAGAGCTGGGTATAGATCTCGCTGCCGCCATCCATCTCGATCTCTGTCACCTCCCGGGCCAGCCGCGCCGGGATCGGGTATTGTTCCAGCCACTTGCGGATCTCAGGGATGGGTTCATACCCTTCCGCGTCCAGGTCGATCTTGCGGCGGCGATACTCTCCGGCAAACCCATGGGCATCCAGTTTCGGGGCTAGCAAGCCTTTTTCGTACATCAGCACTTCCATGACCGCCAGCTTGAAGTTGAAGGTAGTAAAGTGCAGCACGGATTCCGTCGGCTTGGACAGCTTGTATTTCTGCGCTTTCGCCATCTTTTTCTCCGGCTCTTTCCAGCTGATCTGCACCATGGCGGAGAGGGCCTCCAGCTTTGCTCTCTGCGCGGACTGCTCCTCCAAAACAGGGCCCGGCAAGCGGGTATAAACGGTAAAACCGCCCAATTTGAGGATATGGGCAAATCCGGCGAACTCCTTCCAGCTGGCCTCCCGGTAATCCCTGGACCCGATCCAGACCGCTCCGTCAAATGGCTGCCGCACCGCGTACTCCCCCTGCGCCGCTACCCGCACGCCAAGGGTCTTGATGGTCTGCTCATCCTCCTCCAGCCAGCCCTGGAGCCCAAGCTCGTCCCACAAAGCAAGTGCCTGGGTATAGGGGCTCTCCCGGCCTGTAAGGGGGCTTTTCCGTGTCCCGTTTTTCAGGACGATGCGGGCGGGCCCCAGCTTTTCCGCCAGCTGCGACAGGGTAAACGGCGGCGTAAAGACCGACCCCAGAATGGTCAGGCTGTCTTTTTTGAGAACGATTTTTCGCTCCGCGGCCCTGGGCGGCAGAAAGACGGGCAGATTCGGGTACACTTCTTTGTACTCCCGCCATTCCAGCTTTTTGGGCTTATTGGCCGAGCGCAAAAAGCCCCAGAAGTCGGTGGGGTAACGGAACACCGGCCCGACCCCGTCCCGCCGGGTGACGATGAACACCGTGCCGTCGGTGAGTATTCCGATGTGCTGCATTTTCTCCCCGCCGAACATTCCCGGGCGGATGCGCAGCACTTCACGGGTATTGCTGTTGACAAGCTGGGCAAAGTCATCGGAGAGAATTTCTCCGTTTCCCTGCACCAGCAGCCAGTCCCCGGCAAACCGGCGCAGTTTCAGCCCCTCGCCCATGCCGGGCAGGGGGGCGATGCGGCACCGCCCGGTGTCCATGTCCAGTTCCAGCAGGCATTCTTCCATCCGCCCCTTGCCACTGACTGCGTGGATCATGGTAATGCGGCCTGTGCCGGGAACGGGAACGGCCTCGGAGAGATGGTCGTATCCGTATAAGGGGAAGGTGTGTTTTGTCACCTTGCCCTTTTCCCAGCGGTAAATCTGCCCCTTGTACCACTCGTTGGAAAAGTAGACCCGACCCAGCCCGTCCGCCACAATGCCGCAATGGTATTTGCTGCTCCATCCATCTTCCGGCAGGACCCAGTTTTTCACATCCCGGCAGGTGCCCCGGTCAGTCAGTTCGATCCGTGTAGCGTTGGTGGGATCGCCCACCCAGAGGGAATGGTCCGCCCAGCAGAGGGTCCGGGGCGGGCCGTCGTACCCGATGGGGGACGGTTCGGCCCAGTTGAGGGTGGCCGGATCCCTGCTCAGCAATGCCCGGCCAATGGTCCCGCCGCCGGCGGCTCTGGACGCGGCATAAAGTTCCTGTTCCGGGGAATAGGTGAGGCACCCGAGGTGCGGCAGACTGTGGGAGCGGATCACCTTGGGCGGACGGCACCGCAGATCGGCCACACAGCCGTTTTTCCATTCCTCCGCGTCCTGGTTTTTCCATTCGCCCGCCGCAAAATCCCCCGCCAGGGAATTAAAGAAATAGTCATACCCGTCCTGAAGGACGTATTCCTCGCAGGGCATCCGCTTCCCGGGGTCCTGCTCCTTGGCATGGTCGCCCCATTTTCGCCCTTGCTGTTTCATCAGGTGACAAAATTGCCCCTGCTTTTTGCAGTAGCGTTCCCATTCGCCGCGTTCTTGCTCCGGGATCAGGGCAAACAGATACTCGTCCTCATCGTCCAGGTTATACAGCGCCCAGCCGAAGGCAGAAAGTTCCTGTCCCAACGCTGCCGCCCCTTTTTCGTGGGGCAGTTTCATATACTGGACGCCGACGGCATCGAAGCGTTCATCCAGCAGCGCCGGGACCTGTGGGCCCCATTTTTCTCGAAGCCGGGCCAGCGTGTCCTGTACGGCTCCGTCAAATTTCAGAATGTCCAGCGCATTCTCTATGATGTGTTTGAACTCTTCCATGGGTAGTTTCTCCTTTGCCCAATTCCTGCATCACAGCGACAATCCTGTGGTCAAAGCACGGAAGAATTACCAGTCCCGTTCCCGGATGGCCTCCTCCATTTCGTCCTACCGAAAAATTTCCGAATACCGCTCCTTTAGTTCCTCCGGGGCGGTTTCCACCACGTTCTTGCCGCCCTTGGCGCTTGCTTTGCCCCAGATCACATAGCAGACTGTTTCCCATGCGTATTGCAGCACTTCCTCCGGGCTGGCTTCTGTTTCTTCGGCGGGTTCCTCGTCATCATCGTCATCCTCGTCGGAGGAAAAACCGCTGGGAACGATCTCGGACAGATGGATTTTTGCCTCCAGCAGAGCGTCCAGGCTTTCTGCGTTTGCCATCCACGCGGCATAGTCC
Organism: Candidatus Allofournierella merdavium; assembly: GCA_019118765.1. GTDB lineage: Bacteria > Bacillota > Clostridia > Oscillospirales > Ruminococcaceae > Allofournierella_A > Allofournierella_A merdavium. The sequence goes on along the minus strand of DWYI01000032.1, from coordinate 350 downwards.
CTGGAATACTTCATGTTCTGCATGGACAGCACACCCCGGACAAACACAGGGACGGTATCGGCGGTAAATCCAAACTGTTTCACATACTCCCGGAGGAATTTTTCCTGTAAGTGGGAGTGCTCATCATCACAGAGATCGAGATAATCCCATACCAGCTGCCGCCACTCTTGCCCCAGCATTCCCAGGGCGAACACGGCAAAACTTCCGGGGAGCGCGCACTGCTCATCGCTGAGATTGGTGTACTGCTCATATTGCCGCATGGCAAGCCGGGCGTACCGTTCCATCAGGGGGTGGAGGCCAGGGTACTGCACGGCACAGGCAAAGAGCTGGTTTACTCCCTTTTTGGGCAG
>DWYI01000031.1 GCA_019118765.1 Candidatus Allofournierella merdavium | reverse complement strand
AGCAAGACCCTGGCCACCATCACCTTCCAGAACTACTTCCGCATGTATGAGAAGCTGGCGGGCATGACCGGCACCGCCAGCACCGAGGCGGACGAGTTCAGCGAGATCTACGGCCTGAACATCGTCACCGTGCCCACCAACAAGCCCTGCCAGCGCAAGGACCTGCCGGACAGCGTCTACAAGACGGTGAACGGCAAGTACGACGCGGTGGTCAAGCAGGTGGTGGAGTGCCACGCCAAGGGCCAGCCGGTGCTGGTGGGCACCGTGAGCATCGAGAAGAGCGAGACCCTCAGCAAACTGCTCAGCCGCCAGGGCGTCAAGCACAACGTGCTGAACGCCAAGAACCACGAGAAGGAAGCGGAGATCGTGGCCCAGGCGGGCAAGAAGGGCGCTGTGACCATCGCCACCAACATGGCGGGCCGCGGCACCGACATCATGCTGGGCGGCAACGCCGAGTACATGGCCAAGGCCACCCTGCGCAAGGAGGACTACCCCGAGGAGCTGATTGCCGAGGCGGACGGCCACGCCGAGACCCTGGACGAGCAGATCCTGGCCATCCGCGCCCGCTTTGACGAACTGCTGAAAAAGTACAAGGAAGAGATCAGCGCCGAGGCGGACGAGGTGCGCGCCGCCGGCGGCCTGTTCATCATCGGCACCGAGCGCCACGAGAGCCGCCGCATCGACAACCAGCTGCGCGGCCGCGCCGGCCGCCAGGGCGACCCCGGCGCCTCCCGGTTCTTCCTCAGCCTGGAGGACGATTTGATGCGCCTGTTCGGCGGCGAGCGGGTGCAGAACCTGATGAACACCTTAGGGCTCGAGGACGACGTGCCCATCGAGAACCGGATGCTCACCGGCACCATCGAGAGCGCCCAGAAGAAGCTGGAGGCCCAGAACTTCGGCATCCGCAAGAACGTGCTGCAGTTCGACGACGTGATGAACAAGCAGCGCGAGATCATCTATGGCCAGCGCCGCAAGGTGCTCAACGGCGAGGACCTGTCCGCCACCATCCGCTCCATGCTGGAGGAGAACATCCAGGCCAGCGTGGCCAGCTTCTGCGCCGGCGAAAATCCCGCCGACTGGGACTTTGCCGCCCTGCGCCGCCACTACCAGGGCTGGCTTGCCCGCCCCACCGATTTCGTCTATCCCGAGGAGGAGCTCAAGGGCCTCACCCGGGAGAAGGTGGCCGACGTGCTGCTGGAGCGGGGCCGCGCCATCCTGGACGCCAAGGAAAAGCAGTACGGCTCGCCGGTGATGCGGGAGCTGGAGCGGGTGTGCCTGCTGCGCAATGTGGACACCAAGTGGATGGACCACATCGACAACATGGACCAGCTGCGCCAGGGCATCTACCTGCGCAGCTACGGCCAGCGGGACCCGGTGGTGGAATACCGCATCGAGGGCTTCGAGATGTTCGACGCCATGGTGGACAGCATCCGGGAGGACACCGTGCGCATGCTGCTCACGGTGCAGCTGCGCACCGAGCAGCCGGTGCAGCGCACCCAGGTGGCCAAGCCCACCGGCGACGCCGCCACCCCCGGCAAGGGCACGGTGAACACCGGCAAGAACGGCCCGGCCAAGGCCGTGCGCATCGGCCGCAACGACCCCTGCCCCTGCGGCAGCGGCCTCAAGTGGAAAAAGTGCACCTGCAAGGAGTATCACCCCGATCTGTAAAACAAAAAAGGGCGGGCGCCGGCAAAATGCCGGCGCCCGCTTTTTGCGCCCGATACATAAATTTTGCCGCCGCGGGAGAAACTGCAAACAGAACTTTTTGCGAGACGGGAGGAGACCCTGTTTGAAGATCACGGTGGAAGAATACGGCCGGCTGGTGGGAAAGGCCAGCCCCCACTCCAAGCTGCTGCGTGACTGCCTGTGGGCCTTTTTGGTGGGCGGCGGCATCTGCCTTGCGGGCGAGGCGCTGCGCAAGGCCTATATGGCGGCGGGCTTTGTGCGCAGCGACGCGGGCTGCATGACCAGCGTCACCCTCATCGCGCTGTCCGCCGTCACCACCGCCCTGGGCTGGTATCACAAGCTGGCGGCAAAGGCCGGGGCGGGCACGCTGGTGCCCATCACCGGCTTTGCCAACGCGGTGGTCAGCCAGGCCATCGAAGCCCGCAGCGAGGGCTATGTCACCGGCGTGGGGGCCAAGATGTTCCAGATCGCCGGCCCGGTGATCGTCTACGGGGTGCTGGCCAGCACCGCCTGGGGGGCGCTGTACTATTTCCTGCGCCCCTGGATCTGAGAGGGCGGTGAACGCCATGCGCAAGGGCGATACCATCCTGTTTGAAGCGCCGCCGGTCATCCTGGCCCAGGGGGCCGTGGGCGGCAAGAAGGAGGGGGAGGGCCCGCTGGCGGCCCAATTTGACCTGCTCTTCCCCGAGAACAGCCTGGGCGAGGCCACCTGGGAGCAGGCGGAGAGCCGGCTGCAGCAGCACTGCCTGGAACTGACGCTGCAAAAGGCCCGGCTGCCGCTGGAGCGGCTGAGCCTGGTGCTGGGGGGCGACCTGCAGAACCAGTGTACCGCCACCGCCTACCACATGAGCCGCACCGACGTGCCCTTTGCCGGGCTGTACGGGGCCTGCAGCACCATGACCGAGGCGCTGGCGCTGGCAGCCTGCCTGGCGGCGGGGGGCTGTGTGGAGGTGGCGGCGGCCCTGGTCAGCAGCCACTTCTGCGCGGCGGAACGGCAGTACCGCACCCCTTTGAGTTACGGCGGCAAGCGCACCCCCACCGCCCAGTGGACGGCCACCGCTGCCGGCTGCTGCCTGGTGGCCCCCGATGGTACGGGGCCCCGGGTGGCCTCGGCCACCTTCGGCCGGGTGCGGGACTACGGCGTCACCGACCTGACCAACATGGGGGCGGCCATGGCCCCCGCCGCCGCCGAGACCATCCTGCGCCACTGTGCCGACACCCACCGCACCCCCGCGGACTATGACGCCGTCTACACCGGCGATCTGGGGTTGGTGGGCAGCCGGCTGCTGGCGCAGCTTTTGAAGGCGGAGGGCCTGGAGATAAAAAACCACACCGACTGCGGGCTGGAACTTTACGACGTGCACAAGCAGGATGTGCAGGCCGGCGGCAGCGGGGCGGGCTGCTCGGCGGCGGTGCTCTGCGCCCGGGTGCTGCCCGCGCTGCGAAAAGGGCGGCTGCGCCGGGTGCTGTTCCTCTCCACCGGGGCGCTGATGAGCCAGATCACCAGCCAGCAGGGAATGAGCATCCCCGGCGTGGCGCACCTGGTGGAACTTGTGAGCGAGGAGGAGCAATTATGACGTACCTTTGGGCGTTCGTGGTGGGCGGCCTCATCTGCGTGGCGGGGCAGCTGCTCATCGATCTCACCAGCATCACCCCCGCCCGGGTGCTGGTGATCTATGTGGTGGCGGGCGTTGTGCTCAGCGCCCTGGGCCTCTACGACCCGCTGGCGGAGTTTGCCGGCGCGGGGGCCAGCGTGCCGCTGCTGGGCTTCGGGCACCTGCTGGCCCAGGGCGTGATGGACACGGTGGACAAGATGGGCCTGCTGGGGGCCCTCTGCGGCGGCTTTTCCGCTGCGGCCGCCGGCATCACTGCCAGCCTCGCCTGCGGGGTGCTGGCCGCCGCCTTCAGCCACTCCAAAGACCAGAACTGACGGCAGCCCCGCAGAAAAAATGGCCGCTGCACAAAGGAGAGCCGCGCTAAAAAAGGCGGTCCGCCCGCGGGCGAAGGGACGTTTCCGACGCCCGGCCTTGGGTCCGGCGCTCCGGGCCGCCTGCCCTGCGGGGCGGGCGCGAGTGCGGCCGGCCTCCGCCGCCCCCCGGCGCGGGCTGCACGCCCGGACATACAAAAAGGCACCCCTTCGCCCGAAGGGGTGCCTTTTGCTGCGTTCTTCTCAGAACAGGCCGGTGATGCGGCCGTTCTCGTCCACGTCGATGTTCTCGGCGGCGGGCTTTTTGGGCAGGCCGGGCATGGTCATGATGCTGCCCATAATCACCACCACGAACCCCGCCCCGGCGGAGAGGCGCACGTCCCGCACGGTCATGGTGAAACCCTCCGGCGCGGCCAGCAGGGTGGCGTCGTCGCTGAAGGAGTACTGGGTCTTGGCGATGCACACCGGCAGTTTGCCGTAGCCCATGGCCTCGATGCGCGCCAGCGCCTTTTTGGCGGGGGCGCTCCAGCTCACCGCCGCCGCCCGGTAGATCTTCTTCGCCACCGCGTCCACCTTGTCCGCCAGGGGCATCTCGTCCGGGTAGGTGAAGTTGAGTTTCGTCTCGGGCTGCATCACGCTCAGCACCGCCCGGCCCAGTTCCAGGCCTCCCTTGCCGCCCTCGGCGAACACGGTGGCCAGCTCGCAGGGCACGCCCAGCTCGGCGCAGATGTCCCGCAGGCAGTCGTGCTCCTCGGCGCTGTCGGTGGGGAAGGCGTTGATGGCCACGCACACCGGCACGCCGAAGCCCCGCATGTTCTCCACATGGCGGGCCAGGTTCGCCGCGCCCGCCTTCAGGTAGTCCAGGTTGGGCACACCCAGCTGGTCCTTGGGGCAGCCGCCGTGGTGCTTCAGCGCCCGCACGGTGGCCACCAGCACCACCGCGTTCGGGGCAAGGCCGGTCATCCGGCACTTGATGTCCAGAAACTTCTCCGCGCCCAGGTCCGCGCCGAAGCCCGCCTCGGTGACCACATAGTCCGCCAGCGACAGGCTCAGCCGGGTGGCCATCACGCTGTTGCAGCCGTGGGCGATGTTGGCGAAGGGGCCGCCGTGGATGATGGCGGGATTGTTCTCCAGCGTCTGCACCAGGTTGGGGTCGAAGGCGTCCTTCAAAAGGGCGGCCATCGCCCCCGCCGCGCCGATCTGGCCGGCGGTCACCGGCTCGCCGGCGTAGGTGTAGCCCACCACGATGCGGGAAAGGCGCTCCTTCAGGTCCGCGAGGTCGGTGGCCAGGCAGAAGATGGCCATCACCTCGCTGGCCACCGTGATGTCAAAGCCGTCCTCCCGGGGGGTGCCGTTCACCTTGCCGCCCAGGCCGTCGGTCACATAGCGCAGCTGCCGGTCGTTCATGTCCACACAGCGCTTCCAGGTCACCTGGCGGGGGTCGATGTTCAGGGGGTTGCCCTGGTAGATGCTGTTGTCCACCATGGCGGCCAGCAGGTTGTTGGCCGCGCCGATGGCGTGAATGTCGCCGGTGAAGTGGAGGTTGATGTCCTCCATGGGCACCACCTGGGCGTAGCCGCCGCCGGCCGCGCCGCCCTTGATGCCGAACACCGGCCCGAGGCTGGGCTCCCGCAGGCAGAGCATGGTTTTTTTGCCCAGGGCGTTCAGCGCGTCCGCCAGGCCGCAGCTGATGGTGGTCTTGCCCTCCCCCGCCGGGGTGGGGCTGATGGCCGTCACCAGGATCAGCTTGCCCTGCTTGGCCGCCTTTTTAGCCAGCCGGTGATCGATCTTGGCTTTGTACCTGCCGTACAGGCTGATGTCCTCCTCCGAGAGGCCCAGCTGCCCGGCGATCTCGGTGATGGGCTTTAAGGTCGCCTCCTGGGCGATCTGGATATCCGTTTTCATGCGCGCCACCCTTTCTGTCACATCCCGGGGCGAAACAAGCCCCGCTTTCTCTTACAATACCATGGTAGCAGAACCGGCCGCCGGTTACAAGGCCCGCCGCAAAAGTAACACTTTCCCGGCGGGCGGCCGCGGCATGCCCTCTTTGCTCTCTGCGCCTTCCCGTTCCGCATGCCCTTGTCCCGGACGCACCTGCGCCCGCCGCCCCGCCGCCGCCTTTTCCCGCCGCTCTGCGCCCATGCCCGCCGCCGCGCCGCGATGGGCCGCCGGGCCTGCCGTCGCCCGCTCTGTGTTGGGGCAGCTGTTGCCCGCCCCTGTCCGCGCTCCGCTTGTGGCTGCTGCCCGTCGCCCGCCTTTTCCCGCCCGCGTTCCGCGCTTCGACGGCCGTTTCCCTGCATTTGGCCCCGCCCCGCGCCCTTGTGCCGCCGGGCGGGGTTGTGCTATAATATATTCTGTATTTTTATGACCCGCCGGAGATATAACACTCTTCGGCGAATATGAGCAAACTTATACTTATGGTAAAAGGCGGGAGAGCGCAATGATCGACAACGAGGCCCTTCACTATCTGGACAACGCCGCCACCACCCGGGTGGCCCCCGAGGTGGCCGACGCCATTTACAAGACCATGGTGAACCACTGGGGCAATCCCTCCAGCCTCTACACCCCCGGCGTGGAATCCAGGGAACTGCTGGACAAGGCCCGGAACATCGTGGGCCGCACCCTGGGGGCCGAGCCGGGGCAGGTATTCTTCACCGGCTGCGGCAGCGAGAGCAACAACATCGCCATTCTGGGCGCGGCGCTGGCCCGGCGCAGCTGGGGCAAAAAGATCGTGGCCAGCGGCTTCGAACACCCCAGCGCGGCGCTGCCCCTGGCCCGTCTGGCCGAAGAGGGCTTTGAGGTGGACTTTGTGGCCCCCGGCGCGGACGGCCGTCTGGATGTGGACGCCATCGCCGACCGGGTGGACAAGGGCACCATTTTAGTCACCTGCATGCAGGTGAACAACGAGACGGGCGCAAGGCAGGACGTAAAGAAGCTGGCCGCCCGGGTGAAAGAGGCGAACAGCCGCACCGCCGTCCATGTGGACGGGGTGCAGGCATGGATGCGTCTGCCGGTAAGCCTGGAAAACATCGACAGCTACACCGTCAGCGGCCACAAGATCCACGCCCCCAAGGGCGTGGGCGCGCTCTACCTGCGCCGGGGCTATAACATCCATCCGCCGTACCTGGGCGGCGGGCAGGAGAAGGGCCACGGCGGCGGCCAGGAGCAGGGGGTGCGCCCCGGCACCGAGAACCTGCCCTACGCGGTGGGCCTTGCTACCGCCGCGAGGCGGATGGAAAAGACCTTTGACGCGCGCGCGGCCCATGTGGCGGCGCTGAACGCCCGGCTGCGGGCGGGCCTTGCCGGCCTGGACGTGGTGCTCAACAGCCCCGCGGACGCGGTGAGCGAGGTGCTCAACTTCAGCACCATGCGGGTGAAGAGCGAGACCATGCTCCACTATCTTGAACAGACCAAGGTGTATGTGTCCAGCGGGTCGGCCTGCTCAAGGGGCGCCGCCAGCCACACCCTCGCGGCCATGGGCCTGGAGCCGCGGCGCATCGACACGGCGCTGCGGGTGAGCTTCTGCGCCGAGAACACCGAAGCCGACGTGGATGCGCTGCTGAACGGCCTGGAGCAGGGCCTCAAAACGCTGGCGCAGCTGCGCTGAGAAACACCGCCCCGCTCAGGGGCGACAAGGAGAGACGAGATGAAGGAAGTCATTCTGTGCTACCAGGGCGAGATGGCCCTGAAGGGCCTGAACAAGGCCACCTTTGAGGCGGCGCTGGCCAAGGCCCTGCGCTTTCGGGTGCGGGAGCTGGGCAAATTCCAGGTGTACAAGGCCCAGAGCACCATGTATGTGGAGCCCCGGGACGAGGAGGCCGCATCGAATTTCGACGAGGCCTTTCACCGGGTGAGCCAGGTGTTCGGCCTGGCGGCCCTCAGCCGGGCGGCGGTGTGCGAAAAGGATTTTGCGGCCATCCAGGCCACGGCGGAAGCCTATCTGGGCGAGGCGCTGCGCGGCGTGCGCACCTTCAAGGTGGAGGCCAAGCGGTCGGACAAGTCCTTTCCCATGAAGAGCCCCGAGATCAGCCGGGAGCTGGGGGGCTTCCTGCTCTCCAAACACCCTCGCCTGAAGGTGGACGTGCATCACCCGGACATCGTGGTCATGGTGGAGGTGCGGGACTACGGCGCCTACATCCACGGCCCCAAGGTGCCGGGGGCGGGCGGCCTGCCGGTGGGCACCAGCGGCCGGGCGGTGAACATGCTCTCCGGCGGCATCGACAGCCCGGTGGCCGCCTGGTACATGGCCCGGCGGGGCCTGGCCATCCACCACATCCACTTCGCCAGCCCGCCCTACACCAGCGAGGCGGCCAAGCGCAAGGTGGCCACCCTGGCCCGGATCATCAGCGGCTACACCGGCAGCTGCGTTTTGTATGTGGTGCCCTACACCACCCCCCAGGAGTACATCCGGGACCACGCGCCCGACGTGCTGTTCACCGTGCTCATGCGCCGCAGCATGATGCGCATCGCGAACCGCATCGCCAAGGACATCGACGCCAAGGCTCTCATCACCGGCGAGAGCCTGGCCCAGGTGGCCAGCCAGACCCTGATGGCCCTGGCCTGCACCGACGCGGCCCAGGACCTGCCGGTGCTGCGCCCGCTGATCGGCATGGACAAGACCGAGATCATCGAGACGGCCCGCCGCATCGGCACCTTCGACACCAGCATCCTGCCCTACGAGGATTGCTGCACCATCTTCACCCCGCCCCACCCCAAGACCAAGCCCACCCTGGCCGAGGTGGAGGCGGCGGAGGCCGCCATGCCGGAACTGCTCTGGCTGGAAAAGCAGGCCGCCGACGGGGTGGAGCGCATCCGCATCGACATGCGCAAAGCGCAGGAAGACGAGGACGACCTTCTCGCCTGACGCGCCGGACCGGCGGGCCCCTGGCCCGCCCAAAGGGGGAGTGAAACGTGACCGCTGAGATCATCTGTGTGGGCACCGAGCTGCTGCTGGGGGACATCCTGAACACCAACGCCCGGTTCCTGGCCCGGGAACTGGCGGCGCTGGGCTTTGACGTGCTGCATCAGCAGGTGGTGGGGGACAACGCCGCCCGCCTGGAGGAAACGGTGCGCGCCGCCATGGCCCGCAGCGACCTGCTGGTGTTCTCCGGAGGCCTTGGCCCCACGGCGGACGATTTGACCAAGGAGACGGTGGCCCGCTGCTTTGACGACGAGATGCGCTTTGAGCCCAAGGTGCTGGAGGACATCCGCGCCTTCTTCACCTCCACCGGCCGCACCACCCCCGCCAACAACGAAAAGCAGGCCCTGGTGCCCCAAAAGGGCGGCTGGTTCGAAAACCCCAACGGCACCGCCCCGGCGGTGTGGTTTGAGGCGGGCGGCAAGCGGGCGGTGCTGCTGCCCGGCCCGCCCTCGGAACTGGAACCCCTGTGGAAGAGCGCGGTGCGCCCCTTTTTGCAAAAGGGACAGACGCGGGTGCTGCAAAGCCTTGTGCTGCGCCTGTGCGGCATCGGCGAGAGCCACGCCGAGGAGCTGCTGGGCCATCTCTTCGGGAACGAGAACCCCACTGCCGCCGTCTACGCAAAAACGGCGGAACTGACCATCCGCATCACCGCCGCCGCCCCCGACGAGGAAAGGGCCCGGGCCATGTGCCGGGAGTACGCCCAAAACTTCTACCGGCTGGCGGGGGAGTACATCTATGCCGAGGGGGAAGAGGGCCTGGAATACGCCCTGGTGGACGCGCTGCGGCAGAAGGGCCTGACCCTGGCCACCGCCGAAAGCTGCACCGGCGGCCTTGTGAGCCAGCTGGTCACCAACGTGCCCGGCGCAAGCGAAGTCTTCGGTTTCGGCTTTGTGACCTACGCGAATGAAGCAAAACAGAAGCTGCTGGGGGTGAGCGCCGCCGCGCTGGAACAGCACGGCGCGGTGAGCCACCAGGTGGCCGCCGCCATGGCGGCGGGGGCCGCCCGTGCCGCCGGCGCGGACGTGGCCGTGGCCCTCACCGGCATCGCCGGGCCGGGGGGCGGCACCCCCGAAAAACCGGTGGGCCTTGTGTATCTGGGCGCGGCCCGAGGCGGCGAGGTGTTTGTCAAGCGGCTGGACCTGGGCAAACGCGACCGGGCCACCGTCCGCCTGGCCGCCGCCAAAAACGCGCTGGACGCCGCGAGGCGGCTGGCCCTGGGCCTGCCCCTGCCCGGCGCGGTGCGCGCCGAGGACATCCCGGAATAAGAGGTGAACACAATGGAACAGAAATCCTCCAGGCTGGTGCTGCGGCTGTTCGGCCCCCGGCGGGACCAGGTGACCCAGGTGCTGCGCGCCGCGGCGGACCAGGGCTGCCCCGGGTTGAACCTGCTGATGAAAAACGGGGAGTACGCCGTCTGTGTCACCGCCCGGGCGAACACCGCCGAGGAGGCGGCCGCCATCTGCCGCCGCTGGCGGGATTATTTTGAGGGCCGTTTCGGCGACGCTGTGTTCTGCGTGGGCGAGGAGAGCCTCGCCGAGGTGGCGGTGACGGAACTGGTGGAGGCCGGGCGGCTGTTCGTGGCCGCCGACGCTGCCACCGGCCGGCTGCTGGACGCCGCCCTCGCCGGCTGCGAGATGGCGGGCAGCGTCTACGACTTCGGCACCCAGAGCTACGCCCATCCCAGGCGGGGGGCGAAGGTGACGCCCAACCGGCGGCTGGTGAAAAAATACCCCAACTGCCCGGTGCAGCCGGCGGCCACCCGCGCCCACGCGGCGCTGCGGGTGTCCGGCGCGGACTGGGCGGTGGCCTACAGCCCTTCCAACGACACCCATCCCGCCTTTGTGCTGGTGTGCGGCGAAAAATACGCCTGGGTGTGCCCGCTGCCCCCGGAGGGCGAGGAGCAGGCCCTGGCCGTGGGCTGGCTGCTGGATATGCTGCGGCGCATGGCCCGGGGCAAGGGGATGGAGCCCTTTGTGGAGCGGTTCCGCCTGGGCGGCCCCGCCCCGAAACTGGAACTGCCCGGGCAGGCGCTGGCGGGCCTGGCCGCCCCCGCGCCCGCGGCAAAAGCGGCGCCCCCCGTGCCGCGGGAACCGGCGCCCGCGGCCGCCCCGGTGAACACGATACCCCCGGAAAAAGCGGCTGCCCCGGAAAAAGTGGCTGCCTCCGCCAAAACGGCCCCTGCGCCGGCCTTCACCGGCAAGGCGCCCCGGGCCGGGAGCGGGGCTGCCGACCGGCTGGGCCCCGACGAACAGCTCACCAGCGCGGCCCAGCTGCTCTTTGACGACGACGCCCCTCTGCCCACCGAAGAACCCGCCCGCCGGCCCGCCGGGCCCCACTGGGGGCGGCTCATCGGCTGCATCCTGCTGGTGGCGGCCATCGCCGGCGGGGTGGCGCTGTGGCTGTGGCAGGGCGGCAAGCTGCCCGGCGGCGGCAGCGTGCTGGGCGACGTGGGCTACGGCACCGCCGACTACGACACCGCCGCCCGGGATTACCTGCTGGCCCAGCAGGCCAAAAATGCGGGGGTGGCGGCCTATCTGGCCCTCCCCTCGCTGGACGGCGCGCTGGTCTGGTCCGCCGACGGGGCGGCCGGCGGCGGCGAGCCGGGCACCGTGAGCGCCGCCGAGGACGAACTGCCCCGCTTTACCGGGTCCGACACGCTGGGCCAGAGCCAGAGCAACGTGATCGTGCGCTGCCCGGCCTCCTCCATGGAGCAGCTCAGCCAGCTGGCCCAGGAGGATGTGCTGAAGGCCAACAGCGGCTTCACCCTCTACACCGCCGGCGGCGACTACCGCTACAAGGTGCTGGCGGTCTACGAGTGGGACCCCGCCGAGACGGGGGAGTCCGCCTTTGACCTCTATGGCCTGCAGGACCTGTCCAATTATGAGGATTATCTGACCTTTGTGCTGGGGGCCAAGGCCCGCAGCCTCTACGAGATGCCCGCCGACGTGCAAGACGGCGACGCCTTCGTCACCCTGGTGGCGGACAGCCCCGCCTCCGGCGGACGGATGCTGGTGATCACCGGCCGCCAGCTGCGGGCCAACGAGGCCGCCATCCTGTTCGGCAATCAGGTGCAGCCCGCCGAGCAGCCCCTGATGCCCATGGCCGTCTATGAGAGCGAGGGCCTCTCCGCCCCCAGCCTCACCACCCTCAGCCAGTACTGGCTGAACTGGTACATCACCGGCGGCGCCACCTCCAGCGACGTGCAGGAGCAGGCCGGCATGCCCACCGAGGACCGCCCCCTGAGCGAGGTGGGCGGCGGCGAGGCGGTGGAGCCCTCCGCATCCCCCGCGCCGGACGCTTCGGCAAGCCCGGAGCCTTCGCCCAGCCCGTCCCCGTCGGCCAGCCCCTCGGCTTCGGCCACGCCCGGGCCCTCCGCCACCCCCGCGCCCTCGGCCAGCGCCGCGCCCACCCCCACCCCCGCGCCCACCCCCGCGCCCACCCCGGAACCCACCCCCACGCCCGCGCCCTCCTCGGGCACCATCACCGTCACCATGAACGGTGTGCGGCAGGAGATGGACCTGGCGGAGTGCCTGGCCATGATCGCCCGCAATGAGATGGGCGCCAACGCCCCCATTGAGGCCTACAAGGCGCAGATGGTGGCGGCCCACAGCTGGATCCTCAGCCAGGGCGGCGCGCCCAGCGTGTCGGGCCTGGAGCCCAGCGAGACCATCCGGGCCGCCGCCCGGGAGGTGGCGAACCAGATCCTCACCTACAACGGCAGCGTGGCCTTCACCCCCTACTTCGCCTCCGCGGCCTTTGGCACCAACTCCAGCCAGGAGGTGTGGGGCGGCGCCCGGCCCTACCTGGTCAACGTGGACAGCCCCTACGACAAGGACTACGCCTCCAACTGGCAGAGCACCCGGGTGTACTACGCCAGCGAGGTGGCCGCCCGCGCCCAGGAGCGCCTGGGAGTGGACCTCTACGCCTACAACAGCGACCCGAATACCTGGTTCGGCGACATCGTCAAAAACTCCAGCGGCTACGTCACCAGTATGCGGCTGGGCACCGCCACCATCAGCGGCCGCGACCTGCGGGAGAACGTGCTGAATAACGTCAACGGCAAGACCCTGCGCTCCGCCGCCTTCGACATCGTCTACGACGCCGGCACCGACGCCTTCAGCATCACCACCTACGGCTACGGCCACGGCTGCGGCATGAGCCAGATGGGCGCCTGGGGCTACGCCGCCAACGGCTGGGGCTACGCCGACATCCTGGCCCATTACTATCCCGGTACCACCCTGGTCACCCAGTGACAGAACCAAACAAATCCCCCCGCGCCGCGGCGCGGGGGGGATTTGTTTGTCCATCGTGGACAAAACCCACGGTAAAATATAGTAAAATGGCACAAAAACGGGAATCTGTTTTGTGTTAATGAGCGAAAATCGTCAAAACATCTCCTTTTTTGGGTCAAGATAGGGTATAATTCCCCTGTAACTCTTTTGACATTTTTGGCCCGCCGACCCGGGCCGCAAACAACGAAAGCGAGGGAACGACCCTTTGAGCAAACCGACGAAAAAGGCCAGCGCGCTCAAATTGGCGCTGGCGGTGCTGGCAGTGCTGCTGTTGGCTGCCTGCGGCACTATGTGGTATCTTTACAGCCAGGTGGCGCCCGCCCTGGACGAGGGCGAGGCCGGCCAGCTGAACCAGGTGAAGGACCCGGACCTGGAGGCCGAGGGCGACCGCACCTACAACCTGCTGCTGCTGGGCATCGACTACGACACCGACCGGGACTACGCCGAGGGCAAGGGCAACACCGACGTGATCCTCTATCTGCAGATCGACCGGGACGCCGGCACGGTGAACGCCTTCCAGATCCCCCGGGACACCTACTACGGTGAGGACATGGGCGAGGGGCGCAAGGCCATCGAGGGCAAGATCAACGAGGTCTACGCCAACGGCCCCGACCAGGAGAACCTGATCAACAACATCGCCAACATGATGTATGAGCTGTTCAAGCTGCCGGTGGACGACTACGTCACCATCGACATGGCCGCCTTCAAGACCATGCTGAACAACATGGGCGGCATCGAGATGTACGTCCCCTGGGACATCGTCACCGTGGACAAGAACACCGGCAAGGAGGACGTGGTGGCCAAGCAGGGCACCCATCTCATCAGCGGCGACACCGCCGAGCTGATCCTGCGCAACCGCAACTACGCCACCGCCGATTATCAGCGGCTGGAGACCCAGCAGTATTTCTATGCGGCGCTGGTCAAGAGCCTGCTGGAGGACTACACCCTGGCGGACTATTACAGCACCTGCAAGGTGATCGCCCACTACATCAACACCAGCCTGGATATCACCGACATCTGGGGCCTCTACGGCACCATGCTCAAGGTGAAGCCGGAAAACATCTACATCGTGCGCGCCCCCGGCGGCGCGGCCCACATCAACGGCCACAAATGGGTGTACTACATCGACCGGGAGAACTGCGCCCGCATCCTCAACGAGCACTTCCGCAGCCCGGATAAACCCGTGGCCGCCGAGGACCTGGGCCTCGCCACCGGCTATGAGTACATCTCCGGCATGAACGTGGACGAGGGCCGCACCATGGGCAGCGTGATGAGCGCCGCCGAGGAGGGACAGCAGGAGTTGAACGCCGCCTCCTCCACCTCCTCCGGATCTTCCGCCTCCGCGGCGGATTGAAGCCAAAACCGACGAACGCCGGCCCCTCAAAAAACGGGGCCGGCGTTTTTGTGCCCAAAGGCGGGCAAAGAGCCCGGAGGCCCGGAAAGCGGCCGGCGGGCCCGTGCCCCCCGCAAGAACACCACAGAGCACGCAAATCCCCCCTGTGCCGCTGGCCGGCACAGGGGGGATTTGAGGCATCGGGCGGTGTCGGGCGCGGCGGGCGGCATTGGACAGTGTCGTGCGACGCTGGGGATGCCAGGCGGCATTGGGAAGTGCCGGGCGGAGCTGTTCGCCGGCGACGAAAGGAAGGGCGCGTCCTTTGTCCGCCGGGCAAAACAAAAGACCCGCCGGAACCGGCAGGTCTTTGTTTTGCTGAAAATCAGGCGTTGGCCTTGTTCGCGCGCTTCGCCATGCGGCTGATCTTGCGGGCAGCGGTGTTCTTGTGGACCACACCTTTGCTCTGCGCCTTGGCGATGGTGGAAACAGCCACCTTGACGACGGCGTCCTTGTCAGCGGCATTCGCGGCGATGGCAGCGTTTGCCTTCTTGACAACTGTTTTCAGGTTGGACTTGATCGCCTTGTTGTGAAGGGCTTCCTTCTTGGACTGGACCACGCGATCCTTCTGGGATTTGATGTTAGGCATTCGTACCACCTCCTTACTACCCATAACAGTGCAATTTATAATACCACATTTGAGCGGCGCTTGCAAGCGTTTTTTAAACTTTTTTCGGGCGGTATGGGCCGGTGCGCGCCGGCCCACACTTTCATGGGGCCCCGGCGCGGCGTTTGCGGCGGGCGGCGGCCACTTTTTCATCGCTGCGAGGTGTTTTGTATGTCCGTTTACACCGACATCGCCGACGAGATCTACGGCCCGTCCAGGGGGCAGGTGCCCGGCGGGGTCAAGCTTTACACCGCCCGTTCCGGGCCCATCACCCTCACCCGGGTGCAGATCACCCGCCCCGGGCTGGAACGGCCGGCGGGGCGCTATTCCACCCTGGAGATCCCCAGCCTGGCCGTGGTGGACAACAAGGACGAGCGCTACGTCAGCGCCGTGGCGGGGGAGTTGCGGGCCATGCTGCCCGAAGCGGGCGGGGTGCTGGTGGTGGGGGTGGGCAACCGCCGGGTCACCGCCGACGCCCTGGGCCCCCGGGCGGCGGGGGGCGTGCTGGTGACCCGGGGCATCGCGCCGGACAGCCGCACCGCCGAGCTGGGCCTGCGGGAGGTGTGCTGCGTGGCCCCCGGCGCGTCGGGCGCCACCGGCATCCCGCTGGTACAGATGTTGGCGGGGCTGGTGCGGGCGGTAAAGCCCTCCGCTATCCTCTGCATCGACAGCCTGTGCACCTCCGACCCGGCCCGCATGGGCCGCACGGTGCAGATCAGCGACACCGGCCTGTGCCCCGCCCGCCCCGAGAGCGGCAAGTGCCTGACCCGGGCCATGCTGGGGGTGCCGGTGCTGGCGGTGGGCATCCCCACCATGATGGAGGCGGACGAGTTCCTCGGCCGCCCCGGCTGTGTGATCACCCCCCGCCAGCTGGACACGGTGGTGAAGAAGGGGGCCGAGCTGCTGGCCCTGGCGGTGAACAAGGCGCTGCAGCAGCGGCTGTCCATCGCGGAACTGTGCTATCTGGCCAACTGAGGGCATGAAAGGCCCCCTTCGCCGCATATCCTTTCAGCAGGACCATGCAAAGGGGGAAGAGGCCGGTGGGACATTCCAAAACGCTGCGGCGGCTGGGCACGCTGGCGCTGGCGGCGGTGGTGGGCGCGGCCGCCATGGGCGCGGGCCGGTACGCCGGCGTGCCGGACCTGGCGGGCAGCCTGGCGGTGGCGGGCAGCCTGCTGGCCAACCCGGCGGCGGCCATCGGCGCGGCGGACCGCATCTTCCGCCAGGAGGCGCTGCCCGTCGCCCAGACCCAGGTGGAGGACGCCGAGAGCCCGCCGGAGTACATCGCCCCCACCCCGGAGGAGATCCTGCCCAGCCCCACCCCCGCGCCCGCTCCGCAGGCGGACAGCGGGGCGGCGGAGGGCCCGCAGGCCACCCCCGCTCCCACCCCCGGCCCGCCGCCGGAGGGGATGGGCTCCATCGTGAGCGCCCACTATGAGCAGGGCAGCGGCGCGGCCTACATCCCCTGCGCGGCGGGCACCATCAAGAACTGCACCAGCCTGCCCGCCGAGGAGGTGGCCGCGGCGGCGGCGGGGCTGCTGCCCTTTTCCGTTGAGGTGGGCTCCGCCGAGCCCCAGGTGCTCATCATGCACACCCACGCCACCGAGAGCTATGAACTGGAGGACCTGGGCTGGTTCGACCCGGAGTACACCTGCCGCCTCACCGACACCAGCCTGAACATGGTGGCGGTGGGGGCGGCCATCGCCGAAAAGCTGAACGCGGCGGGCATCGTGACCCTGCAGGACGCCACCCTCCACGACTACCCCAGCTACAACGGCAGCTACGAGCGCAGCAACGCCACCGTGCGGGAGTATCTGGAAAAATACCCCAGCATCAAGGTGGTGCTGGACGTCCACCGGGACGCCATCGAGACCGACGGCGCCCGGGTGAAGGCGGTGGCGGATGTGAACGGCAGGACGGCGGCCCAGGTGATGATCATCTGCGGGGCGGACAAAAACGGAAACCTGCCCAACTTCAAGCAGAACCTGGCCTTTGCCGCCCGGTGGGAGAGCGCCATGGAGAGCCGCTTTCCCGGCCTGACGCGGCCGGTGCTCTTCGACTACCGCTACTACAACCAGGACCTGACCACCGGCAGCCTGCTCATCGAGATCGGCAGCCACGGCAACACGCTGGCGGAGGCGGTCTATTCCGGCGAGCTGGTGGGGGAGGCTTTGGCGGGCCTGTTCACCACCGGGGCGTGACAGAAAAAACGCGGGCGGCGGCTCCCGAAAGGGAGCCGCCGCCCGCCGCTGTCCGGGGCGCGGCGCAGCCGCGCCCCGGTGGCTTATTTCAGTTTCCAGGCAAGGTCGGAGAGGAACAGGTCGTGCTCCAGTTCCTCCACGGTGGTGCCTTTGCCGATGTGCACGAACTCGATGTCCATCATCCGGGCCCAGTCCCGCATCTGGTCGGCGGTCACGTCGTAGCTCAGCACCGTGTGGTGGGCCCCGCCGGCGGTGATCCAGCACTCGAGACCGGTGGTGAGAGAAGGCTGCGGCTGCCACATCACCCGGGCCACCGGCAGGTTGGGCATGGGCAGGATGGGTTTGACACAGTGGATGTCCTGGCAGACCAGCCGCAGCCGGCCCCCCATGTCGATGAGGCTCACCACGATGGCGTCCCCCTCGTGGCCCTCGAACACCAGGCGGGCAGGGGGCTGCCGGTCGCCGATGCCCAGGGGGTGCACCTCGATGCGGGGCCGGGCCGCCGCCACGCTGGGGCACACCTCCAGCATGTGAGCCCCCAGGCTGTACTCGTTGCCCGGCTCCAGGTGGTAGGTGTAGTCCTCCATAAAGGCGGTGCCGCCGGTCTTGCCCTCGCTCATGGCCTTGAGGATGGCGGTCATGGCGGCCACCTTCCAGTCGCCCTCGCCGCCGTAGCCGTAGCCCTGGGCCATCAGGTGCTGGCTGGCAAGGCCGGGCAGCTGGTCCATGCCGTAGAGGTCCTGGAAGTTGTTGGAGAAGGCCAGACACCCCTCCGCGTCCAGCATCTTCTTCATGGCGATCTCCTCCCGGGCCTGGTAGCGCACGGTGGCAAGGTCGTCGGTGGCGAAGTCGTAGGCGGCGCGGTATTCTTCCATCAGGGCGTCGATCTCGGCGTCGGTGACGGTGTTCATCGTCTCCACCAGCTGCCCCACCGGCCAGGTGTTCACCTGCCAGCCCAGCTTCGCCTGCACCTCCACCTTGTCCCCCTCGGTGACGGCCACCTCCCGCATGTTGTCGCCGAAGCGCATCACCTTGAGTTCTTTGCTCACCGCCGCGCCCACGGCGGCGCGCATCCAGCTGCCCAGGCGGTCCTGCACCGCCTCGTCCTGCCAGTAGCCGGCGATGACCTTGCGGGGCGCGCGCAGCCGGGCCCCGATGAAGCCGTGCTCCCGGTCGCCGTGGGCGGCCTGGTTCAGGTTCATGAAGTCCATGTCGATCTCTTCGCTCGGGATGGTGCGGTTATACTGGGTGGCGAAGTGGCACCAGGGCTTTTGCAGGGCCGCCAGGCCGTTGATCCACATTTTCGAGGGGCTGAAGGTGTGGCACCAGGTCACAAGGCCGGCACAGGCCGGGTCGTGATTTGCCTGGCGCACCACGTCGGTAATTTCACGGTTGGTCTTGGCGGTGACCTTGTACACCAGCTTGCAGGGCAGCCGGCCGCAGGCGTTCAGCGCCTCGGTCATCTCGGCGGCCCGGGCGGCCACCGTCTCCAGCACCTCGGGGCCGTAGAGAAACTGGCTGCCCACCACGAACCAGAATTCATACTGTTTCATGCTCATCTTGCGTTCTCCTCCTGTCAGCGCAGCGCCTGCCCGGCGGCCTTTTCCACCGGGATGCAGGCGGCGTAATCCTTCATAAAGGCGTCAAAGCCCGCCCGGTCGGCCTCGTCGGGGGCGATGGTGCTGCCTGCCGCGTCCGCGAAGATGGCGGAATCCAGCCAGTCCTCCAGGGCGGGGGCCTCCCCCGCTGCGCAGCGCAGCCGGTAGAGGGCCAGCAGGGCCATGCCCCAGGGGCCGCCCTCGCCCGCCGTATCCATCACCGACACCGGCACCCCCAGCGCGCCCGCCAGCAGCCGCTGGCCCACCACCGGGGTCTTGAACAGCCCGCCGTGGCCCAGCAGCCGGTCGAGCTTCACCTGCTCTTTTTCCAGCAGGATGTCCATGCCCAGCTTTAACGTGGCCATGGCGGAGTACAGCTGGACCCGGGCGAAGTTTTCCAGGGTGAGGTGCCCGTTTGGCCGGCGGGTCAACAATGGCCGCCCGTCGGAAAGGCCGGCCACCGGCTCGCCGGAATAGCAGTTGAAGTTTACGAGACCGCCGCAGTCCGGCGCACCCTCCAGCGCCTTTTGATAGAACAGGTCGTAGAGGGCGGGCTTTGCAAGCTTCGCCCCCGCCGCCTCGGCCATCTGGCCCAGCAGGCGTACCCAGGCGTCCAGGTCGGAGGTGCAGGTGTTGCAGTGCACCATGGCCACCGGCCGCCCGGTGGGGGTGGTGACCAGGTCTATTTCGGGGTAGACCCGGGAGAGAGGCTGTTCCAGCACCGCCATGGCGAACACCGACGTGCCCGCGGACACGTTGCCGGTGCGGGCGGCCACCGCGTTGGTGGCGGCCATGCCGGTGCCCGCGTCCCCCTCCGGCGGGGCCATCACAGCACCGGGCTGCAGCGTGCCGGTGGGGTCCAGCCATCGCGCGCCGGCCTCGGTCAGCCGGCCCGCGTCCGCCCCGGCGGGCAGCACCCGGGGCAGGATGTCCCGCAGCCGGAAAGCATGGCCCGCCTCGGCCAGAAGCTGGTCGAAGGAGGCCAGCATCCCGGCGTCGTAGTCGCAGGTGCCGCTGTCGATGGGGAACATGCCCGAAACGTCCCCCACCCCCAGCACCTTCTCACCGGTGAGCTGCCAGTGTACATAGCCCGCCAGGGTGGTGAGGAAGGCGATGCCTTTTATATGGTTCTCGCCGTTCAGCATCGCCTGATAGAGATGGGCGACGCTCCACCGCTGGGGGATGTTGAAGCCAAAGCGGGCGGTGAGGGCCGCGGCGGCCTTTTCGGTGGTGGTGTTGCGCCAGGTGCGGAAGGCCGCCAGCTGGCGGCCCGCGCCGTCAAAGGGCAGGTAGCCGTGCATCATGGCGGATACCCCCGCCGCCCCCACCCGGGTGAGGGGCGCGCCGGTCTTTGCCTGCCAGTCCGCCGCCAGGGCGGCCCAGGCCGCCCGCACCCCCGCCCGCACATCCTCCAGCGAGTAGGTCCAGAAGCCGCCCTCCAGGCGGTTCTCCCAGTCGCAGGCGCCGCCGGCCAGCACCCGCCCCGCCTCGTCCGTCAGCACCGCCTTGATACGGGTGGAGCCCAGCTCCAGGCCCAGGATGGGGACGTTTACTGTCAATGGGACATTCATATCACATCGTCCTCTCAAAATAGCGTTTTAAAAGAACTGCGGCAAACGCACGGGCGCTTGCCGCAGTTTTCAGGCAGGTCACAGCGCCCCTGCCCGCAGGGCGTTATCCGCCCGGATGGAGTGTTACAGACCAAACATGGTGATTTCGATGCCCTCGATCATGTACTGGCCGGTGCCGACCTGCATCATGATGAAGATGAAGGAATTGAGCAGCGCGCCCACCCAGATGTTGCCGGTGCGGCGGTAGGTGTAGCGGGCGATGATGGGCGAGACCACCAGCGGCACCAGCATGGACCAGACCACGGTGAAGGTGGAGCAGGCCTCGCCGGTCAGCAGAGAACCGGTGGCGAACAGCGCGGAGTACTCGCGGAACAGCAGCAGCGCGAGACCCAGCACGTTGCCCGCGCAGACGATGGCGGTGGAGACCCACTCCGGCAGATCGCGGAACCGGGCATTGGCGCTCAGGATGGCGTTCACGATGTAGAACGGAGCGCAAAGCAGCAGATAGCGGAACATTACGAAGATCTTCACCGGGCGGAAGGTGGTGAAATCAATGGTGGCGATGACGAAGTCCACATTGAATACGGCGTCGATGCACCAGAGGATCAGGTGGATCGCGCAGAACACGGTGAAGGCCATCAGGGCGGACTGCACCACCTTGTCCATGGAGAGCTTGGCGGGGTCCAGCGGGCTCTTCCAGTGGTAGCTCTTGTCCTTGCGGTTCAGCAGCACCTTGACCTGGGAGACGATGTAGATGCCCAGCAGCGCGGCCAGGGCGGTCATGAAGGACCAGTAGCCCAGCGCGCCGGAGGTGTGGGCCGCATTGGGGAAGAAGTTGCTGGAAGGGATGAGCTTTGCGCCGGCGGTGGTGCAGGGCACCATCGTCACATAGGAGAAGACGGTGAGCAGGATGAACATGCACAGCAGCGGCACCGATTCCTTCGGGTTGCGGAAGGAGGGCAGGGTGCTGCGGTCGTCCAGGATCAGAGTGTCGCGGCTGCCCCGCAGACGCTGGAACATCGGGGTGAACAGCAGCAGGTCGCAGATGGCCAGGGCCAGCGCGAACCACCCGGCGAGGCCGATCGCCAGGAACGCGATGTACACGAACCAGATCTGGTTGCTGGAGCTGATGTACTGGGCGCCGGAGGGAA
Organism: Candidatus Allofournierella merdavium; assembly: GCA_019118765.1. Taxonomy (GTDB): domain Bacteria; phylum Bacillota; class Clostridia; order Oscillospirales; family Ruminococcaceae; genus Allofournierella_A; species Allofournierella_A merdavium. The sequence goes on along the minus strand of DWYI01000031.1, from coordinate 25,066 downwards.
CACCGAAGGCGCCGTAGAAGAAGTTGATGTTGACGGCGGTGGCAGTGGTGGAGAACAGCGCGCCGGGATGGGTGTTCGCCGGCTGGTAGAGCACCCGGCCGCCCACGCCGTCAAATTTGGTGCCTTCCTCGACTTCGTGGGGGCCTTCTGCGTCGAACCACACGCCCAGAGGCACTTCCGCTTCGTTGAAAGCAGGATAAACTTCCTGGATCCAGCCGATGGCGATGGGGGAGGAATAGAAGGTGTAGGAACCCACATAGGTGGCGTCGATCTCGTCGTATTTGCCCACGCTCAGGCCAAAGGTCACGCCGTCGATGGCGCCGGGTTTCAGGTCATAGATGCCCATGGTGCCCTGGGCGCAGAGCCAGGCACTGATCTTTGGGTTGATGCCGTCCAGATTGATGACGTTGATCACGGCGGCGGAACCGTTGTTGCCCCAGCTGTGGCCGGTCACGCCCACCTGCGTCTCGTCCACGCAGGGCATGCTCATCGCCAACTCCACCATGGCCTCCATGCCCATGGTGTTGTGGGTCTGGGCGTCCACGCTCTTGTCGGTCTTGCCGTGGCCCATTGCGTCAAAGGCGATCACCACAAAGCCCCGGCGGACGAGCTCAATAAAGATGGGGGCGGTGGTGTCCTTGTTGGAAAGGCCGCCGTGCATAATTACAACGGCGGGCGCGGGGTTTTCCGCTGTTGCAGTGTCGGGCACCAGCACCTTATAGGTCATCTTGTCGGCGGTGCTGGCGGTGAAAGTGGCGGTGATGTTCTTGCCGGACGCGGCGTTGTTCGCGTCGATGGTGGCGGCGATCTCGGAAAGGGTGCGGTTGTTGTAGTTCTTCACGTCCACCGCCCCGAACCCGGATTGCACCAGGCTTGCGCCCAGGCTGCCCAGCAGGCAGAGGACAAGAGCGATCGCAAAAAAGATCAGCGTTCGTTTTTTTGCCTTTTGCATGGTGATGCCTCCTCTTTTGGCGTGCATGCGTTCCCGCGCGTCGGGCGCCGCCGGACCGGTCCGCCCCCGCGGCAGCGGGCCGCTTGCCGGCACGCGGGAAAGATATGCACAAAATAATTTCTTTCTGTAGAATAAATATATTTCAATTGTCAAAAAAAGAAAAGCAGTCCCTTGTCACGATATGGACATTTATTGACATATTTCGTCCGCTGTTCCATAATGAGAATGAGAACAGAATGGTCCCGGGCGCAAAGGGGAGGCAGAAGCGGATGATCCGGCAGGAGCGGCGAAATTTTGAGGCGGGCGCCAAGGTGTGGGTGCAGCGCTATGAGAACCTGCGCAATCTGGCCCATTGGCATTTTGAGGACGAGCTGGTGGTGTGCCAGCAGGGCGAGGCGCGGCTGCTGCTGGGCGGGCAGGTGTATGACCTGCAGGCGGGCGGCTGCGCCTTTGTGAGCCGGGAGAGCGTGCACAGCATCAACGGTGCCCCGGGCAGCCGGGTGGCGGTGGCCCAGTTCACGGGGCTGATCGACGCCGACTGCTGCCTGCGGGAGCCGGTGTTTGCCGACCGCTACCGCGCCGGCGAGCGGCTGAACGAGCTGTGCCGGGAGAGCCGGGAAAAGCGTCCCTTCTACGCCGGAAAGATGAACGCCGTCATCACCTCGCTGCTGGTGGACATCTTCCGGGGCGAGCCGCTGGCCGAGCGGACGGAGGCGGCCCACCCCACTTTGGCCCGGTACAAGCAGCTGCTCACCCTGCTGGAGCAGCAGGAGGACGACTGTACCTTTGCGCAGGCGGCGGAGTTCATGCACATGTCCGAGGCCTATTTTTCCCGCTACTTCAAGCGGATGACCGGGCTGACCTTTTCCGGTTATCTGAATGTGCTGCGGGTGGACAAGGCGGTGCAGATCCTGGCGGCGGAGCCGCAGATCACCATGGCGGAACTGATGGCCCGGTGCGGCTTCAACACCCTGCGCAACTTCAACCGGGTGTTCAAGGAGGTCACCGGCTACGCACCCAGCCGGCTGCCCGCCCATTATTCCCTGGACCGGCGGGTACTGCAGAGCGAGGGCAGCACCTTCGACCCCACCCTGGCCACCTCCATCCCCCTCACCGAGTGACAAAAAGCCGGGCGGCGGCCCCCCTTTTTGCGGGGGGCCGCCGCCCGGTTCGTCTGTGATGTTTTCCGCGCTCAGGGCCGGCAGAGCAGCCGCACGTTGTAGCCCAGGCCCTCCAGCTTTTCCGCCAGCCGGGGGCCGTTTTTGTCGGTGCCCTCCATATAGCCGGAATAGTGGTAGGGCACCACCACGCCGGGCTTGCGGCTCATGGCCGCCAGCTGGGCGGGCACCTGTTCCATGAAGTTCAGCATGTTGTACAGCCCGTCGCAGGGCACGAACAGCACGTCGCAGGCCACATCGCTGAGCACGTCGGTGTCTCCCGCCACATAGTAGGTGAAGCCGCCCATGGTCAGCAGCGCGCCGAAGCCGAAGCCCAGGGGATGATTCTTGTTCTGGGCGGGCAGCGGCGTCAGCGTCGCGCCGCACTCGAACACCAGTTCCGGCGCGGCGGGGCTCAGCAGGCTGATGTAGGGGGTGGCCACCCCCATCTCGCGGCTCAGCCAGTCGGCCACCGGCGCGGTCACCGCGAAGCAGGTGTCCGGCCCGGCGGCCCGGCGCAGGTCCTCCGGGGAAAAATGGTCGGAATGGCTGTGGGTCACCACGATCAGGTCGGCGTCGTGGTGCGCCTTCTCCAGCTGGAAGGGGTCCACATAGACCACCGGCCCGTCGGGCAGGCGAAAGCGCACCATGCCGTGCCGGACCAGATCCACAAAATCAAGGGCATCCATTGTAAAAACTCCTTTCGGGAACGGTTGGCCTTGTAAGCCGGGCCGTTTTGGATTATAATAAAAAGGTATCCACCCATGGCCCGGCGGCCTGCCGGGGCGGGTGTTCCGCTTGACTTTATTGTAGCACAGCGGGCGGGTTTGTCAAAGCCGGCCGCTGTACGGAGGGAAATTATGACACGCAACAACCGTTTGTGGGCGCTGGCGCTGGCGCTGATGCTGGCGCTGAGCCTGCTGGTGGGCTGCGGCTCCAGCGAGGAGGAGCCGGAGGTCACCAACAAGAACGAGGCCCAGCCGGGCGGCAGCATCACCTGGCCGGAGGAGGGGCTGGATACCTCCGCCACCCTGGCCACCACCATTGTGGGGGATACCCTCTACATGGTGTTCAACGGGGTGCAGGCCCGCACCAGCGGCTACTTTGTGCCCGCGGGCGACACCATCACCATCACCAGCAGCGCCACCACCACCAGCGAGGCGCGCTTTTCCTACCGGGTGACCCTGTGGAAGGAGACCTACGGCGGCCGGGAATATGTGGACGGCGGCACCATGTACTTCACCGCCGACGGCGAGTACCGCACCGGCACCTTCACCGGGCTGGAGGCGGGCGCCCGCTACAAGATCGGCCTGGCCTACGACGGCGGCAGCCACTACCTCAGCGGCGGGCTGACCATCGCCGGGCTGGCCCAGGCGGACGCGCTGGACGACGAGGATACCTCGGCGGCGGCCTGACGGCGGCCGTGCCCGAACACACAACAAGGCCCGGGGCCTGCGAAAACGCAGGCCCCGGGCCGTTTTTTTGCGTCACTCCGCGCCGGTGATGTCCCGCACCACCTTGCCCGCCAGGATGAGCCCGGCGGCCCCCGGCACAAAACTCACGCTGCCGGGGGTCTGGCGGCGGGGCGCGCCGCCCCGGTCGGGGCCGGGACCCTCCTGGGCCGCCGGCTGCACCGGGGCGCGGGGCGGCTCGGGGGAAAAGACCACCGGCACGTTTTTCAGGCCCCGGGCCCGGCACTCCCGCCGCATCACCCGGGCCAGGGGGCAGCCAGCGGTCTTTTCCAGCACCGCCAGGCGCAGCAGTTCCGGGTGCAGCTTGTTGCCGGTGCCCATGCAGCTGATCACCGGCACCCCCGCCGCCCGGGCCCGGGCGATGATCTCCAGCTTGGCGGTCACGGTGTCCACCGCGTCCACCACATAGTCCGCCCCGTCCAGCGGCACCTGATCCGCCGTCTCGGGGGTGTAGAACAGCTGCTTTTCCACCACCCGGCAGGCGGGGTTGATGGCCCGCACCCGCTCGGCGGCCACGGCGGTCTTGGGGCGGCCCAGGGTGGTGGTGAGGGCGATGATCTGGCGGTTCAGGTTGCTCTCGGCCACCCGGTCGTCGTCCACCAGGGTCAGCGCGCCCACCCCGGCCCGGGCCAGCGCCTCGGCCACATAGCCGCCCACGCCCCCCACGCCGAACAGGATCACATGGGCGCGGCGCAGCTTTTCCACCCCGTCCTCCCCCAGCAGCATGGCGGTGCGGCTCTCAAAAGCAGTGGACATGTCAGGTCCTCCTTTTTGTGTGACATCAAAACGCCGCGGGCGGTGCTGCCGCCCGCGGCGCCGTTTGTTTCGCTCAGCGCTGGAAGGTGATGGCCAGGTCGGTGCTCCAGTGCTCGCCGGGGGCCAGGGCCGCGGCGCAGGGCTTCTCCTCCCAGTTGCTGGAGGCGTCCGCCCGATCCTGCAGGCTGCACCAGGGCTCCACGCAGAGGAAGCGGAGGGTGGGGTCGCCCACCGCGCTCCAGATCAGGGTGTAGGGATAGCCCTCGATGCCAAAGCTGATGCGCCGGCCGGTGTCCTTCTCCACCAGGCACAGGGTCTTGGCGGAGAGGTTCCCCATGCAGATGGAGTCGTTGTCGAACATCCGGTCGTTCATGGGAATGACGGCGCTGTTCTCCATCATCGGATGGGTATGCCCGTTGAGATAGCCGCCCTCGGTCTCCTGCACCACGGGAGTCTGGGGGGTATCGAAGCGCAGTTCGTAGTCGGCGGTGGTGTGCTTTTCGTCAAAGGGCAGGTTGAAGCCGGGATGGTAGCCGATGCCGAAGCGCAGCACCTCCTCGCCGGGATTGGTCACCGCCAGGGTGTGATGCAGGGTGCGGCCGTCCAGGGTGTAGGTGCTTTCCAGCACAAAGTCGAAGGGGAACAGCGCCCGGGTCTTGTCGCTGCTGGCCAGGCGAAAGCGCAGGGATGCGCCCTCGCAGCCCAGGAACTCGTGCTCCATGTCCCGGGCGAAGCCGTGCTGCCCGCCGTCGTATCGCCGGCCCTTCGCGGTGTAGCCGCCGTTCACCAGCTTGCCGCAGTAGGGAAACAGGACGGGCGCCCGCCGGGGCCACACCGCCGGATCCCCCTGCCAGAGCATCTCGGCGCCGGAGGTCTTGTCCACCACGCTGGCCAGTTCGGCGCCCAGGCTGTCCACCTCCACGCGCAAAAATTCATTTTCCACAGTATATCGCATTGTTTTCGTCCCCTTTCACAGTGGCGTTTTCACTTTTCTCAGTATAATACAGTTTGCCCCAAAATCCAAGAGGAACCACCCGCCCCGCCGGTGAATAAGGTGGGTCAGCCGCCTTTATCATCCTGACAGAAAAGGAGCATCAGCCTATGAGCAACGGGATCCTGCGGGTGCAGACCTACGCGGCGCGCCAGAGCGCGCCGGTGCCGAACGTCCGCATCCGGATACAGAACGCCGACGATACGTCGGCACAGGTCGTGGAAGTGTACACCGACGACGAGGGCAACGCCCGGGACATTGAACTGTCCGCCCCGCCGGCGGCCCTCTCGCTGGACGAGGACGCGGTGCAGCGGCCCTACAGCGTGTGGAACCTGACGGCGGACAAGGAGGGCTACCAGACGGTGACGCTGGACGGCCTGCAGGTGTTCGCGGGGCAGGTGTCGCTGGCCCAGCTGGAGATGCGGCCCATGCAGCGGCTGGGCGCGCCCGCCCCCCTGCCGGACACCTTCGAGGTGCCGCCCCATGCCCTCTACCGCCCCGAAGGGGTGCCCAGCACCGCGCCGGTGCAGCTGTGCGAGCCGGTGCCGGCGGTGCTTACCGCGCCCATCATCCCCGAGACCATCACGGTGCATCTGGGCCGGCCCGCGGCCAGCGCCCAGAACGTGACGGTGAGCTTCCGCAAGTACATCGCCAACGTGGCCTCCAGCGAGGTATATCCCACCTGGGCGGACGCGACCAAACCCGCAAAGGGCTAAAACGTCCAGTGGATCTCCACCGTCCGCGCCCCGGCGGAGTCGGGCGGGTACACCACCACCCGCTCCACCAGCAGGCTCACCAGCGCCCGGTCCGGCGCCTCCAGCGCCGCCGCCCGCTCCAGCCACCGCGCCAGCGCCTGCCCCGCCCCGGCGGGGGCGCATTGCCCCTCCAGCGCCGCCCGCCGGGCCGTCAGCCCCTCCAGCTGTTCGGAAAAGGCCCGGTCCAGCGCGGCGTACCGCTCGGCGCTCACCGCGCCGGCGCACTTGTCCAGATAGAGCTCCTCCAGGGCGCGGCGGCGGCGGGCGATCTCCCGGTCCAGCCGCTGCTGTTCCCGGCGCGCCGCCTGCTCCCGCCCGTCGGCGGCGTCTGGCGCGTCCCCGCCCGCCAGCGCCGCTTGCAGCGGCGCGGCCATCCGCGCCCGCACCCGCTCCAGCACCAGCCGCTGCAGGTCCTCCGCCGGGATGTAGGGCTGGCCGGGGCAGCGCCGCGGGTCCCGCTGGGACATCCGGCACCGGAAATACCGGCGGGGGCCCTGGCCGCCCCGGGGCGCAGAGCCGGAGCAGGTCTGCTCCATGCCGCCGCCGCACAGCCCGCAGACCACCCGGCCCGCCAGCGGGTTCACCTGCCCGCCGCCGCCGCTGCGGGCGCGCCGGGCCAGCAGCCGCTGCACCTGGGCGAACTGCTCCGGGTCGATGATGGGCTCGTGGGTGTGGGGGACCACGATCCACTGGTCCCGGGGCAGCCACACCGTCTGCTTGGATTTGTAGCTCACCCGCTGGTGGCGGCCCTGCTCCAGATCGCCCGCGTAGGTGCGGTTGGTGAGCATCCGGTAGACGGCGGCCTTGCCCCACACCGCCCCGCCGGGCCGGGAATCGCCCGCCGGCCCGGCGGCCTGCCGCCGCCGGTATTCCGACGGCGCGGGCACCCCCTCCTGGTTCAGCAGGCGGGCGATCCGCGCCGCCCCGCTGCCCGCCAGATAGAGGGCGAACACCCGCCGCACCACCGCCGCGGCCGCGGGGTCGATCACCAGATGGCCGCTGTCCGCCGGGTCCTTTTGGTAGCCGAACAGGGCGAAGGCGGCGATGTAGCGCCCGGCCCGGCGCTTGTGGGTCAGCACCGAGCGCACGTTGTTGGACAGGTCCTCCAGATACCACTCGTTCACCAGCCCGTTGATCTGGCGGCTCTTTTTGCCCGCCGCGTCCGCCGTGTCCACCTGGTCCACCACGGCGATGAACCGCACCCCCCACCGGGGGAACGCCCCGTGGAGGTATTTTTCCACCAGTTCCATGTCCCGGGTGAAGCGGGACTGGGTCTTGGCCAGGATGACCTCAAAGGCCCCCTGTTCCGCCGCCGCCAGCATCCGGTTGAAGGCCGGGCGCTCCCGGTCCGCGCCGGAGTAGTCCTCGTCCACATAGACCCCCTGCACCTCGTAGCCGTGGGCGGCGGCGTATTGCAGCAGCATGGACCGCTGGTTCTGGATGCTCTCGGACTCGGCGCCCTCCGCCCCCTCGTCCTCCTTGCTCAGCCGGCAGTAGATCGCCGCTCTCATGGCGCGCGCCCCCCTTCGTCCTCCTCTTCCCGGGCGGGGCCCGTCTCCCGCCACCGGGCCAGCAGCAGCCGGCGGTACTCCCCGGCCAGCCGTTCCAGCGCGGCGGCCCGCGCCTGCGGGTCGTCCGACCGAAAGACCTCCCGCACCTCGTAGCGCACATCGGCGGCCATGGCGCGCCCCCCTCTCATCGCAGCGGGGTGTTTCGCCCCTTTCTGCAATGGTATGAAAAAGAGACCCGGGCCATGCCCCCCGCAAACGGAAAAACCGCCGCCCCGGCAAAGGGGCGGCGGCAAAGGGCAGGCAGGGGCACGGGGCCTATGGCGCCGGGGGGCAGCGCCATGGGGCGGGGACTCTTTCCCCCGGCCCGGTCTCACCGGGACGGGGCCTCCAGCAGGGCCAGCGCCCCCGCCCACAGGCGATCAAAGAAGGCCTTGTCGGTGGGGTAGCGGGTGAAGGTGAGGGGGCCCGGCACGCCGGCGGCCTCCTCCAGCAGGGCCAGGGTGCGCTGCCGTCCGGCCCGCGCCTCGCACAGCCGCAGCAGCCGCAGGTCCTGCAGGGCCTCCCGGTGCGCCTCCCCCCGCAGCGAGCCCCAGGCGGTGCCGTCCGGGGCGGGGTAGACCAGGAAGGCGTCCCCCGAGGGGAAGGCCTCCCCGGCGTCGGTCACCCGGAAGGGGTCGATGGGCCGCACCGAGCGCTGGGCGTTGTAGAAGTTGAAGCCCCAGTGCAAAAACCCTTCCAGGTCGTATTGATAGAGCAGCGCCCCCATCACGCGGCAGCGGGCGCTGGGCATGGCCATGAACCGGTTGGGCACCGCCAGGGCCTGCACCTCGCAGTAGTAGGTCCACAGCCCGTTCACCCCATGGTCCACGAAGGGCTGGATCTGGTCGCAGCAGACCACCGGCTTTTCCACGATGCCCTGGCGGTAGATGTCGTAGCTGCTGAGGGCGTCGATGACGTGGCAGCCCGCCAGCAGGTCGGCCACCGTGGCCTTGGCGGCGGCGTAGGTCTCCTTTTCGTGGTCGTGGGGCTCGTCGGAGATGTGGAACCACACATGCTCCAGCCCCACCAGGCCGTCCAGTTCGGCCTTCAGCGCGGGCAGGAAAGCCCGCAGAAAGGCGGTGTACTCGCCGCCCACCGCCGGGGTGTGCCAGCCGAAGTATTTTTCGGGGCCCCGGGGAGTGTGCACCATGACTTTGGGGGCAAATTCCGCCCCCCACTGGGTGAACAGGTGGGCCACCTCGATCTCGGTGATGCCGTGGCGGCGGGCCATGGCCACCCAGCGGCGCAGCTTGTCAAAGCCGAAGCGCCATTCCCCCTGCTCCAGGGCCACGTCCACCAGCTGCACCGTGGTGCGCTCGCCGCCCTTCGCCGTGTCCAGCGGCGGGGTGAACACCGGGGTCAGCAGCATGTTCACGCCGTGGGCGGCGGCGCTGGCCATGAAGTTGTCCAGGACGCGCCAGTGCTCCTCGCTGAACACCGGCAGATGGTAGTAGTCCGCCAGGCAGTCGGCGTGGAACCACTGGGTCTGCAGCAGGGTCGGGGGCGGCAGCGCCTGGTCCAGCACCTCTCCCTCCAGGGCAAAGGCCGCCAGCGGCTCGCCCTCCGGGCCGATGACCTCCAGCGTCAGGTCAAAGGGGCCGGGTTCAAGTTTCGCCGCGTCCAGCACAAAACGCAGGCTGCGCCACTGGGCGGGCACCGCCTTGAAGGCCTCCTCCCACCCGGCGGGGCGCAGCAGGTCCGGCAGCAGGCCGGGGCGGGTGGTGAGGTAGTTTTCGTCCCAGGTGCCATGGCAGGGATAGTCGCAGGGCACCAGCTCCACCCGGAACAGCTCCGCCGCCTTTTTCGCCGTACCGCCGCACTTCAGAGAAAAAAGGGTGGAGGTCTCGCCGAAGTCGTCGTTGCGGCAGGTGCAGGCCAGCTGGAAGGCCCACCGCTGGTTGCGCAAAAGCCGCACCGGTCCCGGGTAGGCGGCGGCGGGCCGCCGGTCGGGCAGCACCTTTTCCAGGCTGTCGGTCAAAAGAAATTCATAGTTCGTCATAAAAAGATCCCCCGTTGGGTCGGATGGCGGGCCCCCGAACGCGCGGCGGGGCGGGCCGGGAGGACGGGCCCGCCCCGCTGCGCATCAGGGGAGGAAAGGCAGCGGGGGAGGCGGGACGCGCCCGCCTCCCCCGCGATGGGTGTGGTCATTCTACGGGATGGGTCTCCAGAAACGCGAGGGCCTGGGTGTGGAAGGCGTCCTGCAGCGTTGCGGAGCCCGCGGCTTCCAGCTTGGTCTTCAGCTTGGCCACGTCGCCCTCGGGGTCATCGGTGAAGCCCAGCTGCAGCAGCTTGTAGTCGGAGTTGTAGATCTCGCTCACGGCGGCCACCTCGTTCTTCACGGCGGAGTCGTCGAAGACGAAGGTCAGGTACCGGCCGCTGCGGGCGGTGGCCTTCCAGTTCTCGGTCAGCTCCTCGGCGTTGGGGATGCCGCCCTCAACCGTGCGCCAGAACTTGTCGTTGCGAACGCCCCAGTTGCAGTTGCTGTCATAGGCGTAGTTGGTGCTCTCGGGCAGGGACTTCAGGCCGGTGTCGCCCACGGCCTCCCAGTGCACGCCCTCGATGCCGTAGCAGAACAGGTTGTGGCAGGTCTCGTCGTTGCGCAGGTAGTCCAGGGCCATCAGCGCCCGCTCGGGATTCTTGGACTTGGAGAAGATGCTCATGCCGTTGGCAAGATAGGACTGGATGGTGGCCGGCGCGCCGTTCATGGCGTCGAACACCCGCACGTCCCACTCGGGGTGCTCGGCCTGCAGGGTGGCGTAGAGGCTCTTGGCGGTGTTGATGTTCATCACGGCCAGGGCGGACTTGCCCGCCTGGAAGCTCTCGGTGTTGTTCTGGGCGTTGACCACGGCGTTGCGGCTCCAGAAGCCCCGGTCACGCCAGTCCTTCACCTTGTTCAGGGTGTTCATGAAGATGTCCGCGTCCAGGGTGCTCATCACGTTGGCTTCGGGGTCGTTCTCGCCCACGCAGGTGATGAGGTTGGTGGGGGGCAGCACGGCGTAGCGGTCGTCGCCCTTGGCGTTGGATTCCACGTTCCAGATCAGATCGAACACGAACTGGCGGTCGTAGTCGGAGCCCACGTCCAGCGGGATCATGGAGGGCTCGTTGTCCACGATGGCCTGCATATACTGCTCGGCACCGTCAAAGGTGTCCAGCGATTCGATGTTGTATTTGTCCATCAGATCGCCCCGGGCCATCCAGACGTAGGCGGTGAGTTCCTGGTAGTTCATGGGCAGCATATAGACCTTGCCGTCCACCTTGGCCTGCTCCCAGGCCTCGGGGTACATGGTCTCGGCGGTCATGGGGGCGTAGGTCTCCAGCGCCTCGGGGGTGATCTCCCAGAAGCCCTGCTTGGTGGCTTGGGCGTTGTAGAAGCACCAGTCGGCGGTGAAGATGATGTCCCAGTCCTCGCCGGAGGCGAAGATCAGCGGGTATTTCTGTTCATACTCGCTCCAGCTCATGAACTTCACGTCGATGGTGGCGTTGATGGCCTCTTTCAGCCGCTCGTTGATCTTCTCGAACACCATGTCGTTGTCCACCGGGCGGTCGCCGATCAGGTACATGGTGAGGGTGACTTCCTCGGAGATGTCCGGGCCGGCGGCCGCGGTGGAGCCGGACGCGCCGGACGTGCCGGACGGGGTGGCCGCGGAACTGGGTGAGCTTCCGCAGCCGGCGAAGGCGGTCAGCACCAGCACCAGGGCCAGAACGAGCGCCAGCAGTTTCGCTGATTTTTTCATGGTTTTTCCTCCTTATAAGTGAATTATACACTGCCGTGCACCTCGGTGCGCGGCTTCTTACCGTTAGCCTTTCACGGCGCCGATGGTGACGCCCTTGACGAAATACTTCTGCAGGAAGGGATAGAGCAGGATGATGGGGCCGGTGGCCACCACCGTCATGGCCAGCTTCATGGGTTCGCTGGGCACCTCGCTCATGGGCAGGCCGCTGCGGGCGGCCGCCTGGGCGATGGCCTGGGCCTTGGTGAGGATGTTGTTCAAAAAGTATTGCAGTGGGTACAGATCGCTGCGCCCCTCGTCCAGAAACAGCATGGCGTCGTACCAGTCGTTCCAGTAGTTCAGGGCGATGAACAGGCCCACCGTGGCAAGGCCCGCCTTGCACAGGGGCATGGCCACCCGCAGGTAGATGGTGAAGTCGCCGGCGCCGTCCAGCCGGGCGGATTCATACAGCGCCTCGGGGATGCCCGCCATGTAGCTTTTCAGGATGAGCAGGTAGGTCACGTTGATGAGGATGGGCAGGATCAGCGCGATGATGCTGTTGTGGAAGTGCAGGTATTTGGTGTTGAAGATGTACCAGGGCACCAGGCCGCCGCCGAAGATGGAGGTGAAGTAGAAGAAGAAGGACACCTGGTACCGGTAGCGGAAGGTGTGGCTGGCCAGCACATAGGCCGCCATGCTGGTGAAGAAAAGCCCCAGGAAGGTGCCGGTGACGGTGACGAAGATGGTCACGCCGTAGGCCCGCAGCAGATCGCCGGGGATCTTGAACAGGGTCTTGTAGGCGTCCAGCGAGAAGGTCTCGGGGATGAGCTGGTAGCCGTGGGTCAAAATGGAGGTCTGGTCGGAAAAGGAGCCGCTGAGCACCAGCAGGAAGGGCAGCAGGCAGAACGCCGAGAGCAGCGTCAGCACCACCGCGGAGACGGCGTCAAAGATGACCCGGTCCCGCCCCACGGGCTTTTTGCCGGTTTTGGTCTTGCTTGCCATGAGGCCGCCTCCTTTCAGAACAGCGCGTAGTCGGGTTCCACCTTCTTCACCAGCTTGTTGGCCAGCAGCACCAGCAAAAAGGAGAAGACGGACTGGTACAGCCCCGCCGCGCTGGTCATGCCGAACTCCTGCAGCTGCAGCAGCGAGCGGGTCACATAGGTGTCGATCACGTCGGTCACGTCCAGCACCATGGGGTTGTTGCCGGTGACCTGCCAGAACATCTGGAAGTCGCCCTTCATGATGGTGCCGATGGCCAGAAGGAACAGGATCACCACCGTGGGCCGGATGCCCGGCAGGGTGATGTGGCGGATCTTCTGCCACATGTTCGCGCCGTCCAGGTCGGCGGCCTCGTACAGCTGGCCGTCGATGTTCATGATGCTGGCCAGGTACATCACCGTGCCGTAGCCCACGTTCTTGAAGGCGCTCACCCCGATGAGGATGAAGGGCCAGACCACCTTGTTGGAGTAGATGTCCACCGGGTCCAGGCCCACCGAGCGCAAAAAGGTGTTCACCGCGCCGAACTCGAAGTTGAACATGTTGTAGATGAAGGCCCCCACCACCACCCAGGAGATGAAGTAGGGGAAGAACATCACCGACTGGGTGATGCGCTTGAACCACTTGCCCGCCAGCTCCGACAAAAGGATGGCGCAGGTGATCTGCAAAAAGGTGTTCACCAGCAGAAAGGCGATGTTGTACAGGATGGTGTTGCGGGTGACGCTGAACGCCTTGCCCGACTGGAAGAAGTATTCAAAGTTCTTGAAGGCCACCCACGGGCTGCCGAAGATGCCGTCGTGATAGTTGTACTCCTTGAAGGCCAGCACGATGCCGCCCATGGGGATGTAGCACATCAGGATCACCACAATGGCCGCCGGCAGCAGCATCAGCCACTTGACCCGGTTCTCTTTCAGATCCCGGAGGAAGGGATGTTTGCCATGTTTCATCGGTCCGGCCTCCTTCGCAAGTCTTTTTCGTCCACCACCATCGTAGCAGACCCGCCGGCGCAAAACAACGGGAGCGGATTATGATAGGAGGGAAAGATTATGCTGTTTTGGGAAAAATTTATTTTTTGTACGAAAATCCATTGAAGCGTCGGAAATTTCAGTCTATATTATAGGTAGAATATACAAACCCAGTGACCGAGAGAGGGGGAGACCGCCGTGCGCTTTTCCGTGCTTGTGGCGGACGATGAGAAGATGCCCCGGGAGATCCTGCGGGACCGCCTGCCCTGGGAAGAACTGCGGGTGGACCGGGTGGACGCCGCCGAGGACGGGGCCCAGGCGCTGGAGATGGCCCGGGCCCACCGGCCGGACATCATCATCAGCGACGTGAAGATGCCCCGAATGAACGGCCTGGAACTGGCGGGGGCGGTGCGGGAGATGTACCCCGACTGCCAGTTCATCTTTCTCAGCGGCTACACCGACAAGGAGTACCTGAAGGGGGCCATCAAGCTACGGGCCGCCAGCTATGTGGAAAAGCCCATCGACCTGGAGGAGATCGCCGCGGTGCTGCGCCAGGTCACGGCGGAGCTGGAGCAGCGCGCCCGGCCCGACCCGAATCTGGTGTTCTATCGGGGGGAGGAGGGCGAGCTGACGGCGCCGAACAACGGGCAGGTGTACGCCTACGAGAAGGCCACCTTCACCGCCCTGGGCAACCTGATCCGCCACAAGCGCAAAGCCGAGGCGATGGAACTCACCGCCCGCCTCTACCGGGACATCCGCCGCTGCGAGGGCACCCCGCCGGAGGTGGTGCGCAACCTCTACTGCCAGATCGTCTTCGCGCTGCTGGCGGCGGCGGAGAGCCGGGGCATCAGCGCCGTCACCCAGCAGGGGGATTACCTGCTCTACACCGCGGCCAGGCAGCCCACCCTGCGGCTGCTGTGGCAGGCCCTCACCGATGCCATGCAGACCTATTTTCAGGCGGTGGAGAGCAACGCGCAGGACCTGGTCACACGGGTGGATACATATCTGGCGGCCCACCTGTCGGACAGCACCCTCACGGTGCAGGCGGTGGCGGGGGACCTGGGCTTTGTGCACACCTATCTGTGCAGCGCCTACAAAAAGAACAGCGGGCGCACCATCAACGGCAAACTCACCGAACTGCGGATGGAGCGGGCCAAGGCCCTGCTGGCCGACCCCGGCCTCAAACTCTACCAGGTGGCTCACGCGGTGGGCTACGCCGACGGCAAGTATTTTGTAAAACTGTTCACCAAGGAAGTGGGCATCCCGCCCAAACTCTACCGGGAGAATCTTTGCTGCCATGAAGAATAAACTGCGCGCCGCCGGGCGCACCCTGCTGCTGGACGTGGGGCTGCGGGGCAAGCTGCTGTGCATCTTTTTCCTGTTGCTGGTGCTGCCCCTGGGGGCCTTCACCCTCTACGCCTTCCACCGCATCAACACCGTCATCGAGGAGCAGACCTTCTCCGCCGCCGAGAAGGCCTTTGAGGACACCCACACCGCCGTGGAGGACCTGCTGGCCCGCCTGCCCCAGGTGACGGACATCCTCACCATGGACCCCGCCCTCTACACCCTGGCGGCCAGCGACCCGGAAAGCACCACCTACATCCAGCGCCTCAACGACCGGGACCGCATCTCCACCACCTTCGACTATCTGCGCTCCATGTCCGGGGTGGACCGCATCCGGCTGTATGTGAGCAACGATTATCTCTACACCAACTCCGCCGACATCGTCTCCCTCGCCTCGGTGGAGGGCAGCGCCTGGATGGATGCCTTCCGGGACGGGGGCGTGGCCTGCTGGTTCGGCCCCGCCGACTTTGCCGATGAGCCGGAGGGCGAGCGGGAGTGGTATTCTTTGATGCGCCTGCTCTACGACCCCAGCCATGTGCAGCAGCCGCTGGCCATCCTGCGGGTGGACATCGCCGCCGACCGGGTGAGCGCCGCGGTGAGCCGCAGCACCATCACCCGGAACGGCACCGTGCTGCTGCTGGACGGCGGCCGGGTGCTCACCGCCTCCGACCCTGACCGGGCGCAGCAGCTGAGCGGCTCGCTGCCGGTGGCGGGCGCGCCGGGCTGGGCCGAGGTGGACACCCCCCAGGGCCCCTGCCGCGCCCAGGCGGTCGCGCTGGAAAACTGCGGCTGGACGCTGGCCGCCGCCCTGCCCCGGGACGACATCTTCCGCACCAGCCGGGAGCTGCGGCTGGAGATGCTGGCGGTGGTGGCGCTGCTGGCGGCGGCGGCCTGTTTTCTGGCCTACCGGCTCAGCCAGTCCATCACCCGGCGGCTCTATCTGCTCAACGACACCATGCACGCGGTGGAGCGGGGGGACGTGTCCGCCCGGGTGGAGCCCCAGGGCCGGGACGAGATCGGCCAGCTGATGCGCAGCTTCAGCAACATGATGGGGCGCATCGACACCCTGATGGACGAAAAGCTGGAGCAGGGCCAGCAGATCAAGGCCCTGGAGCTGAAAGCCCTTCAGGCCCAGATCAACCCCCACTTCCTCTACAACTCCCTGGACCTCATCAACTGCACCGCCATCACCCGCAACGTGCCCGAGATCAGCCAGATGGTCAACGCCCTGGCCCGGTTCTACCGGCTGTCCCTCAGCCGGGGGCGGGAGGTCATCCCCCTGGCGGACGAGCTGCGGCACGCCCGGCTCTATGTGGAGATCCAGAATATGCGCTTTGAGGACCGGGTGCAGGTGGAGTGGGAGGTGGAGCCGGGGGTGGAAGCGTGCCCCATCATCAAGATCGTGCTCCAGCCCATCATCGAGAACGCCATCATCCACGGCATCTTCGAAAGGCCGGACAAGACCGGCCGCCTGCGCATCGCCGCCTTCCGGCGGGGGGCGGACCTGGTCATCACGGTGGAGGACGACGGTGTGGGCATGGACGCCGAGACTCTGCGGGCCAACTTTTCCGCCGACGCCTCCAGCGCCAACACCAAGGGCGGCTACGGGGTGCGCAACATCAACGAGCGGCTGCACCTGGCCTACGGGCCGGGCTACGGCCTTTTCTGCGAGAGCGAGCCGGGCCGGGGCACGCGGGTGACGATCCGTGTGCCGGCGGCGGACACGGCCCCCTCCGACGACGAGAGGTGAACGCCATGGACTTCTGCGTGCGCGACGACTGCACCTGGCTGTACCCGGACAGCCCCCTCGCCGGGGCGCGGGCGGCCCGGCTGGACGCGCCCCGGGGCGGCCATGCCGCCTTTCAGCTGCTGCTTTCGGCGGGGGAGGGGGCGTGCCGGCTCTCCTTCGCCTGGCGGGAAGCCGGCGGCCCGCCGGCGCGCCTTTACCGCCTGCGGGAGGTGGGGGTGAACGAGAACACCGCCCCCACCCTGATGACCACCACCGACTACGGCGCCTGCCGGGACTACGTCACCCGGCGGGCCCCCTTTGCGGTGTACGACGCCCTGCTCCCCTGCGAGCCGGGGCGGCCGGCGGAGGGAAGGGCCTTCTGGATCAGCGTGGAGGTCCCGCCCGACCAGGCCCCCGGCCGCTATTGCGGCGCGCTGACGCTGGAGCGGGGCGGCCAGCGGGCGGTGTGCCCGGTGGAGTGCCGGGTGTACGCCGCGCAGGTGCCCGCCGCCGGCGCGGGCAGGCTGGGGATGCTCAACTTCTTCTGCTACGAGAACATCGCCGCCCAGCACGGGGCCGCCGAGGGCACAGAGGCGTGGCGGCGGCTGATGCGCCGCTACATCCGCGCCCAGCTGGAAATGCGCTGCACCCACATCCTGCTGCCCGCCGGCCGGCCGGTGCGGCGGGAGGGAAAACTCGCCGGCTTCGACTTCTCCCTGGCCGAGGAGGTGGGCCGCATCGCCCTGGAGGAGGGCGCGCGGTGGCTCTGCGGCGGCCATGTGGCCCACTGGAGCGAGTGGACCGGCGCCGAGTATTACCCCTTCTGGGACGAGACCCTCCCCGTCACCGGCGAGGAGGGGTACTTCCAGCTGCGGCTGTATTTTTCCCGGTGGGCCGAGGTCGTCCGGAAAAACGGCTGGCAGGGGCGGGTGGCGCAGGCCCTGGCGGACGAGCCCCAGGTGCACAACACCGCCGCCTACCGCATCCTGGCGGCCGTCTGCCGCAAATTCCTGCCGGGGGCGCCCATCGTGGACGCGGTGGAGGCCACCAATCTGGGCGGCGGGGTGGACGTGTGGGTGCCCAAGCTGGACACCTGGGAAAAGAACAAACAGGCCTTCCGCCGTTTGCAGGCGGCGGGGGAGGAGGTGTGGTTCTACACCTGCGCCTTCCCCGCCGGGCGGGCGGCCAACCGCAGCATGGATCTGCCCCTCACCGTCAGCCGGGGGCTGCTCTGGCTGGCCGCCGGCGAGCGGTTTTCCGGCTACCTGCACTGGGGTTTCAACTACTACATCGGCGGGGACATCTGGCACAGCGCCTGCTGCCCCCACAAGGGGGCGCTGCTGCCCGCCGGCGACGCCCACATCGTCTACCCCGGCCCCGACGGCCCCCTGCGCAGCGCCCGGTACGAGGCCCAGCGGGGCGGCGCGGAGGACTGCGAGCTGCTGTATCAGCTGCAAAGGAGCGACGCGGCGGCGGCCGACGCCCTGGCACAGGAGGTCTGCGCCTCCTCCACCCGCTACACGGCCAGCGGCGAAGTGCTGCTGGCCGCCCGCCGCCGCCTGCTGGAGCGCCTGGGCTGAGGCGCGAAGAACAAAAGAGGAGCCAAAGCCCCCGGGGCCGTTCACGTTCGGCCCCGGGGGCTTTCTGTGCGCGGGGCCGCGGGCATGGGTGCGCCCCGCCTGGCCGGAGCAGGCCCTGCGGGCCAACATCCACGCCCAGATCAGCCTGGCCCTCAACCGCATCTTCACCGAGTGGTACCCCAGCAAGGGCTACAACTTCAACATCACCAACTCCACCAGCTACGACCAGTACTACGTCCACGGACGGGACATCTTCGAGCCGATGGAGCGTATCACCGACGACATCTTCAACACCTACGTGCGCCGCACCGGCACCATCGAGCCCTACTACACCGAGTACTGCGACGGCAAATCCGTCACCTGCCCGGGCATGAAGCAGTGGGGCACGGTGGACCGGGCGGGCGAGGGGCTGAACGCCCTGCAGATCCTGCGCTACTACTACGGCAACAACATCGAGATCGTGCGCACAAACAACATCCAGGGCATCCCCCAGAGCTACCCCGGCACGGCGCTGCGCCGGGGCGATTCCGGCGAGGCGGTGCGCACCATCCAGCGCCAGCTCACCCGCATCGCCAAGAACTACCCCGCCTTCGGCGATCCCGGCACCGACGGGGTGTTCGGCGCGGCCACCGAGGCGTCGGTGAAGGCCTTCCAGAAGCAGTTCAACCTCACCGCCGACGGGGTGGTGGGCCGCTCCACCTGGTACAAGATCAGCTACATCTACGTCAGCGTGAAGAAGCTGGCGGAACTGACCAGCGAGGGCGAAAAACCCACCGGCAGCCAGGACACCATCACCGGCAGCGGCTACCCCGGCACCGCCCTGCGCCGGGGCGACACCGGCAACAGCGTGGAGCAGGTGCAGTTCTGGCTGCAGCAGCTGTCGGAGTTCGAGACCGGCCTGCCGGACCTCGCGGTGGACGGTATCTTCGGCGCCGGCACCGAGGCGGCGGTGAAAGCCTTCCAGCAAAAGTACGGCCTCACGGTGGACGGCGTGGTGGGCCGCATGACCTGGGACGCCATCTGGGCCGAGTATCAGAGCCTGGAAAACGACATCAACTCCTCGGACGACGGCTATCCCGGCACCGCGCTGCGGGTGGGCAGCCGGGGCGACGACGTGCGCAAGGTGCAGTTCTGGCTGCGCATCGCCGCCAGCAACTATTCCTCCATCCCCGCCCCGGCGGTGGACGGCATCTTCGGTTCCGGCACCGAGGCGGCGGTGAAAGCCTTCCAGCGGGAGTTCGGCCTCACGGCGGACGGCGTGGTGGGCCCCGCCACCTGGCGCAAACTCTACCAGGTCTACGCCGACGTCACCAACCAGCTGCTGGCCCCTGACCAGCGCCCCGGCACCTACCCCGGCAGCCCCCTGCGGCTGGGCAGCAGCGGCCGCGCCGTGCGGGAGGCCCAGTATTATCTGGTGCTGATGAGCGCCTACTACTCCTCCATCCCCCGCATCGCCATCGACGGCGAGTTCGGCACCGCCACCCAGACCGCGGTGAAAGCCTTCCAGAAGCTGTTCGGCCTCACCCAGGATGGGGTCATCGGCCCCGCCACCTGGGCAAAGCTCTACCAGCAGAGCCAGGTGCTCCGCGGCCAGGACGGCCTGCTGCTGGCCTACAACCTCCAGCCCTGGCCGGGGGTCGATCTGGTCGAGGGCGCCCAAGGGGACAATGTGGCCTGGCTGCAGTTTTTGCTGGAGTACATCGGCTACTTCTACGACGAGGTCCAGTCTCCCGGCGGCATCGACGGCGAGTTCGGCCCGCTGACCAGGGCCTCGCTGGAGTCCTTCCAGCAGGAGTTCGGCCTGCCGGTCACCGGCGTGGCCGATGAGACGGTCTGGAACGCCCTGTCCGCCACCTTCATCAGCCTGGCGGCCTCGGGCAGCGAGGAGGCCGCGGCGGCGGCGGGGCCGGAGTACCCCGGTTATGTGATGGCCCTGGGCAGCGCGGGCAACGCGGTGATGCAGCTGCAGACGCTGATGAACCAGGTGGCGGTGCTCTACTGCGCGGCGGAGTTCGTGCCGGTGGACGGCGTCTACGGCACAGCCACCGAGCAGGCGGTGCGGCTGTTCCAGGAGGGGCTGGGCCTGCCGGTCACCGGTGTGGTGGACCGCCAGACCTGGCAGCGCATCTACCAGCTGCTGAACGATCCCGTACCCGGCAGTTGCCCCTGCGGCCAGAACTGAAAGGAGAGAATGTCTTATGGCAAAAGTGTTCGTCTACGATTCCTACACCAACCGAATGATGACCTACAACCTCAACGAGAGCGACCCCATGCCCTACTCCACCGGCACCACCCTGCGGGTGCGGGAGTTCCGGGGCAGCTCCTCCAGCCCTACCCTCTGGACCACCACCGCCGCCATGGAGGCCTGGAACCTCACCCGCCGCAGCTACGGCAGCGGCATCCATGTGGGCTACGCCTTCAAGCGCATCTGGGAGGGCGGCCACGGCACCGCCAGCCAGCACTACGCCGGGGTGGCCTTTGACGTGGGCCAGGGCCAGGGTTCCACCGCCCGCAACGCCATCTGGCGGGCGGCCAAGAACACCGGCGCCTGGGGCTATGTGGAGCCCCAGAGCATGACCCCCACCTGGGTGCACTTCGACCGGCGCTACGGCACCCCCGCCTGCTCCGGCACCACCTCCGGCTACCCCACCCTGCGCCGGGGCTGTGTGAACACCTATGTGCTCATCCTGCAGGACGCGCTGAACGCCCTGGGCTACTCCACCCGCACCCTGGACGGCAAGTTCGGCGCCAACACCGAGAGCGCCCTGCGGGCCTACCAGCGGGCGGTGGGCCTGTCGGCGGACGGCGTCTGCGGCTGCAACACCTGGAAAAAGCTCACCGCCAGCGTGGTGGGCATCGGGCGCACCCGCACCGTCATCGACTGAATCCCACACAAACAGCGCCCCCGGGGCGGCCGTTGTGCCGCCCCGGGGGCGCTTTGCTGCAAATAAACAGGATGGCCGGGCCCCGCGTCAGGCGTTGAAGACGTATCTGTCCAGCCGGCGGAATGCCTCCCGCACCCGGGAAAGGGGCAGCGCCAGGTTCATCCGCAGATGGCAGGGGCCGTGGAAGGCCCGGCCGTCCTGCACCGCCACCCCCACGTCCCAGCAGGCCTTCTCCAGCTGGTCGATGGTCCTGCCGTGGGCGGCGCACCATTCGGTGCAGTCCACGAACAGCATGTAGGTGCCCTGGGGATGGAAGGTCTCCACACCCTTGAAGTGCTGCCGGATGTAGTCGCAGGCGTAGTCCACATTGCCGCCCAGCACTTCCAGCAGTTCCTCCAGCCACGCGCGGCCCTCCGGCTTATAGGCGGCGATCAGCGCGTGCATGCTCAGCACGTTCATCTCGTTGTAGTGGCACAGGCTGGATTCCTTCAGCACCCGGTCCCGCAGGCGCTTGTTGTAGATGATGTGGTAGCTGCCCACCAGCCCCGCCAGGTTGAAGGTCTTGCTGGGGGCGTACATCGCCACCGTGTTCTGCCGGGCCCACTCGCTCACCATCTGGGTGGGGATGTGCTTGTGCCCGGGCAGGATCAGGTCGCTCCAGATCTCGTCGGAGATCACGGTCACATCGTATTTTTCAAACAGGGCCATGGCCTGTTCCAGTTCCCACCGTTCCCACACCCGGCCGCAGGGGTTGTGGGGCGAGCAGAAGACGGCGGCGTGGATGTTCTGGGTGCGCAGCTTCTCCTCCATGTCCGCAAAGTCCATCCGCCAAACGCCCTTTTCGTCCCGGGTCATGGGGCTGAGCACCATGTCGTAGCCGTTGTTGGAGAGCGCCGAGGTGAAACCCACATAGGTGGGGGAGTGAAGCAGCACCTTGCCTCCCCGGGAGCACACCACGTTCAGCGCGCTGATCACACCGCCCAGCACGCCGTTCTCGTAGCCGATGCACTCCCGGGTCAGGCCGGTCACGCCGTTGCGGGTTTCCTGCCATCCCCTGATCCCGTTGAAATATTCGTCGGTGGGGGAGAAGTAGCCATAGGCGGGGTGCCGCGCCCGCTCCGCCAGCGCCGCGGGCACCGTGGGCACGGTGGGGAAATTCATGTCCGCGATCCACATGGGGATGGCGTCAAACCCCTCTTTGGGGGCCGCGGGGGCAAAGGGCCCCGCGCCCAGGCCGTCCACGGCCACGGCGTCCCTGCCGCGGCGGTCCAGAATGGAGGTGAAATCGTAGTTCATATCGCTTGCGACCTTTCGTTTGTGAGTAGCAGATGCTCCCTTTATTTTACTCCATCGGGGCAGCCGGTTCAACGGTAAGACCCGCCGAAATGAAAAAAGGCGGGGCCGTCCGAAGACGGCCCCGCTCCTGTCCTCCCGGCAGGGGGGGCAGCGCCGGGAGAGAGGACAGGCAATGCCCGCCGCGCCGGCTGGCGGCAGCGGCGTTATTTGCCGATCATCATGTTCAGGATCTCCACATCGGTGGCCTTCATGCCGTCCTTGCCCAGGCGGCCGAAGTTGCGGATGGTGTGCTCGTAGTCCTCTTCCACCAGGCCCTCGCCGAAGGGGAACACCCGGCCGCGCTTTGCCATCTCATAGCCCAGCAGACCGCTGTTCACCGCGCTGGCGATCTTGGCCGCGCAGGAGGCTTTGGCGCCGTCGCACACGATGCCGCCCACGTTGCCCAGGGAATTGATGATGGTGCGACCGATCACATCGTAGCCCTCGCCGTGGAGGTAGGCAACGCCGCAG
Organism: Candidatus Allofournierella merdavium; assembly: GCA_019118765.1. GTDB lineage: Bacteria > Bacillota > Clostridia > Oscillospirales > Ruminococcaceae > Allofournierella_A > Allofournierella_A merdavium. The sequence continues at coordinate 2,418 of DWYI01000031.1, read as the reverse complement.
GCCGCGGCGGTGCCGGCGGACACCGCGCCGCAGTAGGCGGACAGGTTGCCGATGTACCGCTTCTGGTGCAGGGCGATGAGGTTGGTCAGGGTCAGGGCGCGGTAGAGCTTTTCGTCGCTGACGCCCATCTCCCGGGCGTAGGTCACCACCGGCATGGTGCAGGTGATGCCCTGGTTGCCGCTGCCCGCGTTGATCACCACCGGCAAGGCGCAGCCGTTCATCCGGGCGTCGGAACCGGCGGCGGCGTTGGCCATGGCACGGGTGCGCACCCCGTCGCCGTTCACCTCCAGCAGGGTGCGGCCCACGCCGGCGCCCCAGTTGCCCCCCAGGCCCTCCCGGGCGATGGCGCTGTTGCAGTTGATCTGCTGATCCAGCAGTTCCTTCACATCCCCGATCTCCACTGTGTCGGCAAATTCCAGGATGTCCCGCAGGTTCAGCTGGCTCTTGTCGCCGGCGTCCTCGGTGGGGATGTCGTCCGCCTCCAGCAGCACCTGGCCGTTTTTCTCGATGCGGGCGATGTGGTTGTGCTTGGTCTTTACCTCCACCACGGCGGTGTCGGCGCCGGCTTTGGCCTCAATGCGGATGTACAGGTTTTCCACGCCCTCCGCCAGTTCGCAGCGGCACACGCCCTGCGCCACCAGCCGGCGCACCTGGTCGGCGGCCTCGGGGGGCACCCGGCTGATGACCTCCAGTTCCAGGTCGGCGTCGCCGGCCAGCGCGCCCAGCACGGCGGCCACCTCGATGCCCTTCTGCCCGCCGGCGTTGGGCACGTTCACGCCCTTCACGTTCTTGATGATGTTGCCGCTGCACAGGGCCACCATCTCCTCGGGCATGGCACCCAGCACCTGCCGCGCCTTTGCCGCGGCAAAGGCGATGGCAATGGGCTCGGTACAGCCCATGGCGGGGATCAGCTCCTTGTGCAGGATCTTCAGATAGTTCTGGTAGCATTTGGAATCCATGACGTTTCTCCTTTCAGAGGGCCGCTCGGGCCCGATGAACCACACACACACAAAACGATGCCCGACAATACAAGCCTGTATCGCCGGGCATCGGGTCAGCAGCAAAGCCCGAACGCCCCACCGGGGCGTGAAGCGGTGTTACCCGTTGTTGGCGGCCTGCTTCTTGTTTGCCTTATCCAGTTTGGCGACCCGCACGATGGAAATGAGCAGCGGGATGGCGATGGCGAACAGCGCCAGGTTGCCCAGCAGCACATAGCCCTTCTGGACGATGGCCATCAGGCCCACGCCGGAGATGAACCAGCAGGCCAGCAGGAAGGCCAGGGCGATGACAAAGAACTTGACCCTCTGCGGAACCTTTTCGCTCTTCCAGACGATAGACCAGCGGTTCGCCACATTGAAGGTGAAGGTGGGGGCGGTGGACACCACCGAGAAGATGACCACGATCCAGTAGACGATGGTCAGCACGGGGCTGAGGTACTGCTGGCAGATCATCAGGATGGGGGTGCCTTCGTAAACTTCCGGCATGAAGGGCAGCACGATGGCGCCGGTCATGACAAAGAGCAGGGTGACCAGCACGCCGATGGTGATACCGGAGCCGATGGCGTCCTTCTTGGTGTGGATCTGGTCGGCGTAGTTGCTCAGCGAGGAGCCCCAGTTGGAGGTGGTGAAGCAGTAGGAGATAAACATGGACATGTGCGCGCTCACCGTGGTGAGGCCCCAGTCCGGCCCGATGCTGAAGTTGCCGATGCGCTCGGCCAGCACGTCGCCCCTCACAACGATCACCGCGATCAGAATGGCCACCAGCGACAGGATCAGCGAGATGGTCATCACGGTGTTGAACTTGCGCAGGAAGGAAGCGCCGTAGATGGTGAGCACCGTGAACAGCAGCACGGCGATCACGCTGCCCAGGAACACCGGCACGCCCAGCAGCGAGTTGAACAACTCGGCAAAAAGCGCCACGGTGGCGGCCACCGTTACCACGCCCATCAGGATGGTGTAGATGTCGAAGAAGATGGTGACGATGCCCTTCAGAACCGGATTGGAATTGGGCTTGTCAACGCCGTACAGCGCCAGATAGTAGGCGTTGTAGTTGCTGGTTTTGTAAGCGCGGATGAAGTCCAGGCCGATGGCGCAGAAGAAGGACATGGCGAAGCAGAAGATGGCCAGCCACAGGAAGGCCCAGCCGCCGCCCAGGGTGACGATGTAGGCCGAGGCGTACACGCCGGAGGCCATGTTGGCGCCGCAGTATGTACCGAACATCAGCGCGCCGATGCCGAACCAGGCTTTAAAGGTGTCCCAACCGCTGCGAGTTTGCTTTTCCAAAACGATTTCCCTCCTATTACAATAAATTTGGACAGGAAAGCCGGGCAGCCAGTCCGGCTTTCTCTCCATCTCGTGCCTAAGCTACAATAAGGGGAGCAACTGGCTGACCAATCCCTCCTTGGGCTTTTATGTCCGT
>DWYI01000030.1 GCA_019118765.1 Candidatus Allofournierella merdavium | reverse complement strand
TAATTTTCGTGTCATACCATCTGGCTGGCCGCCCTTTCGATTTTGAGATGCTCAGCGGCTTGATTTTGTGTTGTCTTTTTGCCGCTCCCAAAAATCTGAAATTTCTACTTGACTTTTGTTAGCAGGTCTTTTGATGTTGGGCGTCCCCGTGTAAAACAGCCTGCCGCATTCCGCGGCAGGCTACGGGCGACGCACTCTTGTTGTTTTATTATATCCTCTTTCTCCACAAAGGGCAATAGAATTTGTAAAATATGCTGATTTTTTGTCATTTTGGTTTTACCGATCCGCCGTTGTTCCGTCATAAATTCGTGGTATAATATGGTATACATAAAAGACTTCGCAACAGGGGCCCGCCCGGGCCGGAAAGGACGCAGGGATGACAAAGGGTCTTGTGCTGGCCGGGGGCGGCGCCCGGGGCAGCTACCAGGTGGGGGTCTACAAGGCCCTCACCGAACTGGACTGGCGCTGCGGCGTGATCGCCGGCACCTCGGTGGGGTGTTTGAACGGGGCGCTCTTCGCGCTGGACGACTGGGAACTGGCCCAGGAGATGTGGCTCACCATCGGGGACGGGCAGGTGATGGAGCCGGCGGCGGACGGCCGCCCCGCCGACTGGGCCGCCTTTCTGCAGGCGGCGGTGGAACAGGGCGGCATGGACGTGTCGCCCCTGGAGGCCACGGTGCGCCGGGTGGTGGACGAAAAGGCCCTGCGCGCTTCGCCGGTGCGCTACGGCCTGGTGACGGTGCAGAAGAACACCCTGAAGCCCCTGAAGCTGACCCTGGAGGAGATCCCCGAGGGCAAACTGGCGGACTACATGCTGGCCTCCGCCGCCTGCTTCCCGGCCTTCCGGCCCCACGTCATCGACGGGGAGGAGTACATCGACGGGGGCTGGTCCGACAACATGCCCCTGGGCCTGGCGGCCCGGATGGGGGCCGAGGAGTTGCTGGCGGTGGACGTGGACGGGGTGGGCGTCACCCTGCCCAACCTCACCGGCCTGCCCACCACCTTCGTGCGCAGCTACTGGGACCTGGGGCCCATCCTGCGCTTCGAGCCCGCCACCGCCAGGCGGAACATCGCCCTGGGCTATCAGGACTGCTACCGCGCCTTCGGCCGCCTTTCCGGCACCGCCTACGCCATCCGCGCGGGGGAGGAGAAGGAGCTGGCCGAGCGGTTCGTGCGGCCCTACGCCCGGGTGCTGCGGGCGGCCATCGGCCGCAACCCCGCCCTGGCGCTGGCGGAGGGCGCGGCGCTGCGCCCGATGGAATCCGCCTGCCCCGCCGGGCCAGCCCGGGCGCTGCTGCCGCTGGAGCGGGCGGCCGAACTGGCCGGGGTGGACCCGGTGGGCCTTTACACCGCCGACGGGCTGTGCGCGGCCTTTCTGGAAAAGAGCGACGGCGCGGCCGCGGCCCGCTTTGCCCCCCTGTTCCGGGAGGGCGCGGGCCTGTGCCTGAAGGAGTCCGCGGCCGCCGCGGCCGCCCCGGGCGAGTTTTTGACGGCGCTGGTCCGCTTTGTTCTGACGGCGCAGTAAGGCGCCGACCGCATCCGTTTTGAGCCCGGCCGGCAGGCCGGCAGCGAGAGGAGGGCGAGGATCCATGCTGGTGTATCAGGGCACAAAGGCGTCGCCCGGCCTGGTGATGGGGCCGGTGCGCCGGCTGCATCACAGCGGGCCGGGGCTGGAGCGGGTGGTGCAGACCCCCGGCCGGGAGCAGGCGCTGCTAAACGCGGCGGTGGTGCTGGCCAAGGACGAACTGCGCCAGCTGGAGGAGGCCGCCGAGGGCACCGACAAGGACATCTTCCTGTTCCAGCGGGTGATGCTGGACGACCCCGGCCTCAACCGGGAGATCGCGGCCTACATCGCCGCCGGCGCGGGGGCCGCCCCCGCGGTGGAGCGGGCGGCGGAGATCTACGCCGGGCGCATCGAGGCGGGGGACGACGAGTACATACGCCAGCGGGCGATGGACGTGCGGGACGCCTGCCGCCGGGTGGTGAACATCCTGGACGGGCGGCCCCGCACCCCCCTGCGGCTGGAGACCCCCTCCATCCTCATCAGCGAATTCCTCTACCCCAGCGACATCGTGGCCATCGGCCGGGGGATGCTGCTGGGGGTGGCCTGCGCCGAGGGCAGCGAGCAGAGCCACGCCTCCATCATCGCCCGCACCATGGGCATCCCGGCGGTGGTGCAGCTGGGCGGCGCCTTTCTGGAGCAGAACTGCGCCGGCGGCGGCGTGCTGGACGCGGACAACGGCTGCCTGATCCTCCAGCCGGACGAGGCCGCCCGCAAGGACGCCCAGCGGCGCATCGTGGGGGCCTCCATCCTGAAAAAGCGGCTGGCCGCCCTGGGCGCGGGGCCCTGCCGCACCAAGGACGGCACCCATGTGGCCCTGCTGGCCAGCTGCTCCGGCCCCGAGGACGTGGAGCTGGCGATGCAGGCGGGGGCCGAGGGCGTGGGCCTTTTGCGCAGCGAGTTCTCCATCATGGCCGGGCGCGTGCCCAGCGAGGAGGAGCAGTATTTCTTCTACCTCAGCTGCCTGCAGGCCGCCGGCGGCAAGCCGGTGACGGTGCGCACCTTTGACATCGGGGCGGACAAGAGCGTGCCCGGCCTCACCGAGGATTCCCCCAACCCGGCGCTGGGCATGCGGGGGCTGCGGATGAGCCTGGCCCATCCCCAGATGTTCGAGGAGCAGCTGTGCGCGCTGCTGCGGGCGGGGACCCGGGGGCCGCTGCGGGTGTCCATCCCCATGGTGAGCACCCCCGAGGACTGGCTGCAGGCCATGGAACATGTGGAGAAGGCCCGCCGCGCCCTGCGCCGCCGGGGGGTGGTGTTCAACGAGGAACTGGAGTTCGGCTGCATGGTGGAGACCCCCAGCGCGGCCCTGCTGGCGCCGGACATCCTGGCCGCCGGCTGCCGCTTTCTGGTGATCGGCACCAACGACCTGATCCAGTACACCTACGCCGCCGACCGGCTGGACAGCCGTTTTTCGGAATTTTTCAGCGGGCAAAGCCCGGCGGTGCACCGGCTGGTGGGCATGGCCCTGGACGCCGCCAAGGCCGCGGGCGCGCCGGTGTGCATCTGCGGGGTGCACGCGGGCAGCCCCAACCAGGTGGTGCGCTACGCCCGCCAGGGGGTGCGCTGCTTCGCCACCGAGGCCGCCAGCCTGCTGCAGGTCAAAGCCCGTCTGCTGGAGGAGGATCTCACCCTCCCCGCCGACCCCTGATTTTTTCGGATGCTGCGGCAGGCTTTCTGAAACGGGAGGCCCGCCGCCGGTCCCTGTAAAAAACATTTTCCGTCCAAAGCGGCCCGGTGTTCTCACCGGGCCGCTTTTCTGCGCGCCGCCCGAACGCGCACGAATTTTGCGGATTTCGCGCGCTTTTTCCCGTTCATCCCCCGTTTTTTCCGCGAATTACGTCAAAACTGTGCATGGTGACCAAAATAATCCGGGAAGTTTGTGCACGAATATGCATGCTTATGCTTGATTTTGATTATTTGACGTGGTATAGTGAAGGCAGAAGAAAGGAAGTGACGGCATGCTGGCAGAGGAACGGTTCGCTGTGATCCAGGAACTGCTGCACAAAAAGAGGGCGGCCACCGTCACCGAGCTGGCACGGGCGCTGAACACCTCCGAGTCCACCATCCGGCGGGATCTGATACTCCTGGCCGGGCAGGGCAAACTAAACAAGGTGCACGGCGGCGCCGTGGCCCGGGAGGACACCTTCGACGCGGGCGAGGAGACCATGAGCGCCAAGGAGCAGCAGAACGTGGCCGAAAAGCAGGCCATCGCCCGCTACGCGGCCCGGCAGATCCAGCCGGACGACGTGGTCTTTCTGGACGCGGGCAGCACCACCCTGATGATGCTGGACTTTCTGCAGCCGGGGGGCGCGGTGTTCATCACCAACGGGGTGATGCACGCGCAAAAGCTGGTGCAGAAGGGCTTTCGGGCCTTTGTGCCGGGCGGGATGCTCAAGCCGGGCACCGAGGCCATCGTGGGGGCGGCGGCGGTGCAAAGCCTCTCCCGCTACAACTTCACCAAGGCGTTTCTGGGGGTGAACGGCATCGCCCTCAGCCAGGGCTACACCACCCCCGACCCGGAGGAAGCGCTGGTGAAATCCACCGCCATGACCCAGGCCTATGTGAGTTATGTGCTGGCGGATTCCTCCAAGTTCGGCCGGGTGTCGGCGGTGTCCATCGCCCCGCTGGACCGGGCCTGCATCCTCACCGACCGCCTGCCGGACAAAACATACGCCAAACACGCCATCGTCAAGGAGGTCGAACCGGACCAATGATCTACACCGTTACCTTTAACCCCGCGCTGGACTATGTGGTGCGCCTGTCGGACCTGGTGCCGGGGGACGTGAACCGCACCGACAGCGAGGACATCCAGCTGGGCGGCAAGGGCATCAACGTCTCCTGCGTGCTGGGGCAGCTGGGCTTTGAGAGCGTGGCCCTGGGCTTTGTGGCCGGCTTCACCGGCGACGCCGTGGAAACGGGCCTGGCCCGCCGGGGAGTGACCACCGACTTCATCCATCTGCCCGGGGGGCTCACCCGCATCAACGTGAAGATCAAGGCCTCCGCCGAGACCGAGATCAACGGCCGCGGGCCGGACATCCCCGCCGACGCCCTCCGGCAACTGTTCAAAAAGCTGGACGCCCTGGGCGCGGGGGACGTGCTGGTGCTGGCGGGCAGCATTCCCGCCAGCCTGCCCAGCGACATCTACCAGCGCATCCTGGAACAGCTGGCCCCCAAAGGGGTGCTGTGCGCGGTGGACGCCACCGGCCAGCTGCTGGTGAAGGTGCTGCCCTACCGGCCGTTCCTCGTCAAGCCCAACAATCACGAGCTGGGCGAGATCTTCGGCCGCACCCTCTCCACCGACGACGAGATCGCCGACTGCGCCCGCCTTTTGCAGCAAAAGGGCGCCCGCAACGTGCTGGTGAGCATGGCGGGCGACGGCGCGCTGCTGCTGGACGAGACCGGCGGCGTGCACCGGCTGGAGGCCTTCCGGGGCAAGGTGAAGAACTCGGTGGGCGCGGGCGATTCCATGGTGGCCGGCTTTGTGGCCGGCTGGCTGGAAAAGGGCGACTACGACTGGGCGCTGCGCCTGGGCTCCGCCTGCGGCAGCGCCACCGCCTTCTCCGACACCCTGGCCACCCGGGCGGAGATCGACGCCCTGCTGCGGCGCTGACACCGGGCCCCATTCCCCATTGCTGACCCAAAGCGGGCAGAGCCTTTGCTTTATACAGATAAAAAACACCGAGAGGAAGGAACAACATGCGCATCACAGATTTGCTCAAACCCCAGAGCATCCTGCTGGGCGGTCAGGCGGCTGACAAACAGAGCGCCATCGACACCCTGATCGACCTGCAGGCCGCCGGCGGCCACCTGGCGGACAAGGCCGCCTACAAGGAGGCCATCCTGGCCCGTGAGGCCCAGAGCAGCACCGCCATCGAGGCGGGCATCGCGGTGCCCCACGCCAAGAGCGACGCGGTGGCGAACCCCGGTCTCGCGGCCATGACCCTCACCGAGGGCGTGGACTACGGCGCCATGGACAAAAAGCCCAGCGACCTGTTCTTCATGATCGCCGCCCCCATGGACGGCAACCTCCATCTGGAGATCCTCAGCCGCCTGATGGTGCTGCTGATGGACGCGGACTTCACCGCCGCGCTGCGGGCCGCCAAGACCACCGACGAGTTCCTGGCGGTGATCGACAAGGCCGAGGCCGCCAAGTACGGCGAGGCGGGCGTGCCGGGCGTGGAGTCGGTGGAGACCAGCGAGGAGGCCGCCGCCAAGGCCGCCAAAAACGAGGGCGCCGAGTACCGGGTGCTGGCGGTCACCGCCTGCCCCACCGGCATCGCCCATACCTACATGGCCGCCGAGGCGCTGGAGAAGGCCGGCAAAGCCATGAACGTGACCGTGAAGGTGGAGACCAACGGCTCCGGCGGCGTGAAGAACGCCCTGACCGCCGCCGAGATCGCCGCTGCCGACGGCATCATCGTGGCCGCCGACAAGAACGTGGAGACCGCCCGTTTTGACGGCAAGCCGGTGCTGTTCGTGCCGGTGAGCGACGGCATCCACCGTCCCGAGGAGCTGATCCGCCAGGTGGAGGAGGGCAAGGTGCCCGTCTACCACCACCAGGGCGGCGGCGAGGCCGCGGAGGCCGCCTCCTCCGCGGTGAAGGAGTCCCTGGGCCGCAAGACCTACAAGGACCTGATGAACGGCGTGTCCCACATGCTGCCCTTCGTCATCGGCGGCGGCATCCTGATCGCCCTGGCCTTCCTGCTGGACACCTTTGACCCGAACAACGCCGCCAACTTCGGCATGGGCACCCCCGTGGCCGCCTTCTTCAAGACGGTGGGCAACGCGGCCTTCAACTTCATGCTGCCCATCCTGGCGGGCTACATCGCCATGAGCATCGCCGACCGGCCGGGCCTGGTGGTGGGCTTCGTGGGCGGCAGCCTGGCGGCTGCCGGCACCAGCTTCGCCACCATCCTGGGCACCGGCACGGCCGTCTCCTCCGGTTTTCTGGGCGCGCTGCTGGCGGGCTTCGTGGGCGGCTACTTCATGCTGGGCCTGGAAAAGCTGTGTGACAAGCTGCCCCGCAGCCTGGAGGGCATCAAGCCCATCCTGATCTACCCCGTGGTGGGCGTTCTGTTCATGGGCCTGTTCATGTGTGCCTTCGGGCCCATCGTGGGCGCGCTGAACACCGCGCTGACCGGTTTCCTGGCCGGTCTTGGCGGCACCAGCAAGGTGCTGATGGGCGCTGTGCTGGGCGGCATGATGAGCATCGATATGGGCGGCCCCTTCAACAAAGCTGCCTACGTCACCGGCACCGGCGCCATCGCCACCGCCCTGGCGGCGGGCGCGGGCCAGGGGGCCATCGAGTATCAGATGATGGCCAGCGTCATGGTGGGCGGCATGGTGCCCCCCATCGCCATCGCCCTGTGCACCACCTTCTTCAAGAAGAAGTTCACCGCCGACGAGCGCAAGTCCGGCCCGGTGAACTACATCATGGGCCTGTGCTTCATCTCCGAGGGCGCCATCCCCTTTGCCGCCGCCGATCCCCTGCGGGTGATCCCCAGCTGCGTGGTGGGCAGCGCGGTGGCCGGCGCGCTCTCCATGGTGTTCGGCTGCGGCCTGATGGCCCCCCACGGCGGCATCTTCGTCTTCCCGGTGGTCACCAACGTGGCGGGCTACGTCATCAGCCTGGTGGCCGGCAGCGTGGTGGGCATGGCCATGCTGGCCCTGCTCAAGAAGAACAAGGAAGCCTGAATCCTGTGAACCGCGCGGGGGGCTGTGCGCCCCCCGCTTTTCACCTCACAAACAAAGGAGAATATAAAATGGTCTCGAAGAAAACCAAGATCGTCAACCCCATGGGGATGCACATGCGTCCCGCCGGCATGTTCGCCAACGCCATGATGAAGTTCGACAGCGAGGTGGAACTGGTGGCGAACGGCAAGACCGTGAACGCCAAGAGCATCATGAACCTGATCGCCGCCTGCATCAAGTGCGGCACCGAGGTGGAGGTGCAGTGCAGCGGCCCCGACGAGCAGGCCGCCCTGACGGAGGCCCTGCGGCTGATCGACAGCGGCCTGGGCGAGTAACGAACACACAAGGGAAGGAGACTGTCGCCATGTTGAAGGGTACGGGCGTCTGCGCCGGCGTGGGCATCGGCACCGCGCTGGTGGTGCAGCCGCAGGATCTGGACTACTCGGCCGTGGTGTATTCCGGGGCCGAGAACGAGAAGGCCCGGCTGGCCGCCGCGGCCAAGACGGTGAGCGAGGCGCTGGCCTCCATGGCCAAGACCATGACCAGCCGTGTGGGCGAACACGCGGCGGAGATCCTCTCCGGCCAGGTCATGATGCTGGCCGACCCGTTCATGCTGAGCCAGATGAACGAGCAGATCGAGGCAGGCTCCACCGCCGAGGCGGCGGTGGACGCGGTGTGCGGCAGCTTCATCGCCATGTTCAGCGGGGTGGAGGACGAATTGACCCGCCAGCGGGCCACCGACGTGGCCGACCTGCGGGACCGGCTGCTCAAGACCCTGCTGGGCCGGGAGGATCAGGACCTGGCCGCCGCGCCGGCGGGTTCGGTGATCGTGGCCCACGACCTGACCCCCAGCATGACGGTGGGCCTGAAGCGGGAGAATATCGCCGGCATCATCACCGAGACGGGGGGCGCCACCAGCCACTCGGCCATCCTGGCCCGGGCGCTGGAGATCCCCGCGGTGCTCAGCGTGCCGGGTGCGCTGGCCGCCATCGCCCCGGGGGTGAAGATCGCCATGGACGGCGAGCTGGGCCACGTCTATGTGGACCCGGACGAGCGCACCGTGAAGGACTACGAGGCGCGCCGGGTCACCTTTGAGAAGCGGCGGGTCATGCTCAAGGGCTATCTGGGCAAGCCCACCGTCACCGCCGACGGGCGCACGGTGGCGCTCTACGCCAACATCGGCCGGCCGGAGGACGCCGCCCCCGCCCTGGAGAAAGGCGCCGAGGGCATCGGGTTGTTCCGCACCGAATTCCTGTTCATGGACCGGGACGCCGCCCCCACCGAGGAGGAGCAGCTGACGGCCTACCGGCAGGTGGCGGCCCAGTTCGCCGGCAAAGAGGTCATCATCCGCACGCTGGACGTGGGCGGCGACAAGGACGTGCCCTACCTGGCCATGAAAAAGGAGGAGAACCCCTTCCTGGGCCACCGGGCCATCCGCTATTGCCTGGACAATCCCGACCTGTACCTGGTGCAGCTGCGGGCCCTGCTGCAGGCGGGCGCGGAGAAGCACAACGTGCGCATCATGCTGCCGCTGGTCACCGGCGTGGAGGAACTGCGGGCGGCGAAGGCCCTTTTGGAAAAGGCCAAGAGCCAGCTGGCCGCCGAGGGCAAGGCCTTTGACGCGGACATCAAGGTGGGCGTGATGATCGAGACCCCCGCCGCCGCCCTGGTGGCGGACCTGTTGGCCCAGGAGGCGGACTTCTTCAGCATCGGCACCAACGACCTGACCCAGTACACCCTGGCGGTGGACCGGGGCAACGCCGAGGTGGCGAAGCTTTACACCGTGTTCCACCCGGCGGTGCTGCGCAGCATCAAAAGCGTGATCGCCGCGGCCAAGGCGGCGGGCATCCCGGTGGGCATGTGCGGCGAGGCCGCCGCCGACCCGGCGCTGCTGCCGCTGCTGCTGGCCTGGGGGCTGGACGAGTTCAGCGTGAGCGCCAGTTCCATCCTGGCCACCCGGAGGGCCATCAGCCTGTGGAACACCGCCGACGCGGCCTTTGCCGAGAAAGAGGCCATGAAGCTCAGCGCGGCGGACAGCATCCTGGGCTGCCTGGGCTCGCTGAAAAAGGAATAAGGCCGCCGGCTTTGCCGGCGAAACAGCGCGCGGGGATGAAAATCCCCGCGCGCTGTGTTATGATGGAGAAAACCGAAAGGAGGGCGGCTCCATGCATCACCTTTCCCGCAGCAGCGCCCAGCAGATCGTGGAGGAGATCGGCGCGCTGGTGCGCCAGAACATCAACATGATGGACGAGACCGGCCACATCATCGCCAGCACCGACCCCAAGCGCATCGGGATGTTCCACCAGGGGGCGTACCAGGTGATCTCCCACCGGCTGCCGGAGTTGTACATCCGGCCGGAGGCGGAGACCCCCACCGTGCGCCGGGGCGTCAACCTGCCCATCGAGGAGAACGGGGAGATCGTGGGGGTCATCGGCATCACCGGCGGCTACGACGAGGTGTTCGCCTACGGCCAGATCGTGAAGAAGATGACCGAGATCCTCATCCGGGAGCGCAGCGAGCAGGACCGCCGCCGGCTGGACGGCCGGGTGCGCAGCCGCTTTCTGGAGGACTGGGTGCTGGGCAGCGGGCTGTCCAACCCGCAGGAGCTGTCCGAGCGGGGGTTCGCCCTGGGGGTGGACATCCGCGCCGCCCGGCGGGTGCTGGTGGTGAGCGCCCGCCGCCTCACCGAACTGGTGGGCACCTCCCGCGGGCAGCAGCTGCTGGAGGAGGCGGAGGCCACCGTCACCGGCTGCCTGGCCGGGTGCGGCGGGGCGCTGACCCTGCGCAACGCCGGCCGCCAGATCCTGCTGGTGCCCCGGCGGGACTCGCTGGACCCGGAGGAACTGGCCGCGCAGATCGTGGAGACGGTGCGCCGGCGGCACGGGGTGGAGATGATGGCCGGGGTGGACGGCGGCGCCGACGATCTGCATCTGGCCTACCTGCAGGCCAACCGGGCCTGGCGCATCGCCCACCACCGGCGCAACGCCGTGGTGAGTTACTGCCGCCTGGGGGCCGAGATGATCCTGGACGACGTGCCCGCCCGCCGCAAGGTGGAATTTCTCCGTCGGGTGTTCCCCCACCGGCCCCTGGCCCGGCTGGGGGAGGAGATGGACCTGCTGGAGGCCTATTTCCTCACCGAGGGCTCGCTGAACGCCGCGGCGGCGACGCTGTTCATCCACAAAAACACCCTGCAGTACCGCCTGCGCCGGCTGGCGGAGGAGACCGGCCTGGACGTGCGCAAACCCAGCGACGCGCCCACCCTCTACCTGGCGCTGCTGTTCTACCGGGATATGGAAAACCAGGCCGCTCCTTTGTGAGGCTCCCACAAAAGAGGCGGTAAAAAACTTACCCCTTTGTTCCCGATGACAAAGATACGGCCGCAATTGCGTTTTTCGGGCCATAGCATTCCGGCCGGCTCCTGTTGTACAATAAATCTACGAAAACAGCGTTCACTGAAAAGTTTTTGGTGAATATGCTGTGATTTTTGCGACAGGAGGAATCGTTATGACAGGTATACCGCTTATCATCGCCTTTGTTCTTGCGATCGTGGTCATGATCGTGGCCATCTCCAAGTTCAAGGTCCACCCGTTCCTGGCCATCATGGCGGTGTCGGTGGTGCTGGCGCTGATCGCCGGCATCCCCCTCACCGATGTGAAGAACGCCGACGGCACCACCGTCTCCGGCATCCCCACCGTCATCGGCGCGGGCTTCTCGGGCACCTTCAACAGCATCGGCATCGTCATCATCCTGGGCGCGCTGATCGGCTCCATTCTGGAAAAGACCGGCGCGGCGCTGAAGCTGGCGGACATGGTCATCCGGCTGGTGGGCAAAAAGCACCCCGAGCTGGCCATTGAGCTGATGGGCTGGGTGGTCTCCATCCCCGTGTTCTGTGACAGCGGCTTCGTCATCCTCAACCCCATCCGCAGCGCGCTGGTCAAGCGCACCGGCACCTCCAGCGTGGCCATGACCGTGGCTCTGAGCGCCGGCCTGTACATCTCCCATGTGTTCATTCCCCCCACCCCCGGCCCCATCGCCGCCGCCAACACCCTGGGCGTGGGCAACAACCTGCTGCTGGTAATGGGCGTGGGCGCGCTGGCCTCGGTGTTCCCCCTGATCGCCGGCTACTTCTACGCCAAGTTCATCGGCGGCAAGGTCAAGAGCGCCGACGAGGAAGACGCCTCCCGCGTGACCAAGAGCTATGAGCAGCTGGTGGCCGAGTACGGCAAGCTGCCCGGCGGCCTGAACGCCCTGGCCCCCATCCTGGTGCCCATCGTGCTGATGGCCCTGGGCTCCATCGCCTCCATGGCCGGCTGGACCGGCATGCTCTTCTCCCTGTGCGATTTCCTGGGCAAGCCCATCATCGCGCTGGCGGTGGGCACCATCTTCGGCATCCTCCAGCTGGCGGGCGCCGGCAAGATGGCGGATTTCTACACCATCACCAACGAGACCCTGAAGACCACCGGCCCCATCCTGTTCGTCACCGCGGCGGGCGGCGTGCTGGGCAAGGTGATCTCCTCCACCAGCCTGGTGTCCTTCATCACCGACAACGCCACCGCCCTGGAGGCTGTGGGCATCCTGTTCCCCTTCCTGCTGGCGGCCATCCTCAAGAGCGCCCAGGGCTCCTCCACCGTGGCCATCACCACCACCGCGGGCATCGTGGCCCCGCTGCTGGGAGTGCTGGGCCTGGCCAGCCCCGTGCGGGCCGCCCTCACCGTCATGGCCATCGGCGCCGGCGCCATGACCGTCTCCCACGCCAACGACTCCTACTTCTGGGTGGTCACCAACTTCGGTGAGATGACCCCGGAACAGGGCTACAAGACCCAGACCATGATGACGCTGGTGCTTGGCGTCGCTTCCATGGTGGAGATCTTCCTGCTGTCGCTGGTATTCTGATCCGAAACTGCACACCGCGGGCGGGATGAGCGGCACATCCCGCCCGCTTTTTTCAAGGGCCCCAAGGAAAGGAGAGATTCCCTGTGAACGAAAAATTACGAAGAGACGCCGACGCCATCGTGGCCGCCTCCATCCGCGCCGTGCAGCCGGACGAGGCGGTGCGGCGGGCGCTGGAAGGCCGGGAGTTCCCCGGCCGGGTGCGGCTGGTGTCTGTGGGCAAGGCGGCCTGGCAGATGGCAAAGTGCGCCGCCGACCTGCTGGGCAGCCGCATCGAGGCGGGCGTGGTGGTCACGAAGTACGGTCACAGCAAGGGCCCCATCGCCAACTTTGACATCCGGGAGGCCGGCCACCCCGTGCCGGACGACAACAGCTTCGCCGGGGCCCAGGCGGCCATCGACCTGGTGCGGGGCCTCACCCCCCAGGATACGGTGCTCTTTCTGGTGTCCGGCGGGGGGTCGGCCCTGTTCGAAAAGCCGCTGGTGAGCGGCGGGGAACTGGCGGACATCACCCGGCAGCTGCTGGCCTGCGGGGCGGACATCGTGGAGATCAACACCCTGCGCAAGCGCCTGTCGGCGGTGAAGGGGGGCAAGTTTGCCCGCCTGTGCGACCCGGCCCGGGTGTACAGCATCGTGCTGTCGGACATCCTGGGCGACCCGCTGGACATGATCGCCTCCGGCCCCGCCTATCCCGACTCCTCCACCGCCGCCGACGCGAAGGCGATCATCGCCAAATACGGCCTGAAGCTGAGCGACGGGGCGCTGGCCCTGATGGAGGAGGAGACCCCCAAGCAGCTGGACAACGTGACCACCCAGATCACCGGCTCGGTGCGGCAGCTGTGCGCCGCCGCCGCCCAGGCCTGCCAATCCCTCGGCTATGAGCCGGTGCTGCTCACCGACCGGCTGTGCTGCCAGGCCCGGGAGGCGGGCAGCTTTCTGGCCTCGGTGCTCCAGACCCACGCCGGCCAGGGCCGGCGGCTGGCTTTTCTGGCCGGCGGCGAGACGGTGGTGCGCCTCACCGGCACCGGCAAGGGCGGCCGCAACCAGGAGCTGGCCCTGGCCGCCGCCGCCGGGCTGGAGAGCGTGCCCGGGGGCGCGGTATTCAGCGTGGGCAGCGACGGCACCGACGGCCCCACCGACGCGGCCGGCGGCTACGCCGACTGCGACACCCTGCCCGCACTGCGGGCGGCCGGGCTGGACCTCTACGCCGTTTTGCAGGACAACGACGCCTACCACGCCCTGCAAAAGACCGGCGGCCTGATCGTCACCGGCCCCACCGGCACCAACGTGAACGACGTGGCCGTGGCCCTGCTGGACGGCTGAGCCAGGACCATACAAAGGGAGCGGCCCCGCAAGCCCGGATGGCTTGCGGGGCCGCTCTGTGCGTTTTACGCGCCGGCATCCCGGGGCGGGACCGCCGTTTTTCCATGCCGGCCCCCGCCGCCCCTCAGGCCCGGTCGAAGTTCTCGGCGGCGAAGGCGGTGAGCCGCCGGCGCGCCTCGCCGCCCCACGCCTGTTCAAAAGAGTCCAGCACCCGGGCGGCCAGGGCCGCGCCCGACCGGCCGAAGGCCCCCGCCGCCACCTCCCCGAAGGCGTAAAAGGTGTGGGCGCAGTGGTAATCGAAGCCCCGGAGCTGCTCCGGGCGGCGGGGCCGCTCCTGCTGCGGGTCAAAGCCCGCGTTCCGGATGCAAAAGACGCACCGGTCGGCGCAGTGGCGGGTCTCCACCGTGTAAAATTCCAGCGACGGGCTGAAGGCCCGGGCCATGGCCTCGTCCAGATGGCGGCAGTAAAGCTGCCCGGCCTCCAGCGCGTCCAGCGCGGCAAAGGCGTCGTACCAGGCACAGGCGCGCACCTCGTAGACATAATCCGGCGCGGTGGAGCACACCGCCGTGGCGTTGGCGGTGCCCTCCCGCACCGATTCCTCCGAGGGGGCCCACTCCCGGTAGGCGCAGTAGGAGGCGTAGTCCAGGGGCTGCCCGTCCCCCACCGCCCGCTGGGCCATCCGCTCGCCCCGCTGGCGGGCGTAGTGCTTCACCGCCAGCACAAAGGCCCGCCGCCCCCGCTCGCCGAAGGCGCGCACCAGTTCTTTGTACCAGGCGGCCACCAGGAACACCTGCGTCTTCTCGGTAAATTCCATTGCCGTTCTCCTTTTTTGTGCAAAGCCGCCGTTCCCCCGCGGGGAACGGCGGCTTTTTGCCGTTTTTCTCTTACCGCTTGGCGGCCAGGAAGAAGAGCGCCACCGTGCCGGGGCCGGAGTGGGCGCCGATCACCGGGCCGATGGTGCTCACATACACCTTCTTCGCGCCCAGGGCCTTGCACCGCTCCACCACATACTCGCAATCCTCGGGGCAGTCGCCGTGGCTGACGAACACCACCTGCTCGGACACAGGCACGTCGCTGGCGGCCAGGTGCTTCACCAGGCCGTCCAGGCTGGCGCGGCGGCCCCGCACCTTTTCCATGGCGATCAGATGGCCGTCGTCGTCCACATGGAGGATGGGCTTGATGCCCAGCAGGGTGCCCACCACCGCGGCGCCGCCGCCCAGGCGGCCGCCCCGCTTCAGGAACATCAGGTCGTCCACCGTGAACCAGGCGCACACCCGCATCTTGTTGGCCTCAAACCAGCTTGCCACTTCCTCCAGGCTCTTGCCCTCGTTCTTCAACGTGGCGGCGTAGTACACCGCCAGCCCCTCGCCCATGCTGGCCTGCAGGGTGTCGATCACCCGCACGGTGCGCTGGGGGTACTTTTCCGCCAGCTCCTCCGCCGCCAGCCGCGCCGACTGGAAGGTGCCGGACAGGCCGCTGGAAAAGCTGAGATACAAAATGTCCTTGCCCGCCTCCAGCACGGGGCCGAAGGCCTCCTCAAAGGCCGCCTGGTTGATCTGGCTGGTGGTGCTCATGCCGCCGGCCCGCAGCGCGTCGTAAAAATCGTGGGGGTCCAGCTCCCGGTTGTCGGGATAGTTGTTGTACTCCTTGCCGTTCAGCGAAAAGCGCATGGGCAGCACTTCCACACCCAGCTCCTGCACGAGTTCCACCGACAGGTCGGCGGTGGACTCGGTGAACAATACATATTCGGCCATTCTGTTACACACTCCTTCTGGTGTCTTCTGGTGAGATTGTACCACATTCCGGCCCGGTTTGAAAAGGCCCGAAAAGTCATTTTTTAACAAACTCCGCCGACGTCGGCCGGCCGAAACAGGGACGCGCGGGGGGAGGACACACCGCGAAAAAAGGCGCGGTGCGCGGATATAGCGCCCTGCCGAAAGGAACGCACCGCGCCGAAAAAAGCGCGCTGTGCCAAGACAAGGACGCGGCGCGCCAAAAACACCGTGCCCAGCGGCACACGGCGGGTGGTAAAAAGCGCCCGGCGCTCACTTGGGGGACAGTTTATCCCGGCGGCGGTGCAGCCAGTCCACGATGCGCTGCTCGTTGCGGATGCAGACCAGGCCCAGGCCGCCGGCCGCGGCCAGCAGCGCCAGCGGCAGCGCCAGGTTGCCCTCGAAGAGGCTGTCGCCCGCCACGGTGCTGGCCAGCAGGCAGGGGAAGCGGGCCAGGGTGCAGATGAACAAAAACTCGCCGGGCTTTAAGGGCAGAAAGGGCCCGATGTAGGTGAGCAGGTCCTTGGGCATGCCCGGCAGAAAGAACAGTAAGTACAGCGCGCTGCGGGCCCGCCGCTCGTCCTGCAAAAAGCGGTATTTGTGCAGCACCGAGGGGTCCACCGCCTTGGCGCCCAGCGCCCGCACGAAGAAATAGATCATGGTGCTGCCGATGAGGATGCCCACCATGCACAGCGCAAGGCCCCCCACCGGGCCGTAGAGGGCGCCGGCCATGATCTGCACCGGCTCGCCGGGCACCACCGCCACCACGATCTGAAAGATCTCCAGCCCCAGAAAGACCAGCATCCCCCACGCCCCGTGGGAGCGCACCCACTCCACAAATTCGTCCCGGGCGCCCTGGCTGGTGATGAGGGCCCAGATCTCCGCCCGGAAGATCACCGCCGCCGCCCCGGCCGCCGCCGTCAGCAGGATCAGCAGCGCCGCCGAGGCCAGCTGTTTTTTGCTTTTGTTCATAGGCTCCTCCCAGGATGACGGCCCGGCGCCCGCAGGGCGTCGGGCCGAGGGTCACGGTCAGCCGGCACTGCCGGAGGCGACGGCGCTGTTGCCCATCCCCTCGCTGGCGGAAAGGCTGCCGCTTTGAGACGCGCTGCCCGGCATGCTGCCGGAAGTGCTGCCGGACATGCTGCCAGAGGTGCTGCCGGAGGTGCTGCTGCTCACGGCGGGGGTGGGGGTGGGCTTGGTGCTGCCGGAGGCGGGCTTGTCGTCGTTCCAGCAGCCGGCGAGGCTCAGCGCCAGGGCGCAGGTCGCCGCGATGATTGCGATGCGTTTCATAAACGATGCTCCTTTGCAGAACAGTGTTCAGGCGGCGGCGCCGCCGTCTGTGGTATAAAACCACCGGTAGTGTTCCACAAAAGGGCGGCGGCTATGCGCCGCGCGCTTATTCCAGCTGGCCGGAGAGGGTCATCACCGCCGCCAGGGCCGCCAGGGGTGCGGTCTCGCAGCGCAGGATGCGGGGCCCCAGGCTCACCGGCACGGCGCCGGCGGCGGTGAGTTTTTCCGCCTCCTCGGGGGCAAAGCCCCCCTCCGCCCCGGTGATGAGGGCGATGCGCTTTTGCCCCTTCACCAGGGTGCGCAGGGGGCTGCCGCCCCCCTCGTAGCAAAAGAGCGCCAGGTCAAACTCCGCCAGGCGGGCGGGCAGGTCCTTGATGTCCAGGGGCAGTTCCACCGCCGGGATGACGCCCCGGCCCGCCTGTTTGGCCGCCTCGGCGGCGATGCGGGCGTAGCGGGCGTTTTTCTGCTCCTCCTTTTTGGGGGCCGCCACGCAGAAGCGGCTGAAGAAGGGCACCACCCGCGCCGCCCCCAGTTCCACCGCCTTCTGGACGATGAATTCCAGTTTGTCCTGCTTGGGGTAGCCGGCGAAGAGGGTCACCTCCACCGACGGCTCGGCGGCGGTGGGGCGCTTTTCCACAAGGCGCAGTTCCACCCGGTCGGGGTCCACGGCGGTGACGGCGGCGGTGTAGTCAAAGCCCGCCCCGTCGCACAGGATCACGGTGTCGCCGGGTTTTGCCCGCATCACCCGCCCCAGGTGATGCGCGTCCGGCCCGGTGAGGGCGGCGGTGGTGTGGGTGAACTCCGCGGCAAAATAGCGGTGGGGCATCTCTCACACCCCGCCCTTGCAGAGGATGGCCACCCAGCCGTTTTTGCGGCGCACCTGGGCCACCGTGAGGCCGGCGGCGGCAAGGCCGGCGCACACCTCCTCTTCCCGGGTGTCGATGATGCCGCTGGCGATGAAGGTGCCCCCCTCCGCCAGCAGGCCGGGCACGCAGGGGGCCAGGTGCAGGATGGCGTTGGCCACGATGTTGGCGGTGATGATGTCGTATTTTCCGCTGGCCTTGTCGGACAGGTCGCCCACCAGCACGGTGAACCGGTCCGCCACCCCGTTGAGGGCGGCGTTTTCGCCGGCGGTGCGCACGCACATGGGGTCGATGTCCACCCCTTCGGCGCTGGCCGCCCCCAGCTTGAGGGCCGCGATGGCCAGGATGCCGCTGCCGGTGCCGATGTCCAGCACCCGCTCGCCCCCCTGCACCAGTTCGTCCAGCGCGGCCAGGCACAGGGCGGTGGTCTCGTGGGTGCCGGTGCCGAAGGCCAGGCCCGGGTCCAGCCGGATGACGGTGCGGTCGGTGTCGTACTGCTCCCAGCTGGGCACGATGGCCAGGCGCTTGCCGATGGGCAGCGCGTGGTAGTAGGCCTTCCAGGCGTTCTCCCAGTCCTGCTGCTCCACCCCGTCCGCCGCGAGGGTGTACTCCAGTTCGGCCTCCTCCAGCCGCCCCTGCAAAAGGTCCAGCACCTCGGCGGGGTTCTCGTCGGGGGAGAGGTAGAGGTGCACCGTCACATGCTGGCGGTCCTTGTCCAGCAGGTCCTGCTCGATCAGGTCCACATGGGCGATGCGCTCCACCTGTTCCTCCAGGTCGGAGTAGTCCTCGATGTAGATGCCGCCGCCGGACACGCCGGTGGCGATGGCCTCGGCGGTGTCCGCCTGGGGCTTGGGAACGGTGATCTTGATGTCGGTCCACTGCATAAAGGGGCCCTCCTGCGTCGGTTTTTGTTCTAATGTATTATTATAGCATCCCCGCCGGCGTTTTTGTGAAAAAAGCGAAAACAAATGGCCCCTCTGCCCACGAAACGAGGCGGGGAGGGGAAAGGTTTCAACAAAAAACGGCCCCCGTGTGAAAAACACGGGGGCCGGAAGGCCGGTTTGGCGCGTTCCGCCCTGCTTGCGGGGTGGGCGGGACGCGGCGCTGTTTCCGCCGGCGGGGCGGCAGCGGGCGCCTTCAGCGGCGCTCGTACTCCTGTTCGCAGTACAGGCAGCGGTAGACGCCCTGCTCGGGGTCGGTGAGCACGAACACATGGTCCAGCTCCTGCTCCACGCTGGTGATGCAGCGGGGGTTCTTGCACTTGGCCACGTTCACGATGCGCTCGGGCAGCTGCAGGTGTTTCTTCTCGATGATGCGGCCGCCGTCGATGATGTTCACGGTGATGTTGGGGTCGATGAAGCCCAGCACGTCCAGGTCGATGTCCAGCCGGTCCTCGATCTTGATGATGTCCTTGCGGCCCGACTTTTTGCTGCGGGCGTTCTTGATGATGGCCACGCTGCAATCCAGCTTGTCCAGTTCCAGCACACGGTAGATCTCCATGCTCTTGCCGGACTCGATATGGTCGATCACAACGCCTTTTTCCAGACTGTCAATGTTCAGCATTTACTCCACCTCCAGCATTTTCAGGATGAGCGCCATGCGCACGAACCGCCCGAACCGGGCCTGGCGGAAGTAGGCGGCGCGGGGATCGTCGTCCACCTCCACGCTGATCTCGTTGACGCGGGGCAGGGGATGCATCACGATCATGTCCTGTTTGGCCAGCTTCATCTTGTCGTTGTTCAGGATGTAGCTGTCCCGCAGGCGGATGTAGTCCTCTTCGTTGAAGAAGCGCTCCCGCTGCACGCGGGTCATGTAGAGGATGTCCATCTTGCCGATGGCGTCCTCCAGGCGCTCCACCTCTTCGAACTCGTAGCCGCTGCGCACCAGGTCGTCCCGGATGTAGTCGGGCACCTGCAGCTCCTTGGGGCTGACCAGCACGAACTTGATGTTCTCATAGCGCATCATGGCGCGGATGAGGCTGTGCACCGTGCGGCCGAACTTCAGATCGCCGCACAGGCCCACGGTGAGGTTGTCCAGGTGGCCCTTCAGCCGGTGGATGGTGAGCAGGTCGGTGAGGGTCTGGGTGGGATGCTGGTGGCCGCCGTCGCCGGCGTTGATCAGCGGGCAGTCCACCTTGGCCGCCGCCACCGTGGCCGCGCCCTCCTTGGGGTGGCGCATGGCAATGATGTCGGCGTAGCACTCCACCGTTCGCACGGTGTCGGCCACGCTCTCACCCTTGGCGGCGGAGCTGGAATTGGCCGAAGAAAAACCCAACACCTTGCCACCGAGACTGAGCATTGCGGATTCAAAGCTCAAACGGGTGCGGGTGCTGGGTTCAAAAAACAGTGTCGCCAGGATCTTGCCGTCACATTTGTGAGCAAAAGCCTGGGGGTCTTCGATGATTCGGTCGGCGAGGGAAAGAAGCTCGTCGATCTCCTGTGTGGTCAAATCCAACGGACTGATCAATTTCTTCACGCAGGGGGGCCTCCTTTGCAAATTTTTTTCATTCTACAACGCCGGGCGGCAAAATGCAAGCCCCCGGAAAAAATTTTTTTCGTTTTTGCCAACCCGGCGGCGGCCCCGTTCCCGTTCCCCCCCGCCCGCCGGCGAACGGCAGGAAAAAAGGCGCCTTCCGCTGCCCTTCCGCGGTGAAAAAAATCAAATATTTATGCGGTATATTCACATTTTTCCCCGCCCCGTGTAACGCTTCGTTCACAAGCGCGTAACAGATGTCATCCCGGCGTTCCGCTGTTCCTTCCCATCGTCAGCCCATTGACAATCCCCTGCCCCGGGGGTAGGATTTGGGTGGAAAAACGAAATCGGCCGGAACATCCCGGAGCATTCTGCACAATTCACCCAAAATCATCCGGCCTTTGCGAAAAATCTTTTTTCGTCGCGGCCCCTTCTCTCATGGCGCGCCGTCGGTTGTTGTGTCCCCGCAGGAACAGCCGGCGTTCACAAATTTGTATACATAAATATACACAAAACACAGCACTGCGGGGAGGAAAGGTGGAGCACTATGGCAAAGAGAATCGACAGCACCCCCAGGAAGGACGGCTACCGTATGCCCGGTGAATTCGAGCCCCAGGAAAAGATCTGGATGATCTGGCCCGAGCGCCCGGACAACTGGCGCGACGGCGCCAAGCCCGCCCAGGAAGCCTACGCCGAGGTGGCCAAGGCCATCAGCCAGTTTGAGCCGGTGACCATGATCGCCTCCGCCGCCCAGTACGCCCACGCCCGGAACGTGCTGCCCAGCGAGATCCGGGTGGTGGAGATGAGCAACGACGACGCCTGGTGCCGCGACTGCGGCCCCACCTTTGTGAAGAACGACAAGGGCGATGTTCGCGCCGTCGACTGGGAGTTCAACGCCTGGGGCGGCCTGGTGGACGGGCTGTACTTCCCCTGGGCCAACGACAACGCCATCGCCCGGAAGATCTGCGAGATCGAGGGCATCGACACCTACCACACCCCCGGCTTTGTGCTGGAGGGCGGTTCCATCCATGTGGACGGCGAGGGCACCCTGCTCACCACCGAGATGTGCCTGCTCAGCGAGGGGCGCAACCCCCACATGACCCGGGAGCAGATCGAGGAGCAGCTGAAGGAATACCTGAACCTGGAGAAGATCATCTGGATCAAGGACGGCATCGACCCCGAGGAGACCAACGGCCATATCGACGACGTGGCCTGCTTTGTGAAGCCCGGCGAGGTGGCCTGCATCTGGACCGAGGACCCGGAGAACCCATTCTACAACGAGTGCCAGGCCGCCTACAAGACCCTGAGCGAGGCCACCGACGCCAAGGGCCGCAAGCTGAAGGTGCACAAGCTGTGCATGCCCAAGGTGCCCGTGACCATCCGGGGCGACTTCAAGATCGACTATGTGGAGGGCACCCTGCCCCGTGAGGACGGCGACATCTGCATCGCCTCCTACATGAACTTCCTCATCGTGAACGGCGGCGTGATCGTGCCCCAGTACGGCGACGAGAACGACGCGCTGGCGCTGGAGCAGATCCAGGCCATGTTCCCCGACCGCAAGGCGGTGGGCGTTTACACCCGCGAAGTGGTCTACGGCGGCGGCAACATCCACTGCATCACCCAGCAGCAGGTGAAGTGAGCCCCGCCCGCCCCGGACCGATCCCCTGACCGGCGCGCGCCGGCCCCCGCGCCCCGAAGGGCGGGGGCCGGCGGACGGCGCCGCATTCTGTGAGGAGGCAGAAAATGCAGAGTACCAAGAAATTCAAACTGACCGACGCGATCCTGACCGTCATCTGCGTGGTGTTCGTGGCGGAGGCCGCCGCCCCGGTGGCCTCCATCGGCAACAGCCAGTACTTCTGGTGGATCTTCATGATCGCGGCATTCCTTCTCCCCTACGGCCTGATCGCCTCGGAACTGGGCACCACCTACGAGGGCGACGGCGGCCTGTACGACTGGATCTCCAAGGCCTTCCCCGGCACCAAATGGGGCGCCCGCGCCGCCTGGTGGTACTGGATCAACTTCCCCCTGTGGATGGCCTCGCTGGCCGTCATGTGCCCCGACCTGATCACCACCGCCACCGGCGTGCAGCTGAACGCGGCGGCCTCGCTGCTCATCCAGCTGGCCTTTATCTGGATCGTCACCTTCGTGGCCTTCTCGCCGGTGTGCGACAACATCCTGATCCTGAACGTCTGCTCGGTGATCAAGGTGCTGCTGGCCGTGGTGGTGGGCGCGCTGGGCGTGTACTATGTGGCGAACAACGGGTTTGTGAACGACATGTCCCCGGCCACCTTCCTGCCCTCCTTCGACGCCAACAGCCTGTCCTACATCTCGGTCATCATCTTCAACTGCCTGGGCTTTGAGGTCATCTGCACCATGTCCGACAGCATGGAAAACCCGAAAAAGCAGATCCCCCAGTCCATCATCGTGGGCGGCATCGTGATCGCCGCCATCTACCTGTTCGGCGCCTTCGGCATCGGCGCGGCCATCCCCACCGCCTCCATCAGCACCGATTCCGGCCTGATCGACGCCGTGATGCTGATCACCGGCCGCAGTGGCGGGCTGTTCGTGTCCCTGGTGGCGCTGCTGTTCATGGTGACCCTGTTCGGCAACATGATCTCCTGGTCCATGGGGGTGAACAACACCGCCTGCTACGCGGCCGAGAACCACGACCTGCCCCGGTTCTTCGCCCGGCGCTCGCCCAAGAACAACATGCCCACCGGCGCGGCGCTGGCCAACGGCATCGTGGCCAGCCTGGTGTGCGTGCTGGGGGTGATCATTCAGATGGTGGCCCCCGACTCGGAGCTGTTCTGGACCTTCTTCGCGCTGAACCTGGTGATGCTCCTGCTGAGTTACGTCCCCGTGTTCCCCGCCTTTCTGGCGCTGCGCAAAAAGGACCCGGACACCGAGCGCCCCTTCCGCGTGCCCGGCGGCCCCGGCCTGCTGAAGCTGCTGGCCTACCTGCCCATGGTGCTGATCGCCATCGCGGTGCTGTTCACCGCCGTGCCCCTGTCCTTTGACGCCGCCACGCTGTCCGCCACGCTGCCCATCACCGTGGGCTCCGTGGTGTGCATCATCGCGGGCGAGGCCATCATCGCCGCCTGCCGCAAAAAGCAATGACCCCCGGGGCCCGGGCACAGGCGGCCGCCCGTTCCGGGCCCTTCTTTTTCCCGTTCGGCACGCGGCCCGCGGCCGCGGCGCCGAAACACCATTCACTACCACTCAAATGGAGGAATCTTTCATGCAACTGCGCCATTTCATCGACACCAGCGACTTCACCAGGCAGGAACTGCTGGACATCATCGAGCTGTCCCTGAAGATCAAAAAGTGCATCAAGGCCGGCTACTATCCGCCCCTGATGAAGGACAAGACCCTGGCCATGATCTTCCAGCAGTCCTCCACCCGCACCCGCGTCTCCTTTGAGACCGCCATGAGCCAGCTGGGCGGCCACGCCCAGTATCTCGGGCCCGGTATGATCCAGCTGGGCGGCCACGAGACCATCGGCGACACCGGCAAGGTGCTCAGTCAGCTGGTGGACATCGTGATGGCCCGGGTCATCGAGCACAAGACGGTGGTGGACCTGGCCAACGCCTGCACCATCCCCGTGCTGAACGGCATGAGCGACTACAACCATCCCACCCAGGAGATCGGCGATCTGTGCACCATCGTGGAGAACCTGCCCCGGGGCAAGAAGCTGGAGGACTGCCGGGTGGTGTTCGTGGGCGACGCCACCCAGGTGTGCGCCTCGCTGGCCATGATCTGCACCAAGCTGGGCATGAAGTTCGCCCACTACGGCCCCAAGGGCCACCTGCTGCCCGACAGCCCCAGCGCCGCCTGCATGGCCGTTATCCAGAAGAACTGCGCCGAGAGCGGCGCCACCTTTGAGGAGGGCGACGACCGCGGCCTGGTGAAGGGGGCCGACTTCATCTACACCGACGTGTGGTACGGCCTGTACGAGAACGAGATGCCCAAGGAGGAGCGGGTGCAGGTGTTCGGCGCCTACCAGGTGAACCGGGAGATGATGCAGCTGGGCAACATCGGCTGCAAGTTCATGCACTGCCTGCCCGCCACCCGCGGCGAGGACGTGACCGATGAGGTGGCCGACTCCGAGGCCTCCCTGTGCTGGGACGAGGCCGGCAACCGCCTGACCGCCATGCGGGGCCTGCTGGTGTACTTCACCCAGTACCAGCGGGAGCAGGCCGCCACCGAGCTGGCCATCGCCGCCGCCAAGGAGGAGCTGGACAGCTTTATGGCCAGCCGCAACATGATCTGACCCTCCGAGGAAAATCCATTCCGTTTTAAAACGGCAGCCCTGCGGCCAAGGGCCGCGGGGCTTTTTGTTCCCTTTTTTCGGGCGAGGCGGCCTTTTTCGCCCCTTGCCACCATCCAATTTACACCGAAAAGGAGAAATCGTTATGGCTAAAATCGTCATCGCCCTGGGCGGCAACGCGTTGGGCAATACCCCCGCGGAACAGCTGGAACTGGTGCGCCAGACCGCCAAACCCATCGTGGACCTCATCGAGGCGGGCAACCAGGTCATCATCGCCCACGGCAACGGCCC
>DWYI01000003.1 GCA_019118765.1 Candidatus Allofournierella merdavium | reverse complement strand
CGGCCTCGCCGATCAGGCAGGGGTTGTTCTTGCGCTTGCGGGACAAGATGCGGATGACGTTCCGGATCTCGGTGTCACGGCCGATCACCGGGTCCAGCTTCTGCTGGCGGGCCAGTTCCACCAGGTCCTGCCCGTACTTCTTCAGCGCGTCATAGGTCTCCTCGGGGTGGTCGCTGGTCACCCGCTGGCTGCCCCGCACGGTGGCAAGCTGTTCCAGGAATTTGTTCTTGTCAATGCCAAAGCTGCGCAGCACCTGCCGCACCGCCTCGTTGGGCTGGTCCATCAGCGCCAGGAACAGATGCTCCACGCTGACGTACTCGTCCTTCATGTTCTCGGCGATGTGCTCGGCTGCGTTCAGCACCTTGTCGGTGGCCTGGGAGATGTAGATCTTGTCAGGTTCCCGGCCGGTGCCCGTCACATGGGGCAGGGCGGCCACCTTCTGCGCGGCGGCCGCGGCGAAATTGCCCGGCTCCACCCCCAGCTTCTTCAACAGCTGCGGGATCAGCCCGTCCTGCTGGCTGGCAGTCGCCGCCAGAAGGTGCTCAGGCTCCAGCGCCTGATTCTGGTACTCGATGGCCAGCTGCTGCGCGCTCTGCAGCGCTTCCAGCGTCTTTTGAGTATATTTGTTGGTATTCATACAGTCCGTCCCCCTTTTTCAAAGCGACCAACTTGGAAAGATTCTTAGTTTTAGCACTCTTGTGCTTCGACTGCTAATATTGTATTCCCGCCCGGTAGAATTGTCAAGGGATTTCACAAAAAATTTATATTTGTTTGCGGCCGCGCCGGCCCCGGCGTTGTCAGGGGCAAAAAAATCGGGTATAATCCCTTTAATAAAAGTATATAAAGGGGCCCTGTGCCCCGGGAGGTTTTTATGAAAGCACACATCATCCCCCCCGCGCCGCCGGCGGCGCTGGCCTGGAACCCGCCGCAGGACGGCAGCCTGGAGGCGGTCTGCGCCGGGGCGGGCCTGCGTTTTTGCCGGGTGGAGGAGAAAGACCTGGGCCGCACGGTGGCGGATCTCTGCGGCCTGCCCGGCGCAGAAGGCGCCCGGGGCGTCATCCCCGCAGCGGACCCCACGCCGGCACTGGTGATCTGGGGGCTGGACCGGAAAGAACTGGACGATTTTCTGGGCCGGCTGAAGGCCGCAGGGGTGAGCATCCCCCTGAAGGCGATGGTCACCGGCACCAACCGGGCCTGGGCCTTCGGGCAGCTGCTGGCAGAACTGCACGCGGAACACCGGGCGGTGACGGGCGAAAAGTGAGGGAAAGGCTTTTCCTTTCTTTAAAATGTTTCCCTTTGAGCCGGTGTTCCGCCGCGGGGGCGTTTTGGAACCAATCTGTCATGATTTCTCCAACAATTAACATTGACAAACATCTATCAGGCGCGTATAATGGGTGTGCTGCCTGAAAAGGCAATGGATGTATATGTTTGTTTCGAGAGGAGTAAGACACAATGAAGAAAGTTTTGGCTTTGGTCATGGTCCTGGCTCTGGCTCTGAGCTTCACCGCTTGCGGCGGCTCTGGCAAGAAGGTCAAGACCGGTATCGCCATCGTTTCCAGCCTGAAAGGCACTGCTGCTACCGCCGACGAGACCGGCATGGCTCAGGTCGACAGCACTGTCGCCGCCGTGACCGTGGACGAGAGCGGCAAGATCGTCGCCTGCAAGATCGACGTGGCCCAGAACAAGGTTCCTGTGAACGCCGACGGCACCTTCGACACCTCCCTGACCTTCAAGTCCAAGCAGGAGCTGGGCACCGACTACGGCATGACCCCCGCCAGCCCCATCGGCAAGGAGTGGAACGAGCAGGCTGACGCCTTCGCTGCTTACGTTGTTGGCAAGACCGCCGCTGAGGTGGAGGCCATCGCTCTGCTGGGCGAGGATAAACACTTCGGACCCGACGTGGCCGACCTGGCTGCTTCCTGCACCATGAACGTGGTGGACATCAAGGCTGCCATCGTGGCCGCCTGCAACAACGCTCAGGATCTGGGCGCTTCCGCCGACGACACCCTGGGCCTGGGCCTGTCCACCGAGATGGGCTCTTCCAAGCTGCCCACCGCTGACGAGGCCGGCCTGGTCCAGACCGACACCACCTACGCCGCTGTCACCTACGACAAGGACGGCAAGATCACCAGCACCTGCCTGAACGTTACCCAGGCTAAGTTCGACGTCACCGCCGAGGGCGCCGTGACTCCCAAGAGCGAGACCATCGTTCCCAAGATGGAGCAGGGCGACGACTACGGCATGCGCGGCGCCAGCCCCATCCAGAAGGAGTGGAACGAGCAGGCCAATGCTTTCGCCGCTTACCTGACCGGCAAGACCGCTGCTGAAGTGAGCGCCACCCCCCTGCTGGGTGAGGATAAGCACTTTGGTCCCGACGTGGCCGATCTGGCTGCTTCCTGCACCATGAACGTGGTGGCCTTCATCGACGCGGTGGGCCGCGCCATGGCCTGATCGACGACCAACGTCTGAGATCGAGATAGAACCCCGGGGCTGGGCCGCAAGGCCCGGCCCCTTTTTTCCATCCGGCGGCGGGGAGCCGCTTTTGCAAAAGGAGAAGCCATGGGCAAACGTGTTGTGAGTTTTGTGCTGAGCCTCGCTGTGTGTGCCGGTCTGCTGAGCGGCTGCGGCGGCGGGGGAGCCTCTTCCTCCGCGCCGCAGGACCCGGAACTGGCCGGGTACGAGCGCTACACCGTGAGCTGGTTCGACGTGTTCGACACGGTGACCACCGTGATCGGTTATGCCGAAAGCGAGGAGGAGTGGAACCGCCAGATGGAGGCCCTCCACGCCGATCTTGTGGAGTACCATCAGCTGTACGATATCTACTATTCCTATTCCGGCGTGACCAACCTGCGGGACGTGAACGCCCGGGCAGGCCAGGAGCCGGTGACGGTGGACGCGCGCATCATGGGCCTTCTCACCGAGGCAAGAGCCATGCACGAGACCACCGGCGGCAAGATGAACGTGGCCTTCGGCACCGTGCTGAAAATATGGCACAACTACCGCGAGGCGGCGCTGGACGACCCGGCCCAGGCTGCCGTGCCCTCCATGGAGGAGCTGGAGGCCGCCGCGCAGCACTGCGATATCAATGACCTGATTCTGGACGAGGAGGCCTCCACCGTCTTTTTCGCCGACCCGGAGATGCAGCTGGACGTGGGCAGCGTGGGCAAGGGCTACGCTGTGGAGATGGTGGCCCGGGCCGCCGAGGAGCGGGGCCTGAAAAGCGCCCTGATCAGCGTGGGCGGCAACCTGCGCAGCATCGGCCACAAGCCGGACTACACCCGCTGGACCGGCGGCATCCAGAACCCCTGGACCACCACCGCCGACATCGTGCCCACCGAGTCCGGGGGATATGTGGCCGTGGTGGAGGTGGAGGATATGTCGCTGGTCACCAGCGGCAACTACCAGCGCTACTACGAGGTGGACGGGGTGCGCTACCACCACCTGATCGACCCGGACACCCTGATGCCCGCCAATTTTTACTCGGCGGTGAGCGTGCTGGCGCCGGATTCCGGCCTTGCCGACTGCCTGTCCACCGGCCTGTTCTGCATGCCGCTGGAACAGGGGCAGGCCCTGGTGGAGAGCCTGGACGGCGTGGAGGCCATGTGGATGATGAACGACGAGAACGACGTGGTCTACTCCAGCGGCTTTGAGGCCAGCCTGAAACAGGCGGAGTGACGATCCGCCCGCGAACAAAAGGACTCAAATGCCCGCGCGGATACAAAAGCACCGGCGCCCTGCAATTTGCAGGGCGCCGGTGCTTTTGTGGTCTCATGTGGTGCGCAGATCAAGGGATCTTCGGCTGGCCTCATGAAGGGGGGCAAGTCGTCCGGCATCATCCGGCCGGGCTTGCCGCTGCGGGGCCCCATGGAGGCGGGGGGCAAGACCGGCCTGAGGGGGCAGGCGGGTTTGTGGCGGCGGCCCGCCCCCTCGGCAGCGGGGGACAGGGTCCCCGGCGCGGGGCGGAAAAAACGCTGCGCCGCCGTGTTCACTGTTCCACGGTGGAGAGCAGGATGCGGTCGTTCTCCATGGCGCGGCCGGCGTTCCTGCTGAAGGCGGCCAGCAGGTCCTCCACCGTCATCTTCTCCCGCTCTTCGCCCTTCACGTCCAGCACGATGCGTCCGTCGTCCATCATCAGGGTGCGGTTGCCCAGAGCCAGAGCGCTGTGCATGTTGTGGGTGATCATCAGGCAGGTGATCTTTCGCTCGGCCACGATGGCGGTGGTCAGCGCCAGCACCTTGTCGGCGGTGGCCGGGTCCAGGGCGGCGGTGTGCTCGTCCAGCAGCAGCAGTTTGGGGGTCACCAGGGTGGCCATCAAAAGGGTCAGCGCCTGGCGCTGGCCGCCGCTGAGCAGCCCCACCGGCTGGCTCATCCGGTCCTCGAGACCCAGCCCCAGCTGGGCCAGCCGCTCCCGGAAGAGCGCCCGCTCCCTGCGGGAGACGCGGGAGAAGCCCGCCCCCCGCTTTGCCACCCGCAGGTAGGCCAGGGCCAGATTCTCCTCGATGGTCATGTGGGGGGCGGTGCCCCGCAGGGGGTCCTGGAACAGGCGGCCGATGTCCCGGCTGCGGCGGAACTCCTTTTCAAAGGTGATGTCTCGCCCGTCCAGCTCGATGCGGCCGGCGTCGGTGAAGAAGTTGCCGGCGATGGCGTTGAACAGGGTGGATTTGCCCGCCCCGTTGCTTCCCACGATGGCGGCGAAATCCCCCGCCTCCAGGTGCAGGTCCACCCCCCGCAGCGCCTTTTTTTCGTTCAGCGTGCCGGGGTTGAAGGTCTTGGTGACATTGGTGAGGGTGAGCATCTCAGCGGCCCTCCTTTCCCTTGGCGGCCAGCTTGCGCCGGGTCAGCCGGACCCAGGCGGTGAGGGCGGGCCAGCTCACGGCCACCGCCACGATGGCGGCGCTGATGAGCTTGAGGTTGGAGGGGCTGGCGCTGGTGCGCAGGGCGAACACCATCAGTACCCGGTAGACGATGGAGCCGATGACCGCGGCGGCCACCCCCCGCCACACCCCGCCCCGGCGGGTGAAGATCTCGCCGATGATGAGGCTGGCCAGCCCGATGACCACCACGCCGGTGCCCAGGCTCATGGAACTGGACATCTGGTACTGGGCCAGCACCCCGCCGGACAGGGCGGTGCAGCCGTTGGCGATGCACAGCCCCACGGTGATGGTGAAGGCCGGGTCGATGGAGGAGGCGCTCACCATGTCCCGGTTGTCGCCGGTGGCCCGAATGGACAGGCCGATCTGGGTCTTGAGGAAGAGGGCCATCGCCGCGCCCGCGGCCAGGGTGATGGCGGCGCAGACGATCATCTTGCTCCAGCCCGGCCCCAGCAGGGCCGCCGCCCGGGTGAACACCGTGTCCGCCTTGAGCAGGGGCAGGTCGGCCCGGTTGCCCATGGTCCACAGGTTGATGGTGTACAGGCCGGTCATGGTGACGATGCCCGCCAGAATGGCCTGCACTTTCATCCGGGTGTGGAGGAAGGCGGTGACGAAGCCCGCCGCCCCGCCGGCGAAGAAGGCCAGCACCAGGCCCAGCACCGGCTTGCCCGCCGCGGAAAACACGGCGGACACGGCGCTGCCCAGCACAAAGGTGCCGTCGGTGGTGAGATCGGCGATGTCCAGCACGCGGTAGGACAGGAAGAGGGCCAGCGCCACCAGCGCGTAGATAAATCCCTGTTCCACCGCGCTCTCCAAAAGCATTGCGGTCATGAGTAAAGCGCTCCTTTAAGCAAAGTGTACAAGCGGGAAAAGGGAACGCGCCCCACGGCGGCCCGCCGGCGGCAAAAGCGTCCGGACCGGCGGCGCACCGGGGGCGGCCCCTTTTTTTAAAAACTTACTCCACGGCGATGTAGCCTTCGCCGGTCAGGTCAAAAATTTCCGGGTCGATGCCCAGGGCCGCCGCGGTGGTGGTGTTCACGGTGGTGATGCCGTCGTTCAGCACCTGCACCGGGGTGGCGGCGGGGTCGGCCCCGTTCAGGATGTCCACCGCCATCTGGGCGGTGAGCTGGCCAAGCTTGGTGTAGTTCACGCCGGTGGTGGCAAGGCCGCCGTCCCGCACCATGCTGTCCGCCGCGGTGTACACCGGCACCCCCGCCTCGATGGCGGTGGTGGCCAGCACGGCCATGCCGTCCGCCACGGTGTTGTCGATGGGCACGAAGATGGCCTCCGCCCCCTGGGCCAGCAGGTTCTGGGTGGCCAGCTGCACCTCGCCGGCGTTCGTCACGGTGCTCTCCACCGCGGTGATGCCCTTCTCCTCCAGCACCGGCTTCATGTTGGCGATGGTGGTCACGCTGTTGGGCTCGCCCAGGTTATAGATGAGGCCCAGGGTCTTGAGCTCAGGGTTTGCCGCCAGGGCCAGGTCCAGAATTTTGTTGGTGTCGATGTAGTCGCTGGTGCCGGTTATGTTCTGGCCGGGGGCCTCCATGCTGTCCGCCAGCTGGGCGCCGACCGGGTCGGTCACGGCGCTGTACACCAGCGGGATGTCGGTGCCCTGCACCGCGGCGGCCGCGGCGGTGGCCGCGGGGGTGGCGATGGGGATGATCAGGTCCACCCCGTCGGAGACGAACAGCTTGCAGATGTCGTTCAGGGTGGCGGTGTCCGCCTGGCCGTTTTGTACCTCAAACTGGATGGCCGGGCCGCCGGCAGCAAGGCTTTCCTCGGAGAGGCTGGTCAGTTCGCTCTGGATGGCGTTGCAAATTTCGTCCAGGCTGGAGTGACTGGTGTACTGCACGATGCCCACCTTGAAACTCTCGGCGGCGGCGCTGGCGGAGGCCGGCGCGCTGCCGGAGGCAGTGGAGGCGGTGGAAGCGGGGGAGGAACCGCAGGCGGCCAGGGAAAGGGCCAGGGCGGCGGCGGTGAAGGCTGCGAACAGACGATTCTTTTTCATGGTGTAAACCTCGTTTCTCTTGGTCAAAAGGGTGGATGGCGGTCAGCGGGACAGTCGCCATCGGCGCCATCGGGTAGAGAAACGGTGATACGGATGATGGGTTGTCATGAAACGGCGCCCCCTCTCGAAAACGAAATAGAAAAAGACCTGTCCTTGTACTGCTACAAGGACAGGTCTTGGAAAAACCTGCGGTGCCACCTTGCTTGCCCGCGACAAAACGCGGGCCTCTCGTGAGGGCGCCAACACGCCCTGCGCCCTGTAACGGGAGCCTCCCGGCGCAGCTACTGGGGGCCACAGGCCCGGTTCACCTTGCTCTCGGCGGTCCATTTGTCTGCCCCGCTTTCCGCCCGTTTCCAGCCTCCGGGCTCTCTGTAGGCGCGCTGTGCAGTTTTATCTCCGCCTCATTGATTTACTGACATTAAACCACAGCCGCGGGCGTTTGTCAAGCAAAATTTTTTCAGCGGTTTAAAGTGGAAAAGCGGCGGGGCCGGGAACGGGCCGAGGCGGACGGCCGCCGACGGGACCCCCGCGCCGGAAAAATTGCCCCGCAAAAAAGCGCTTTCGACCCTCTACCCGCCGCGCCTCACGGCGGAGAAAAGACCCGAAGCGGGCAGGAGAGAACCACGGCCGGACATGCCGCCCAGGCACTCCATCGGGGAAATTGCCCCGCGGGAAAGCGCCTTTGCCCCTGCACGCCGCGCCTCGCGGCAGCGAAAACGCCCAAAGCGGCGGGCGGGAGGGGACAGCGGCAGGACACGCCGCCGCCGTACCCCCTCGGGGAAAGGGGGACAGCCGCCCTGCCCGTCCGCCTCACAAGCTGGCGAGATAGGCCGCCGGGCCGCTGGCGTAGAGGTCGCCCCCGGCGGGGTCCAGCACCACAGTGAGGGGCATGTCCTCCACCACCAGCCGGCGCACCGCCTCGCAGCCCAGGTCCGGCCAGGCGATGACCTCCAGTTCCTTCACGCAGGCGGCCATCAGCGCCCCCGCGCCGCCCAGCGCCGCCAGATACACGCCGCCCGCCTTTTGCAGGGCGGCCTTCACCGCCCCGTCCCGGGCGCCCTTGCCGATCATCACCCACTGGCCCAGCGCGATGAGCCGGGGGGAGTAGGGGTCCATCCGCCCGCTGGTGGTGGGCCCCGCCGCGCCGATCACCCGGTCGGGCTTTTCCGGTGTGGGGCCGACGTAGTACACCGCGCTGCCCTCCAGGGGGAAGGGGAGCGGTTCGCCCTTGTCCAGGCACTCCATCATCCGCTTGTGGGCCGCGTCCCGGGCGGTGCACACAACGCCCGACAGCAGCACCGTGTCCCCCGCACGCAGCGCGGCCAGCGCCTCGCGGGTGCAGGGGGTGGTCAGTCTGTGTTCCATCCTTCGCGGCCCCCTTTCAAAGTTCGGCGCTGGCCCGCCGGGTGGCGTGGCAGCTCACGTTCACCGCCACCGGCAGCCCCGCCACATGGGTGGGGGCGGCCTCGATGGCAAGGCCCAGGGCGGTGGTCCTGCCGCCGAAGCCCTGGGGCCCGATGCCCAGGGCGTTCACCCCGGCCAGCAGTTTTTTCTCCAAAGCGGCGTAGTACCCATCCGGGTTGGGGGTGTCCAGCGGGCGCAGCAGCGCCTGCTTTGCCAGCAGCGCCACCCCGTCGAAGCTGCCGCCTAGCCCTACCCCCAGCACCATGGGCGGGCAGGGGTTGGAGCCCGCCAGCCGCACCGTCTCCAGCACGAAGCGCTCCACCCCTTCCACCCCGTCGGCGGGGCGCAGCATGGCAAGACGGCTCATGTTCTCGCTGCCGAAGCCCTTGGGGGCCACCGTCAGCTTCAGTTTGTCGCCGGGCACCAGTCGCAGGTGCAAAGCGGCGGGGGTGTTGTCGCCGGTGTTCACCCGGCGCAGCGGGTCGCCCACGATGCTCTTGCGCAGGTACCCCTCGCCGTAGCCCCGGCGCACCCCCTCGTTCACCGCGGCCTCAAAGCCGCCGTCGATGTGCACCTCCTGGCCCACTTCCGCGAACACCACCGCCATGCCGGTGTCCTGGCAGATGGGCAGGTCACAGGCGCAGGCCATTTCCAGATTCTTTTCCAAAAGGCCCAGGGTGTGCCGCGCCAGCGGCCAGGGTTCGGCGGCCCGGGCGGCGGCCAGCGCCGCCTCCACATCGGCGGGCAGGTGGGCGTTGGCCTCGATGCACAGGGCCGCCACCGCATCGGCGACGGCCGCCGCCTTGATCTCTCTCACAGCCGGGCCACCCCGCTTTCCCGGGCGGCCTGCGCCACCGCCGCCGCCACGGCGGGAGCCACCCGGTCATCGAAAGCGCCGGGGATGATGTACTCCTCGCACAGTTCGCCCTCGCTCACCAGCGAGGCGATGGCCTTGGCCGCCGCCACCTTCATCCCGTCGTTGACGCAGGTGGCCCGCACGGCCAGCGCCCCCTTGAACACCCCGGGGAAGGCCAGCACGTTGTTGATCTGGTTGGCAAAATCGCTGCGACCGGTGCCCATCACCCGCACGCCGGCGGCTTTCGCCTCCTCCGGCAGAATTTCCGGGGTGGGGTTGGCCATGGCGAACACCACCGCGTCCTTCGCCATGGAGGCGGCCATCTCCTGCTTCAGCGCCCCCGGCACCGACACGCCGATGAACACATCCGCGTCCTTCACCGCCTCGGCCAGCCCGCCGGTGAGACGGCGGGGGTTGGTGACGGTGGCGAGCCACGCCTTGTGGTCGGCCAGGCCCGCCGGCCGGCCCTCGTACAGGATGCCGTGCTCGTCCACGGCGGTCACGTCCGTCGCGCCGGCCGCCAGCAGCATTTTGATGATGGCGGTGCCCGCCGCGCCGGGGCCGTTCAGCACGATGCGCACACCCTCCAGCTTTTTACCCACCAGCTTCAGGGCGTTCAGCAGCGCCGCCGTCACCACGATGGCGGTGCCGTGCTGGTCGTCGTGAAAGACGGGGATGTCCAGCTTTTCCTGCAAAAGGCGCTCGATCTCAAAGCACTCGGGGCTGCGGATGTCCTCCAGGTTCACGCCGCCGAAGCCCGGCGCGATGAGCTCCACCGCCCGCACCACCTCGGCGGGGTCCTTGGTGTCCAGGCAGATGGGGAAGGCGTCCACCCCGGCGAAGGCCTTGAACAGCAGCGCCTTGCCCTCCATCACCGGCAGCGCGGCCCTGGGGCCGATGTCCCCCAGACCCAGCACCGCCGTGCCGTTGGTGACCACCGCCACCAGGTTGCCCTTGCCGGTGTAGTCGTACACCGCGTCCGGGTCCCTGGCGATCCGCCGGCAGGGCTCCGCCACGCCGGGGGTGTAGGCCAGGGACAGGTCGTCCCGCGTCTTCACCGGCACCTTGCCCACCACTTCCAGCTTGCCCTTGTGCGCCGCGTGCAGCGCCAGCGATTCCTTGTTGTAATCCATCCTGTGCCCCTCTTTCTTTTCTCCGCGGCCCGGCGGGCCGGTTTTTTTACATCAAATATTGCGCTCCATCCCGTCGGTGGGCTCGTAGTCCACCTTCCAGTCCAGATAAGAGCCCAGCGTGCCGCAGCCGGTGCAGCGGTTGCCGATGTACACCCACTTCACGCTGCCGTTTTTCCGGCGGGCAAAGCCCACGTCCACGTTGTAGTCTCTGCAGCTTTTGCACACCGGGCATCTGCGCAGCCGGGGCCGCGCGTCCGCCCAATAGTCCTCGCCGTCCAGCAAAATTTTTTTGGCACCGCAGGCGGTGCACACCACTTGGATGACCCCCTCGTCCTGGTCCACCCGCAGGCGGAACACATCGCCGCCGCAGCCGTGGCACACCACCGGCTTGATGTCCAGCGTTTCTTCCGGAACATACAGCCGCAGCCATTCCTCAATGTCCGCGGGCGAATCGCCCGTCCAGTACCTTTTGCTCCTGTCGATCACGATATCACACCTCCGGCGCGCACTGCGCGGGCCACAAAGAACCGACTTCCATTGTATTATAGCGTATTCCCGGGCGCAAGCCAAACAAAAACATGTATAATAGATAACACAATTTACAAATAGTATTAAATAGGAAACAGAATTGTGAATTTTTGACCCAAAGGCCTCGACGGTTTGACTTTGCGTGCTATAATAAAAGCCGACACTGCGCGGCCCTGCGGGCCGCCATATTACAGGAGGGAATACCACCTTGAAGAACAAGATGATCCGCCTGGGCGCCGCCGCCCTGGCGCTTGCCATGATCGCCGCGCTGGCGGGCTGCGGTTCCACCAGCGGCACGTCCGGCTCCGCCTCCACGTCCGGTTCCAGCGCGTCCGCTTCCGAGGATGTGCCCGAGACGGTGGAGATCGACTTCAGCAAATACATCGACGAGAACGGCTTCTGGAAGGACATCCGCGCGCTGGACTACGTCACCCTGCCCCAGTACAAGGGGGTGGAGATCCCCGCCGAGGAGATCGAGCCCACCGAGGAGGAGCTGCAGAGCAACCGGGAGAGCCTTTTGAGCCAGTGGGCCTCTTATAATCAGATCACCGACCGGGCGGTGGAGGACGGCGACACCGTGAACATCGACTATGTGGGCAGCGTGGACGGCGTGGAGTTCACCGGCGGCAACACGAATGGCGCCGGCACCACCGTGACCATCGGCGTGACCAGATACATCGACGATTTCCTGGAGCAGCTGATCGGCCACAAGCCGGGCGAGACCTTTGACGTGAACGTCACCTTCCCCGAGGATTACAGCGACTCCACCGACGCCGACGGCAACACCGTGGTGCTGGCCGGCAAGGATGCGGTGTTCACCACCACCATCAACTACATCCAGGGCGACGAACTGATCTACCCCGAGATGGACGACGCCTTTGTGGCGGAGAACCTGCAGGCCACCTACGGCTGGACCACCGCCGCCGAGGCGGAGGAGGGCATCGCCACCGCCATCCGTAACTCGAAGAAGTACAACTACATGCTGGATTATCTGGCGGAGAACGCCCAGATCACCGAGGTGCCCGAGGCCATCGCCAACAACATGCGGGAGGCTCAGCTGGCGTCGGTGAACAACCAGGCGGCCAGCTACGGCGTGTCGGTGGACACCCTGATGATGCTCTCCGGCTACGGCAGCGAGGACGAGTATCTGGCCATGCTGGAGGAGCAGCTGCCCGAGGCGGCCAAATTCAGCCTGATCCGCCAGGCCATCGCCGAGCAGGAGGGTATGACCGTCACCGAGGAGGAGCTGCAGGAGATGCTGGGTGACAACTACCAGACCTATGTGGACACTTACGGCCTGAATTACATCAAGCAGGACGTGATGATCGGCAAGGTGGACCAGCTGCTGCTGGACGAAAACTGAGCACACGACCACGAAACAACAGAAAGCGCCGGGGCGGCATTGCCGCCCCGGCGCTTTGTTGTCTTTGGGGAAAACCGCTCAGTGATGGGCGGGCTCCACTTCCCAGTTGCGGATGGCGCCGCTGTAGCCGTCGATCTCGAACTCGTACTCCATGCCGCCGTAGACGATCTTGCCCTCGTACTGGATGCGGCCGTCGTCCCGGTCGGTCTCGAACTCCCAGATGTCGGAGGCGGAGGCGCCGGGCACTTGGGCCAGGGCGATGGCTTTGGCGTCGTCGGCGGAGATGGTGCCGGAGGTGGCGGCCGGCGGGGCGTAGCCCTCGGCGTCGTAGTCGTAGCTCACCACCGCGCCGGTGGCGGCGTCGATCTCGTAGTCGTATTCCTTGTAGTCGG
>DWYI01000029.1 GCA_019118765.1 Candidatus Allofournierella merdavium | reverse complement strand
CCGCATGGGCAGGTCCAGCCAGAGGGCCTTTTTCACGATGCTCTTTTCGTGGCTGAAGGCGTCGAAGCTGCGCTTGCCGTGGTAGTTGCCCATGCCGCTCTGGCCCACGCCGCCAAAACCCATGTCATGGGTGGCAAGGTGGATGATGGTGTCGTTGACGCATCCGCCGCCAAAGCTGCACCGGGCCAGAACCTTCTGCTCCACCGCAGGGTCTTTGGTGAAGAGGTAGAGGGCCAGGGGCTTCTCACGCCCGTTCACAAAGGCAATGGCTTCGTCCATGCTGTCCACCGGGATGAGGGGCAGGATGGGCCCGAAAATCTCCTCCTGCATGGGCTTGCAGTCGGCGGTGCCCTCCACCAGGGTGGGCTCGATCCAGCCGGAGACCTCGTCCGCCCGGCTGTTGCCGCCCGCCAGGATGGTTTCGCCCTCCAACAGGCCGGTGATCCGCTCGAAGTGCTTGCGGTTGATGATGCGCACATAGTCCGGGTTGTGCAAGGGATCCGGCCCCAGCATGGCGGCGAACTGCTTTTTCAATTCCTCCACCAGCTGATCCTTCACCGTGCGGTCCACCAGCACATAGTCCGGCGCCACGCAGGTCTGGCCGGCGTTGAGGACCTTGCCGAAGGCCAGCCGCCGGGCGGTGAGGGGGATGTTGGCGGTCTTATCCACCAGCACCGGGCTTTTGCCGCCCAGTTCCAGAATGACGGGGGTCAGCCAGTGGCTGGCTTTCTCCATCACCAGCTTGCCCACCGTCACGCCGC
Source organism: Candidatus Allofournierella merdavium (assembly GCA_019118765.1). Lineage (GTDB taxonomy): Bacteria > Bacillota > Clostridia > Oscillospirales > Ruminococcaceae > Allofournierella_A > Allofournierella_A merdavium. The sequence continues at coordinate 15,599 of DWYI01000029.1, read as the reverse complement.
CGGTAAAGAAGATGAAGTCGAAGCGCTGGTCCAGAAGGGCGCTGTTCTCCTTGCGGCCGCCCTCCACCACCGTGACCCAGCCGGGGTCGAAGGTGTCGGCGATGAGCTTTGCCATGGCCGCGCTGGTGGCCGGGGCGTAGGCGCTGGGCTTGAGGATGACACAGTTGCCCGCCGCCACCGCGCCGATGACCGGGTCCATGCTGAGCAGGAACGGGTAGTTCCAGGGAGCCATCACCAGCGCCACGCCGTAGGGCTCGGACAGGATGAAACTTTTGGCGGCGAACTGGGACATGGGGGTGCGGGCGTGCTTGGGCCTGGCCCAGGCGGGCAGCTTTTTGATGGTGTGGCCCACCTCATCCAGCACCATGCCGATCTCGGCCATATAACTCTCAAAGCCGCTCTTGTTCAGGTCCTGCTTCATGGCGGCCTGCAGCTGCTTTTCCTGGGCGCGGATGTTCGCCTGCAGCCGCCGCAAAGCGGCCAGGCGGGCCGCCACCGGGCGGGTCTTGCCGGTGGCGAAATATTCTCGCTGACGATTGACGATCTGTTCGATCTCCATGGTTTTTACCACACTTTCTCCAGAATGGCCAGGACCTGTTCAAAGTCGGCCTGGCGGGGATTGACGATCATGGCGCCATCGTCCAGGGCGGTGCGGGCCACCGCCTCGAAGGCGCTCTTTTCCACCCTGCCGGTGTCCCGCAGGGTGACGGGCAGGCCGCAGGCCTCGTGCAGCCGCCCGCGCAGGGCTGCCACCGCGGCGATGGCGGCGCCGGCCCGGTCGGGGGCGGGGGTGGCGGCGTACTCCTCCGGCCCGGTGAGGGCCAGCAGCAACTCGCCGTAGCGCTCGCCGCACTTTTCCAGGTTGAACTCCATCACCGCCGGCAGCAGGATGGTCATGGCGTCGCCGTGGGCCACCCGGCACACGCCCCCCAGGGCATGACCGATGGCGTGCACCAGGCCCACCATGCTGTTGGAGAAGGCCGCCCCCGCCAAAAGGCTTGCGTTGGCCATGGCAAGGCGGGCGGCCTTGTCCTGGCCGTTCTCCACCGCGGCGGGCAGGTTCTTCATCACCAGGCTTATGGCCTTTTCGGCAAAGGAGTCGCTCACCGGGTTGCGCTGCAGGCAGCTGGCCGCCTCGATGGCGTGGCACAGGGTGTCCATGCCGGTGGAAGCGGTGATGCGGGGCGGCAGGCTCGAGGTCATGCGCACGTCCAGCACCGCCGCGTCGGGCAGCAGGTGGTAGCTGATGAACTCCATCTTCACATGCTGTTCCGGGTTTGCCACCACGGCCACCAGGGTGGCCTCGCTGCCGGTGCCGGCGGTGGTGGGCACCGCGATGAAGGGCACATGGGCGCCCCGGCCCAGCACCTCGCAGCCGGTGTTCTGCAGCAAATCGCCGCTGCCCTGGGCCAGCACCATGCCCACGCCCTTGGCGGTGTCGATGACGCTGCCGCCGCCCACGGCCACCAGGCCGTCACAGTTTTTCTCCCGGAAAAAGGCGGCGATCTCGTTCACCGTGTGGATGGAGGAGTCCGGCGGGATGCGGCAGAACTGCGCGGCAAAGGCGCCGCCGCCCTGGGCCATGGCCCCCTCCACGATGGCCACCGCCCCGGCCCTGACCAGGCCCTCGTCGCTCAGCAGCAGAGGCCGCTTGCAGCCAAGGCCCTCCAGCTCATGCGGAATGTGCTCCAGCGCGCCGTCGCCCGAGAGGATCTTGGCGGGAAGCTTGAACTCGTAATAACTCGGCATGAAAACGACCTCCTTACCGGCCCAGCAGCACAGCGGCGTAAAGGCGCAGGCTGCCAAGCTGCTTTTCGGGCAGCTGTTTCAGGATGTATTTTGCCCAGAACGGCGGGAAGAGATACCCCTCCGCCAGGTCCACACAGCGGACGAAACCCATGGTTTCGCTCACGTTGCCCCGCACGGTGAACCGATGCTGGGCATAGGCCGCAGCCACCCCCATCTGCCCGGTGAACACATGGAAGGCGTCCCGGACGCTCTTAAAGCGGATGAGGATGTCCGGCGCGGCGCCGGCTTTCAGCCGGGCGAGGCGTTTGCCCCGCCGGGCCATGTGCAGCGCCGGCCCGCCGGGGATCTCCAGCCCCAGCACCCGCTCTTCGGGCCAGGGGGCGATCTCGGCGGCGACGCGGCTGTCCCGCACCGAGAGGGCGTTTAAGGCGCGGAACAAGAAAAAGAGCACCACCCGGCACACCGCGCGCTGGCCGCCGGCGGCCAGCCGATACCGGAATTTGACACCCATGGACACGACCTCCTTTGCTTCCAAGAGATAAAATCGTTCAGCGGCCGGTCAGCCGATGCGCAAGCATCCGCAGCCGGGTATAGCCGTTCTTTTTGTCCAGCGCAAGGTCCGCCGCGAGCTCCCACTTCCAGCGGGCATTGTCGAAATAGAGCACGTCCCCCTCGACGGCGGTGAGCCTTTGGGGCAGGTCGGCGGCCGCGGCCAGGGGCGGCAGCGGCTGGCGATAGCGCAGCGTGCCGTCCGCCTCCAGCGCCGCCCAGACGCCGAACACAAAACAGGCGCCCTCGCCGTAGCAGTAGCGCTCGAAGCGCGCTTTTCCGTCGCAGTAAAAGAGCATGCAGTCCCGGTATTTGTTGAGGTATTCCTTTTCGTACCGCCTGCCGCAGCCCCTTCCCGCCAGCTGTTTTGCGTCCACATCGACCACCCGCTTTCCGCAAAAAGTCTCAAGTTTGCCTTCAGTATACCATGGCCCCGCGAAGGGTGTAAAGCGGGTGGCGGAAGTTAAGTTTTTCACGGGGGGAAAGGGGGAAAACGGCCGCATTTTGTGTGGACGGGCCGGGGGAACTGTGATACAATCAGAGGGTGAGAAAAACGTTTCGCCGCCGGCGCGGCGAAAAAAGGGGGCTGAAGAGACGGATGCTGGAAGCGCTGAAGAAGGCTGTCTGGGAGGCAAATATGGAACTGCCCCGGCGCGGGCTGGTGACCTACACCTGGGGCAATGTGTCCGGCATCGACCGGGAGAAGGGGCTGGTGGTCATCAAGCCCTCCGGCGTGGCCTATGAGGAGCTGACCCCCGACAAGCTGGTGGTGGTCGCCCTGGACGGGCGGCGGGTGGAAGGAGAGCTGAATCCCTCCAGCGACACCAGGACCCATCTGGAGTTATACAAGGCGTTTGCCGCCCTGGGGGGCATCGTGCACACCCACAGCCCCTTCGCGGTGGCCTGGGCCCAGGCGGGGGAGGACATCCCCTGCTACGGCACCACCCACGCCGATTACTTTTACGGCCCGGTGCCCTGCGCCCGCGGGCTGACCAAAGAGGAGCTGGACGAGGACTACGAGAGGAACACCGGCAGGGTCATCGTGGAGACCTTCCGCGGCCGGCACATCGACCCGGTCCATGTGCCGGGCGTCATCTGCCGCAGCCACGGGCCCTTTGCCTGGGGCAAATCTGCCGCCGAGGCGGTGTATCACGCGGCGGTGCTGGAGGAGGTGGCCAAAATGGCCCTCTACACCCGGCAGGTGAAGCCGGACGCCTCGCCTGCCCCCGGGTATCTTGTGGAAAAGCATTTTTTGCGCAAACATGGACCGAACGCCTATTACGGCCAAAATATTTAGGGAGGTAGAGGAAATGAAGTTCTTTATCGACACGGCCAATGTGGAGGAGATCCGCAAGGCCAACGACATGGGCGTCATCGCGGGCGTCACCACCAACCCCAGCCTCATCGCCAAGGAGGGACGGGACTACGCCGAGACGCTGGCCGAGATCGCGTCCATCGTGGACGGGCCCATCTCCGGCGAGGTGAAGGCCACTACCACCGACGCGGCGGGCATGATCGCCGAGGGCCGGGCCATCTACGCCCTGGACCCCAAACACATGGTGGTGAAGATCCCCATGACCGCCGAGGGCCTGAAGGCCATCAAGGTGCTTAGTGCCGAGGGCATCCCCACCAACTGCACCCTGATCTTCTCCGCCAACCAGGCGCTGCTGGCGGCGCGGGCGGGGGCTGCCTATGTGTCTCCCTTCCTGGGGCGCCTCGATGACATCAGCCAGCCGGGCATCGACCTGATCCAGACCATCAGCGCCATCTTCAACAATTACCCCGATCTGCACTGCGAGATCATCGCCGCCAGCGTGCGCAATCCCATCCATGTGACCGACTGCGCCCTGGCGGGGGCGGACATCGCCACCGTGCCCTACAAGGTCATCGACCAGATGACCAAACACCCGCTCACCGACGCGGGCATCGAGAAATTCAAGGCGGACTATGTAAAGGTGTTTGGTGAATGATATGACGAAACAGGAACAATTGGAACTGAAAAAGATCGCCTGCAAGGTGCGCATGGGGGTGCTCACCTCCACCCACGGGGCGAAGGCGGGCCACCCCGGCGGCAGTCTCTCCGCCGCTGACGTGCTGACCTATCTGTATTTCAAGGAGATGCGGGTGGACCCGGCGGACCCCCACTGGGAGGGCCGGGACCGGTTCGTGCTCTCCAAGGGGCACGCGGCGCCGGGGCTCTACTCGGTGCTGGCCCAGAAGGGGTTTTTCCCGGTGGAGGACCTGCCCACCCTGCGCCACATCGACAGCTACCTGCAGGGCCATCCCAACATGAACACGGTGCCGGGGGTGGATATGTCCACCGGCAGCCTGGGGCAGGGCGTCTCGGCGGCCTGCGGCATGGCGCTGGGAGCGAAGTACAAAAAACAGGATGTGCGGGTGTACACCCTGTTGGGCGACGGCGAGCTGCAGGAGGGCGAAGTGTGGGAGGCGGCCATGTTCGCCGCCCACTACAAGCTGGAAGACCTCTGCCTGCTGGCCGATCTGAACGGCCTGCAGATCGACGGCGCGGTGGCCGACGTGATGAGCCCCGCTCCGGTGGACGAGAAGTTCAAGGCCTTCGGCTTCTTTGTGCAGGTGATCGACGGGCATGACTTTGAGGCCCTGGAAGCGGCGTTCGCCGCCGCGAAGGCGGAAAAAGGGCGGCCCAGCGCCATCCTGCTCAAGACCACCAAGGGCAAGGGCGTGAGCTTTATGGAGAACAACGTGGGCTGGCACGGCAAGGCCCCCAACGACGCGGAGTATGAGCAGGGCATGGCGGAACTGACCGCGGCGCTGAAAGAACTGGAGGGGGAGACGGTATGAGCGAAGTAAAGATGATCGCCACCCGCGACAGCTACGGCGCGGCGCTGGTGGAACTGGGCAAGGAGCACGACGACCTGGTGGTGCTGGACGCGGACCTGGCGGCCGCCACCAAGACCGGCGTGTTCAAAAAGGCGTTCCCGGAGCGCCATTTCGACTGCGGCATCGCCGAACAGAACATGATCGGCGTGGCGGCGGGGCTGTCCACCATGGGGCTGGTGCCCTTTGCCTCCAGCTTTGCCATGTTCGCTGCGGGGCGCGCCTTTGAGCAGGTGCGCAACTCGGTGGGCTACCCCCACCTGAACGTGAAGATCGGCGCCACCCACGGGGGCATCTCGGTGGGCGAGGACGGCGCTTCCCATCAGTGCTGCGAGGATTTCGCGCTGATGCGCTCCATCCCCGGCATGGTGGTGCTCTGCCCGGCGGACGACGTGGAGGCCAAGGCGGCGGTGCGGGCGGCCTATGCGTACAAGGGCCCCGTCTACCTGCGCTTCGGGCGGCTGGCGGTGCCGGTGTTCCATGACGAGGCGACCTATACGTTCGAGATCGGCAAGGGCGAGGTGCTGCGCCAGGGCAGCGACGTGGCCATCCTGGCCACCGGCCTGATGACCGCCGAGGCCCTGGCCGCCGCCGAGCAGCTGGCCGCCGAGGGGGTGAACGCCCGGGTGATCAACCTGTGCACCATCAAGCCCCTGGACACCGAGCTGGTGCTGAAGGCCGCGGCCGAGTGCGGCAAGCTGGTCACCTGCGAGGAGCACAGCGTCATCGGCGGCCTCGGCGAGGCGGTGTGCGCCGCCATCGCCGAGGCGGGCGTGGCCTGCAAGGTCAAGCGGGTGGGCGTGAACGACGAGTTCGGCCACTCCGGTCCCGCCAAGGCGCTGCTGGCCCAGTTCGGGCTGGACGCCGCCGGCATCGCCAAGGCCTGCCGCGAACTGTAAACAAGGGAAAAGGAGAGACGAGCGTGTCCATTGAGCGGGTGAAGGAATATTTCAAGTCGGTGGGCCTGGAGGACCGTGTGCGGGAATTTGACGTCTCCAGCGCCACGGTGGAACTGGCCGCCCTGGCGCTGGGCTGCGAGGGCAAACGCATCGCCAAGACCCTCTCCTTCATGGGTCCGGCGGGGCCGCTGCTGGTGGTGGCCGCGGGCGACGCCCGCGTGGACAACCACAAGTTCAAGGCGCAGTTCGGCCTCAAGGCCAAGATGCTCACGCCGGAACAGGCGGTGGAACTGGTGGGTCACGCGGTGGGGGGCGTTTGCCCCTTCGCGGTGAACGAGGGCGTGGAGGTGTGGCTGGACGAGTCGCTCAGGCGCTTTGAGACGGTGTTTCCCGCCTGCGGCAGTGCCAACAGCGCCATCGAACTGACCATTCCGGAACTGGAACGGTACGCCGCCCCCAAGGGCTGGGTGGACGTGTGCAAGGGCTGGAACGACCCGGCCTGAACCCCGTGAAACGAACAAAAAAGGCCGCCCCCGCGCAAACGCGCGGGGGCGGCCTTTTTGAAGCAGGGGTCAGAAGGTGAAGCGCCAGCGGATCGCGTCCCGCCGAGTTTCACCCGGGCGCAGGATGACGTCCTGGCCGAAGGCGGGCTGGTTCACCGCGTCGGGGAAGGTCTGGGGCTCCAGGCAGAAGCCGCTGCGGCGGGGATGCCCCTGCATCCCGTTGCCCGAGTAGAACTGCACGCCGGGCAGCGTGGTGTCGATGGACATGGCCACACCGGTGGCGGGGCTCATCACCTGGGCCAGGGGGCGCAGCCCGTCGGGGCCGGCGGCCTCGTCCAGCGCGAAGTTGTGGTCGTAACCGCCGGCCAGGGCCAGCTGGGGGCAATCCTGCCCGATGCGCTCGCCGATGGGATGAAAATCGGTGAAGTCGAAGGGGGTGCCCTCCACCTTTGCCAGTTCGCCGGTGGGGATGAGGCCTTCGTCCACCGGGGTGTATCGGTGGGCAAAAATGCGCAGCCGGTGGGCCAGCATGGCATCGGGGCCGGCGTCCCTGCCCGCCAGGTTCCAGTAGGCGTGGCAGGTGAAGGCGGCGGGGGTGGGCTTGTCCGCCGCGGCCTCCCACTCCAGGGAGAAGCCGTCTTCCAGCAGCGTCCAGCGCACCGTCAGGTCCAGCTTGCCGGGGTAGCCCTGGTCGCCGTCGGGGCTGGTGAGCGCCAGTTCCAGCAGGTCGTCCTCCGCCCGCGCCAAACGGAACATCCGCTTGTCAAAGCCGTCCACCCCGCCGTGCAGATGGTTCGCCCCATCGTTGCAGGCCAACTGGTATTCCTTGCCGTCCAGGGTGAAGCGCCCCCCCGCGATGCGGTTGGCCACCCGGCCCACAAAGGCACCCAGATAGTCCGGGCAGGTGAGGACGGCGGCGGGTTCGTCGTAGTGCAGCAGCACCTCCACCGGCTTGCCGCCGGGGCCTTGCAGCGCCACCCGCTGCAGGGTGGCGCCCCGGTCCAGCACCGAGAAGGAGACGCGTGCGTTCGCCAGCGTGTACCGGTGAACGGGAGTTCCGTCCGGCAGGGTGAAAAACAACTCTTTCGTCACAGACATGGGTACAGACCTCCCTTTCGCTCAGCCGTCTTCGGCCAGATGGACGCCGCCCACCGGGCGGATGGACACCACATGGCACATCCCCTCGCCCAGCAGCGCCTCCATGCCGGCCTTGAACTGGCCCACAAAATCCAGCGGGACGTAGGCCTGGATGGTGCCGGCAAAGCCGCCGCCGTGCACCCGGCAGACGCCCCGCCCTTCCAGCAGGGTGCCGGCCAGCGCCAGCGCCAGCGCCACCGGCTGCTCCTCGGCGGGCTTGGAGCGGCAGAACACATTCTGCAAAAGGGTAAAGCTGGACACGCCGCTCTCGTTCACCAGCTGCAAAAAGCGGTCAAACTCGCCGTTCTCCAGCGCGTTGGCCTGCAAGGCGGCCCGCTCGTCGTCGGCGTAGAAGTGGAAGGCCCGCAGCAGCGCCCGGTCGCCCAGCGATCTGCGCAGGGCGGGCAGGTTTTGGAAAAAGGTCTCTTTGGGCACGTCCCGCAGCACCTGGCTGCCGCAGGCGGTGGCCACCGCCTTCATCTCGGCGGGGATGGCGGCGTACTCGTCGGTGAGGTCCGCGTGGTCGGCGCCGGTGTCCACGATACACAGCGCGTACCCCTGGCCCGCCAGGTCCAGGGTGAGGGGCCGCACCAGCGGCGCGGCGGGGTCGGCAAAGTCCATGGCTACCACGCCGCCCACCGAACTGGCCATCTGATCCAGCAGGCCCGAGGGCTTGTCAAAAAAGACGTTCTCGGCGTACTGGCCGATCTGGGCGATGGTCACCGGGCTCTCGGCGCCGCCGGCAAACAGGTGGTTCGCAATGTTGCCGATGAGCACCTCAAAGGCCGCCGAACTGGAGAGGCCGCTGCCCTTCAGCACCGCCGAGGTAGTATATGCGTCGAAACCCCGCAGCGGCCAGCCCTTCTTGGCGAAGGCGGCGCACACGCCCCGGATCAGCGAGGCGGAATGGCCCGTCTCCTCCGGCACCGGCTCCAGGCGGGCCAGGTCCACCACGTCCATCTCAAACCCTTCGCTGAGCACCCGCACCGTGTCGGTGCCGTTGGGTGCGGCCAGGGCGATCACGTCCAGGTCCACGCTGGCGGCCAGCACCCGGCCGTGCTGGTGGTCGGTGTGGTTGCCGCCCAACTCGGTACGCCCGGGCGCGGAGTAAAAGGCGTAGTCCCGCTTTTCGTCGCCGAAGGCGGCGGCGTAGCCCTCCACCAGACGGGCGTAACGGGCGCGGCAGTCGGCGGCGGAGCGCCCCGCGCAGCCGTAAAGGCTGGCAAAGGCGGCGTCCCACCGGCCGGCGGAAAGGTCTGCTTTGAGCTGCTGTGCGTTTCTCATTCGTTCATACCCCTTTCACGGGCTGTTTTAACTGGATTATACCATGAATGCCCCGCCGCGTACAGGCCCGGAAAGAGCCCTTGTAAAGAAAAGCCGCGCCCTGTATAATGAAAGAACAGAACAGTGAAAAGGAGGCACCGCCATGGAGCGACCCGGCGTCGTATGGCAGGACCGCAAGCGCATCGCCTTCGGCCTGCCCTGGACCTTTACCAAGTACATCCTCACAAAGGAAAAGCTGCTCATCCAGACCGGCATCCTGAACACAAAAGAGGAGGAGGTGCGCCTCTACCGCATCATGGATATGACCCTCCGACGCTCGCTGTTCCAGCGGCTGTTCGGCCTGGGCACCATCCATTGCTGCTCGGCGGACAAATCCACCCCCGAGTTCGACATCAAGTGGGTGCCTCGTTCCGCCGAGGTGAAGGAAACGCTGTCCGGCCTGGTGGAGGCCGAGCGGATGGCCAAGCGGGTGAGCGGCCGGGAGTTCATGACCGACGAGGACGACGGCGAGGATCTGCTGTGAACCGCGCTTTACACCCGGCGGGCTTTGTGCTACAATAAAATGCGATAAGTCCGCGCCAGGAAGGCGCGGCGACAACGATCATAAACCATGAGAGAATGCCACGAAGGCAGTTCGCCCCGCCAGCGGGCGGGCACGGGCCGGGGGACGCATCCCCTTGTCCGGGCCCGCGGCAAGGCGCAGGGCGGTGCTTTCGCGGCTTTTTTTGATAGGTGAGGTGCGGAGGATGGAACTGAACGAATTTTTGCGGGGCAAAAGCGCCGCGCTGGCTTTTTCCGGCGGGACGGACTCGGCCCTGCTGCTGGCGGCGGCGGTGAAGGCGGGCTGCCGGGTGCAGCCCTATTTTGTGGACAGCGCCTTTCAGCCGCGCTTTGAGCGGCGGGACGCCGAGCGTCTGGCCAGCCAGCTGGGGGTGGAATTGCGGGTGATCGAGGCCCGGCCGCTGGAGGAGGAGCCGGTGCGGGCCAACGGGCCGCTGCGCTGCTACTATTGTAAGAAGATGATCTTCACGGCGCTCGTCAAGGCCGCCGCGGCGGACGGCTTTGCTGAAGTGTGGGACGGCACCAACGCCAGCGACGACGCAGCCGACCGGCCCGGGATGCGGGCGCTGGCGGAACTGAAGGTGACAAGCCCCCTGCGGCTGTGCGGGCTGACCAAGGCGGACGTGCGGCGCATGAGCGGCGAGCTGGGCCTGTTCACCGCGCAAAAGCCGGCCTATGCCTGTCTCGCCACCCGGGTGCCCGCCGGCACGCCGCTGGACGCCGAGACCCTCGGCCGGGTGGAACAGGCGGAGGGCGCGCTGATGGCGATGGGCTTTTCCGACCTGCGGGTGCGGGTGCTGGGGCGGCTGGGCCGCTTGCAGCTGCCCGCCGGCCAGCTGGAGGAGGCGGCGCGCCGCCACAAGGAGATCACCGGGGCGCTGGCGCCCTGGTTTGACGGGGTGCTGCTGGACCTTGCGCCCCGGAAGGAGGAGTGAGGGATGGAACAGCAGGAGATGCTGGAGCTGCTGGAGCAGGTGAAGGCGGGGACCACCAGCCCCAAAGAGGCCCTGCTCCGGATGAAGATGCAGCCCTTCGAGGACCTGGGCTATGCCAAGGTGGATCACCACCGGGGCCTGCGCCAGGGCGCTCAGGAAGTGGTTTACGGCGCGGGCAAGACCCCGGAGCAGATCGCGGGCATCCTGCGGGCCATGGCCGGGCGGGGGTCGAAGAACATCATCGTCACCCGCATGAGCGCCGAGGCGGCGGAAACGGTGAAGGGGGAGGGCATCCCGCTGGACTACGACCCCCTCTCCCGATTCGGTCTGGCCAACCCGGCCCCCATCGACGACCCAAAGGGCCTCATCGCCGTGGTGAGCGGCGGCACCAGCGACATGGCTGTGTGTGAGGAGGCCGCCCGCACCGCCCTGGCCATGGGCAACCGGGTGGAACGGGTGTACGATGTGGGGGTGGCCGGGCTGCACCGGCTGCTGGCAAGGCTGGACGTGCTGATGCAGACCAAGGTGGTGGTGGCCGTGGCGGGCATGGAAGGGGCGCTTGCCAGCGTGGTGGGCGGCCTTGTGGACTGCCCGGTGATCGCCGTGCCCACCAGTGTGGGCTACGGGGCCAACTTCGGCGGCCTGTCCGCCCTGCTCTCGATGCTCAACTCCTGCGCCAGCGGGGTGAGCGTGGTGAACATCGACAACGGCTTTGGCGCGGGCTACCTCGCCAGCATGATCAACCATATGGCGAAGGAGGACTGACGGCATGAAAACGCTGTATCTGGAGTGCAACATGGGCGCGGCGGGGGATATGCTCACCGCCGCGTTGCTGGACCTGCTGCCGGAGGAACGGCAGCGGGAATTTTTGCGGGTGATGAACGCCATCCCCGGCGTGCAGGTGAGTGCCGAGCCCGCCGCGCGGTGCGGTGTGCGGGGCCTGCACATGACCGTGCTGGCCCACGGCACAGAGGAGCACAGCCACGATGTGCCCTGCGCCGGGCCGGACGGGGTTCATGCGCACGCGCATGACCACGGGCATGAGGATGCCCATGCGGGCCATCATGACCACGGGCAGGACCACGCGCATGACCACGACCACGAGCATGAGCACGACCACGAGCATGACCATGAGCACGGCCATGATCACAGCCACCCCCACGGCCATCGCCATGCCAGCCTGGCGGATATCCGCGCCATCGTGGAGGGGCTGCCGGTGCCGCAGCCGGTGAAGGAGAAGACCATGGAGGTGTACGGCCTCATCGCCCAGGCGGAGGCCCACGCCCACGGGCAGCCGGTGGAACTGGTGCACTTTCACGAGGTGGGGGCGCTGGACGCGGTGGCGGACGTGACGGCGGTGTGCCTGCTGCTGGACTGGCTGGCGCCCGACCGCATCGCGGCCAGCCCGGTGAACCTGGGCGGCGGCCAGGTGCGGTGTGCCCACGGGGTGCTGCCGGTGCCCGCCCCCGCCACCGCCTGGCTGGTACAGGGCATCCCCTGCTACGGCGGCAGCGTGCAGGCGGAGCTGTGCACCCCCACCGGGGCGGCGCTGCTGCGCACCTTTGCCTCTTCCTTCGAGCCGATGCCCGCCATGACGGTGGAGAAGGTGGGTGTGGGCGCCGGCAACAAGGAGTTTGCCTGCGCCAACGTGGTGCGGGCCTTCTGGGGTGAGAGCGGGGACGGCAAAAGCGCCGATACCATCTGCGAACTTGCCTGCAACCTGGACGACATGACCGGCGAGGCCATCGGTTACGCCGCCGGCATGCTGCTGGCCGCCGGCGCGCTGGACGTGTACACCGAGGCCATCCAGATGAAGAAGAACCGCCCGGCGGTGAAGCTGTGCTGCCTGTGCCGCCCCGCCGACGCGGACCGCCTGTGCGATCTGATGCTCGCCCACACCTCCAGCTGGGGGGTGCGCCGCTGTGAGATGGCGCGCACGGTGCAGCACCGGGAGTGCCGCCGGGTGGACACCCCCTACGGCTCGGTGGAGGTGAAGTTTTCACCGGCTTCGCCCGGCAAGGCCAAGGCGGAATTTGACCAGGCGGCGGCCGCCGCGGCGGCCGCCGGCGTGCCCCTGGAAACGGTGCTGGAGGCGGCCAGACGCGCTTTTGAAAAACAGTGAGAGACGGCGTTTTTTAAAGCATTTGCAAGGAAATTTTAAAATAAATCGAAAAAATGCCGGAATATAACGCCCCAGTGGGATATATTCCGGCATTTTTCAAAAGAATTTGCGCAAACCTATTGACATAGGGGGGTATGCCTGTATAATAACAATCGTGTGTTGCATCTGAAGGCGGGAGTGTGCCCGCCAGACACATTGGCGTTGTATGTATCGCTGTAGCTGCCGTGGCAAGGAGGCTCTAACGGATTGTAAGGCCCACAGGCAGTGTAACAAACCTTTTGCGGGGCGATATAATTGGCGCTGACCCGCCGGCTTTGGCCCCGGGAAATTCCGCAAAGGGGGATGCATGAAAAATGAATGAGATCGTATCGCTGAAAAACATTGTTGTCGACTTTGACGGTGAGCCGGTGCTGACCGGCCTGTCGCTGGACATCCACGACAAGGAGTTTGTGACCTTCCTGGGGCCCTCGGGCTGCGGCAAGACCACCACGCTCCGGGTCATCGGTGGATTTGTGCAGCCGAAGTCGGGCAATGTTTTTTTTAATGGCAAGGACATCACCGCCCTGCCGCCCTACAAGCGGCAGGTGAACACGGTGTTCCAGAAGTATGCCCTGTTCCCGCACCTGAACGTGTTCGAGAACGTGGCCTTCGGCCTGCGGCTGCAGAAGCTGCCGGAAAAGGAGATCCGCACCCGGGTGCTGGAGATGCTGGAAGTGGTGGGCCTCAAGGGCTTTGAGCGCCGCCACACCGACCGGCTCTCCGGCGGCCAGCAGCAGCGGGTGGCCATTGCCCGGGGCCTGGTGAATCACCCGAAGGTGCTCTTGCTGGACGAGCCGCTGGGCGCGCTGGACCTGAAGCTGCGCAAGGAGATGCAGCTGGAACTGAAACGGCTGCAGCAGGCCATGGACATCACCTTTATCTACGTCACCCACGATCAGGAGGAAGCCCTGACCATGAGCGACACCGTGGTGGTGATGAACGACGGCGACATCCAGCAGATCGGCAGCCCCGAAGACATTTATAACGAGCCGAAGAACGCCTTCGTGGCGGACTTCATCGGCGAGAGCAACATTCTGGACGGCATCATGCTCAAGGACTTCCAGGTGGAGTTCGCCGGCAGCGAGTTCACCTGCGTGGACAAGGGCTTTGAGCGCAACCAGCCGGTGCAGGTGGTGGTGCGCCCCGAGGACATCCAGGTGGTGCCCGCCATCCAGGGCCAGCTCACCGGCATCGTGAAGGAGGTCATCTTCAAGGGGGTGCACTTCGAGATGCATGTGGAGCAGGCCGGCTACGAGTGGATCATCCACTCCACCCAGGCCAGCGCCCCCGGGGAGCTGATCGGCATGCGCATCGGGCCGGATGAAATTCACATCATGGCCCGCATGGAGGAATGAGCCATGCTGAAAAATAAGAGCCTCGCCTTTCCGTATCTCGTTTGGATGACCGTGTTCATCGCCGTGCCGCTTTTGATCGTGGTGTACTTTGCCTTCACCACCAAAAGCGGCGCTTTCACGCTGGAAAATATCACCGCCCTGGGCGACTACTCCACCGTGTTCGTGCGCAGCCTGCTGCTGGCCGCCATTGCCACGGTGGTATGCCTGGTGCTGGCCTTCCCGGTGGGCTACTGGCTCAGCCGGCTGCCCGTTTCCAGCCAGCGGATGATGCAGATGCTGGTGATCCTGCCCATGTGGATGAACTTTTTGCTGCGCACCTACGCCTGGATGAGCCTGCTCGAAAACAACGGCCTCATCAACCGCTTCCTGGGCCTGTTCGGCATCGGCCCCTTTGAGATGATCAACACCCAGGGGGCTGTGGTGCTGGGCATGGTGTACAACTACCTGCCCTACATGATCCTGCCGCTCTACACCGCCATGGTGAAGATCGATTCCAGCATCATCGAGGCGGCGCAGGACCTGGGCGCCGACATCTTCCGGGTGCTGGGCCGGGTGCTCATCCCCCTGGCCATGCCCGGCATCGCCACCGGCATCACCATGGTGTTTGTGCCCAGCGTGTCCACCTTCATCATCAGCCGCATGCTGGGCGGCGGCGACACCATGCTGGTGGGCGATCTGATCGAGCTGCAGTTTTTGGGCAACAGCTACAACTACAACCTGGGCAGCGCCATGAGCCTGGTGCTGATGGTCATCGTGCTTTTGTGCATGAGCCTGACCAACACCAGCGGCAACAAAGACGGTGTGGAGGGGGTCATGTGATGAAACAGTCTCATCTTCGCGCATTGCAGCGGGTGTATCTGGTGCTGCTGTTCTCCTTCATGTATGTGCCCATCGCCGTGATGGCGGTGTTCAGCTTCAACGAGAGCAAAAGCCGCACCATCTTTACCGGATTCACCTTTAAATGGTACGAAAGCCTGTTCCACAACGAGATGATCCTGAGCGCGCTGGGCCTGAGCCTGGTGGTGGCGCTCATCGCCGCGGTGGTGGCCACCGTGGTGGGCACCGCCGCCGCCATCGGCATCAACGCCATGGGCAAACGCAGTCAGGCGGTGGTGAACAACGTCAGCTACATGCCGGTGGTCAACCCCGAGATCATCACCGGCGTCTCGCTGATGCTGCTCTTCGTGGTGGCCAAGGACGGCATCGCCTGGGCCAACGAGACCCTGGGCTGGAGCCTGCCGGAAAATATCTTCGGCCTGCCCACCCTGCTCATTGCCCACATCTCCTTCTGCCTGCCCTATGTGATCTTCAACGTGTCGCCCAAACTCCGCCAGCTGGATGTGCGGGTGTACGAGGCGGCGCTGGACCTGGGCTGCAATCCCCGGCAGGCCTTCTTCAAGGTGGTGCTGCCGGAACTGGCCCCGGCCATCCTCTCCGCCTTCCTGATCTGCCTGACCTACTCCATCGATGACTTTTTGATCTCCTACTTCACCAGCGGCACCACCCAGACGCTGCCCATCGTGATCTACAGCATGACCCGCAAGAAGGTCAGCCCGGAGATCAACGCCCTTTCCACGGTGATGTTCCTGGTGATCCTGGCCATCATC
>DWYI01000028.1 GCA_019118765.1 Candidatus Allofournierella merdavium | reverse complement strand
TGAAAGCTGTTATCACCGTCATCGGCCGGGACACCGTGGGCGTTATCGCCAAAGTCAGCGCGGTCTGCGCCGAGCTCAATATCAACGTCGAGGATGTTTCCCAGTCCATCATGCAGGAGATGTTTTGCATGATCATGCTGGTGAACCTGAGCCGCTGTTCCATCGACCCCGCCGCCGTGCGCGACCGTTTTGCCGCGCTGGGGCAGGAGATGGGCATGCAGGTGACCCTGACCCGTCAGGAAGTTTTTGACGCCATGCACACTATCTGACAGGGGGAACGGGAAACACCATGAGAATCATCAACAGCCACGACATCCTGGAGACCATCGAGATGCTGACCTCGGAGAATCTGGATGTCCGCACCGTCACCATGGGCATCAGCCTGCTGGACTGCATCGACCCCGACGGCAGCAAAGCCTGCGAAAAGATCTACAACAAGATCGTGCGCCTGGCCGGGGACCTGGTGCCTGTAGTGGACGGCATCAGCGCCGAGTACGGCGTGCCCATCGTCAACAAACGCATCAGCGTCACCCCCATTGCCATGCTGCTGGGGGCCGCCCCCGACGCCGACCCGGTGGACTACGCCAAGGCGCTGGACCGGGCCGCCAAAGCCGTGGGGGTCAACTTCATCGGCGGGTTCGGCGCGCTGGTCCACAAGGGCTTTTCCGCCGGCGACCGCCGCCTGATTGAGAGCATCCCCCGCGCCCTGGCCGAGACCGACCTGGTCTGTTCCAGCATCAACGTGGGGTCCACCAAATCCGGCATCAACATGGACGCGGTCGCCATGATGGGCCGGGTCATCCGCGACACCGCCGAGCGCACCCAAGACAACATGTGCATGGGCGACGCCAAGCTGGTGGTGTTCTGCAACGCGCCGGAGGACAACCCCTTCATGGCGGGCGCCTTCCACGGCGTGGGCGAGCCGGACTGCGTGGTGCACGTGGGCGTTTCCGGCCCGGGCGCGGTGCGCGCGGCGCTGGCAAAGCTGCCCAAGGACGCGCCTTTGGACCAGGTGGCGGAGCTCATCAAGCGCACCGCCTTCAAGATCACCCGCATGGGCCAGCTGGTGGGCAATCTGGCCGCCAGGGAGCTGGGCGTGCCCTTCGGCATCGTGGACCTGAGCCTTGCCCCCACCCCCGCCATCGGCGACAGCGTGGCCAACATTCTGGAAGAGATGGGCCTGGAGAGCTGCGGCCAGTGCGGCACCACCGCCGCCCTCGCCCTTCTGAACGACGCGGTGAAAAAGGGCGGCGTGATGGCCTCCAACCATGTGGGCGGCCTTTCGGGCGCTTTCATCCCCGTGAGCGAGGACGACGGCATGATCCAGGCCGTGCGCCGGGGCAGCCTGTGCATGGAGAAGCTGGAAGCCATGACCGCCGTTTGCAGCGTGGGCATCGACATGGTGGTCATCCCCGGCGACACCCCCGCCGAGGTCATCAGCGCCCTGATCGCCGACGAGGCGGCCATCGGCATGGTGAACAGCAAGACCACCGCCGTGCGGGTCATCCCCGCCATCGGCCGCTCCGCCGGCGAGGAGCTGGACTTCGGCGGCCTTTTGGGCTACGCGCCCATCCTGCCCATCAGCACTTACAGCCCCAAGGTGTTCATCGACCGGGGCGGGCGCATCCCCGCCCCCATGCAGGCGCTGAAGAACTGACCGCGGCGGAAAGGCGGGACGGCAAATGAAAAAACAGGACTGGGCCGCCCTGGCTGCCGTGGCGGCGCTCTACGCGGCGCTGCACTTCGCGGGCTTCGGCTGCCCCATCAAGGCCGTCACCGGCGTCTCCTGCGCCGGCTGCGGCATGACCCGCGCCTGGCTGGCGGCGCTGTCCGGCGACCTTTCGGCGGCCTTCGCCTATCACCCGCTGTTCTGGGTGGTGCCGCTCGCCGCGCTGGTGTTTCTGTTCCGGCGGCGGCTGCCCCGTCGCCTGTTCACCGCCCTGCTGTGGGCGGCGGCCCTCGCCTTTGTGGCGGTGTACGCCGTGCGGCTGGCGGACCCCCGCGACCCCGTGGTGGTGTTTGCCCCCGAGGAGGGCCTGCTCTATCGTATTTTACGGCTCTTGCCGTTCAGAAAGTGAGGAATGACCATGTTTTGCAAACAATGCGGAAAAGAGATCCCCGAAAACAGCAATTTCTGCACCTGGTGCGGCGCGGCTCAGTCGGTGCCGGAAACGCCGGCGGAGGCGCTGCCGGCCGGCGCTGAGCCCCAGCCCGGCCCCGCGCAGACGGGTGCAGAACCCGCGCCGGAACTGGTGATCGAGCCGGGCCCCGCCCCGGAGGCGCCCCCCGCCCCCGAGCTGACCTTCGACACCGTGCCCACGCCGGTGAACGAGCCCGCGCCGCAGCCCCAGCCCGCGCCGCAGCCCATGCCTCTGCCCGACCCTGTGCCCGGCCCCGCGCCGCAGCCCGCAAACGGCCCCGTGAACGGCTCCGCCGGCGGCCCGCCGCCCATTCCCCCCACCCCGGCCCAGCCCGCGGGCGCGGCGCCTGCTTCCGGCGGCGCGAACTACGACATGCTGCTCAAGATCTTTGCCACGGTGTGCGCCGTTGTGACCGCCTGGCGGGCGCTGGGGCAGATCCCCTCCCTCTTTGGCAACCTGCGGGTGCTGCTGGCCTATCAGCAGCTGGTGGCTCTTCCCTACGCGCTGCTGAACATCCTTGCGGCGGCCTGCTATGTGGTCATGGCGCTGGCTTTGCTGCTGCTGGCCTTCCGCCGCACTAGGGAGAACACCGAGGCCCTGGTCTTCGGCCTCGCGGCGGGCGCCGCCGGCACCCTTGTGGTGCGCGTCGTGTCGGTGCTGTTCTCCACCATCGTGAATCTGGCGCTCTACCGGTACGCCGGCGCCATCCCCTCGCTGCTGGTGGGCCTGGTGGGCCTTGTCTTCTGGCTGGCGGTGTGCCTGGGCGGTGTGTGGGGCATCCTCTACCTGATGAAAGAGGCCCCCGCTTTTGAGCATCTGCTGGAGGACCCCGCCGGCAAGTTCGCCATCCTGATGGACGCGCTGAAGAAGGGCGCGGGCGACGTGCAGCAGCAGGCCAGCGCCGCGGCCGCCTCCGCCAAGAGCGCCTATGACGCGCACCAGGCCCAGCAGGCCCAGGCGGCCCAGGCGATGCAGGCCCAGGCCCAGGCGGCCCAGGCCCAGGGGGCCGGCACCAACGGCGCCGCCTACCCCGCCGTGCGCATCCAGACCAACCGCAGCCTGGCGGCTTACATCCTGTTCTCCATCATCACCTGCGGCATCTACTCCTACTACTTCATCTACACCGTCGCCCGGGACGTGAACACCATGTGCCGGGAGGACGGCGAAAAGACCGGCGGCCTGCTGGCTTTCATTCTGCTGAGCATGGTCACCTGCGGCCTCTACGGCCTGTACTGGGAGTACAAGCTGGGCAACCGCCTGGCCGCCAACGCCCCCCGCTACGGCCTGAATTTCCAGGAGAACGGCACCACCGTCCTGATGTGGTATCTGGTGGGCCTGCTGCTCTGCTTCATCGGCCCCTGGGTGGCGATGCACATCCTCATCAAGAACACCAACGCCCTGGCTGCCGCCTACAACGCCCGCAACGGCCTGTAAGCCGCGCCAGCACAGTAACAAAGTCCGACAGAAAAACGCCCCCGCGGCCAGTGGCCGCGGGGGCGTTCCCTTTTTGGTTTATTCGGCGGAGCCGGTGCACTGGATGCACAGGTCCCGCAGCTGTTTGTCGTCCACGGTGTCGGGCGCGCCGCTCATCAGCTCGCTGGCGTTCTGCACCTTGGGGAAGGCGATCACGTCCCGGATGGAATCCCGGCCCAGCATCAGCATCACCAGACGGTCGAGACCGATGGCCCAGCCGCCGTGGGGGGGCGCGCCGTAGCGGTAGGCGTCCATCAAAAAGCCGAAACTCTCCCGGGCCTTCTCGTCGGTGAAGCCCAGGGCCTTGAACATCCGGGCCTGCAGTTCGGGGTCGTTGATGCGGATGGAACCGCCGCCCAGCTCCACGCCGTTGAGCACGATGTCGTAGGCGTTGGCGTAGCAGGAACCCTGGTCGGTCTCCACCTTGTCGATGGAGTCCTCGGTGGGCATGGTGAAGGGATGGTGCATGGCCATGTAGCGGCCCTCCTCCTCGCTGTACTCGAACAGCGGGAAGCGCACCACCCACAGGAAGTTGAACTTGGCGGGGTCGATGAGGCCGCAGCGGCGGCCCACCTCCAGGCGCACCTGCCCGAGGGCGGTGCAGGCCCGGGTGGAGTTGGCGTCGCTCACCACCAGCAACACGTCGCCGCACTCGGCGCCGGCTGCCTTGCGCAGGGCGGCCTTCTCCTCCTCGGTGAGGAACTTCTCAAAGCTGGAGGTCTCCCCCTCCTCGGTGAGGCGGGTGTAGGCCAGGCCCTTGACACCGTAGGTCTTGGCCACCTCCACCAGCTTGTCGATGGTCTTGCGGGTGAGCTGGCCGGCCAGCCCCTTGCAGTTGATCAGGCGCACGCTGCCGCCGGCCTCGATGGCGCTCTTGAAGGGCACGAATTCCGTGCCCCGCACCGCGTCGGTCACGTCCTGCAGCTCCAGGCCGAAGCGGGTGTCCGGCTTGTCCGAGCCGAAGCGGGCCATGGCGTCGTCCCAGCACAGGCGCTCGAAGTGCTCGGGCAGGTCGATGCTCAGCACTTCCTTCCACAGTCGGCGGATGAGCCCCTCGCAGATGGCCATCACGTCCTCCTCGGACACGAAGCTCATCTCCACGTCGATCTGGGTGAACTCGGGCTGGCGGTCGGCCCGCAGGTCCTCGTCGCGGAAGCAGCGGGCGATCTGGAAGTAGCGGTCAAAGCCGGAGAGCATCAAAATCTGCTTGTACAGCTGGGGCGACTGGGGCAGGGCGTAGAAGTGGCCCGGCTGCACCCGGCTGGGGACCAGATAGTCCCGGGCGCCCTCGGGGGTGGACTTCATCAGCATGGGGGTCTCGATCTCGCAGAAGTGGTTGTCCCAGAAATAGTTGCGGGTGACCTGGCAGATCCTGCTGCGCACCATCAGCGGCTCGTGCATGGAGGGGCGGCGCAGGTCCAGATACCGGTACTTGAGGCGCAGTTCGTCCTTCACCTTCACCTCGTCCCGGACCTCAAAGGGGGTGGTGTCGGCGCCGCTGAGCACACGCAGCTCGCTCACATACAACTCCACCGCGCCGGTGGCGATCTTGTCGGTCTTGGCGTCCCGCTCCCGCAGGGTGCCCTTTGCGATCACCACATACTCGCTCTTCAGGCCGCCGGCCTTCTCGAACACGGCCCGGTCGGTGCCGTCGTCGAACACCAGCTGCAGAATGCCGGTGGTATCCCGCAGGTCCACAAAGATGATGCCGCCCTTGTCGCGGCATTTGGCCACCGAACCGGCCACCACCATCTCCTGCCCGGCATCCGCCAGGCGCACTTCGCCGCAGTATCGGGTACGGCGCAGGTTGCCCATGGTCTCCATTTTTGGTTCCTCTCTTCCGCGCCGGGCCGCAAACAGCCCGGCGAACAGTCTTTTTTACACCAGTTCATTATACTTGCTTTTGCCGCCGAATACAAGAAAAAGGCGGAAAAAGGCCCGCCGGGGCGGCAAAAAGCGGATGGGGCGGCATCCCGCATCCCCCCGGGCGCAAAAACGCCGCCCCCGAAGGGACGGCGTTTTGAAGGCCCATTCTTACTGCTGCGCGGGGTAGGCGCGATTGATGGCGTCCTGCATGATGCACCAGTTCACGATGCTCAGCCCGAAGATGGACAGCACCAGGTACAGCACGCTGTTGTCCGACGCGCCGATGGCCATGAACGCCTTGCCCATCTTGTAGTTCCAGTAGTAACCGAAGATGCCGCAGGTCACGATGGTGAGCAGGATGACCATGCCGCCGTCCATCTGCCACTCGGTAGGATTAACGGTGCGGGCCGTCTCGTTGAGGGTCCACATCCAGTACAATCCATAGATTCCGCAGGTAACGATGGACAGCACCACACAAAGCACGATGTTCTTGTTCATGATTCTCTCCCTTTCTTTTGCAGGTTGCTACGCAAAGCATACCACATCGGAGGGGCGGCCGCAATAGTAAACTGTAAAAATATGCCCAAATTTTTCAATTTTCCGGAAATTTTTCATTCCCCGAGATCCAGAAACTCCCGGGCCTCCGCGTCGCTGGGCATCCGCCAGTCGCCCCGGGGCGAGAGGCTCACCGAGCCCACCTTGGGCCCGTCCGGCAGGCAGCTGCGCTTGAACTGCTGGGTGAAGAAACGCCGGTAGAAGGTCTTGAGCGTCTGGCGCACCGTCTCCCGGCTCACCTCGGGGTAGGCGAGGCAGGCCATCTCCAGGATGCGCCGGGGGGAGTAGCCGCCCCGCAGCATATAAAAGAGGGCGAAGTCGTGCAGGTCGTACTTGCCCAGGGTGTCCTCGGTCTTCTGCACCAGGGCGCCGTCCTCGGCCACCGGCAGCAGTTCCGGGCTGATGGGGGTGTCCAGGATGTCCAGCAGCACCCGGGTGATGTGGGGTTTTTCGTCGCACAGCCGGCGGGCGTGCCAGGCCACCATGGCCTTCACCAGCGTCTTGGGCACCGAGGCGTTCACCCCGTACATGCTCATGTGGTCGCCGTTGTAGGTGCACCAGCCCAGCGCCAGCTCGGACAGGTCCCCCGTGCCCACCACGATGCCCCCCTCCTGGTTGGCCAGGTCCATCAGGATCTGGGTGCGCTCCCGGGCCTGGGCGTTCTCAAAGGTGGTGTCGTAGAGGTCGGCGGAGTGGCCGATGTCCGCCAGGTGGCCGTCCAGGGCGTTTTTGATGGGGATCTCCCGGTACTCCGCGCCGGTGAGCTGCGCCAGCGACGCGGCGTTCCCGAAGGTGCGCTTTGTAGTGCCCACGCAGGGCATGCTCACCGCCAGCACATCGGCGGCGGGGCGGCCCAGCTGCTCCATGGCCTGCAGCGCCACCAGGAAGGCAAGGGTGCTGTCCAGCCCGCCGGACAGGCCGATCACCGCCCGCTTCGCGCCGCTGGCCTCCAGCCGGCGGGCCAGGCCGGTGGCCTGGATGCGGGCGATCTCGGCGCAGCGGCCGTCCAGCTTGTCCGGCTCGTCGGGCACGAAGGGCAGCCGCTGCACCGGCCGCGCCGCCAGCAGCCGGCTCTGGGCGGCGGGGTCCACCAGGTCGGCGGCAAGGCGCACGGTGCGGTAGGGCGCCGGGCGCACGCTCTCCATATAGGAGCCGTGGCGCAGCCGGTCGGTGCGCACCCGCTCCACGTCCACCACCGCCCGGATCACGCTGCCGGGGGCGGGATACAACTGCTCGGCCAGCAGCCGGCCGTTCTCACAGATCATGCCGTGGCCGCTGAACACCAGGTCGGTGGTGCTCTCGGTCTGCCCCGCGCCGGCGTAGACGTAGACGCAGTCGCACCGGGCGGACTGGCCCGTCACCAGCTGACGGCGGTAATCGCTCTTGGTCACCGTCTCGTTGCTGGCGGAGGGGTTCAGGATAATATCCGCCCCCGCCAGGCAGGCAAAGCCGCTGGGGGGCACGGGGGCCCACAGGTCCTCGCAGATCTCGGCGCCCACCACCACCGCGCCGGTGCGGTCGGTCACCAGCAGGTCGGTGCCGAAGGGCACCGGCACACACTCCCCGCCCTCCAGGGGCCAGAGGACGCTGTCGGACAGGCGGGCCGAGGCGGGGGCGAACCACCGCTTCTCGTAAAATTCGGCGTAGTTGGGCACGCAGCTTTTGGGAACGATGGCCACCGGCGCGCCGCCGTGCAGCAGCACCAGGCAGTTGAACAGCTGGTTGTCCGCCGCCACCGGCGCCCCCACCGCCAGAAGGCCCTTGCAGCCCGCGTTCCACGCCTCCTTCGCCAGCCAGGACAGCCAGCGGCAGGCGGTGTTCAGCAGGTGGGCCTGTCCGAAGAGATCGGCGCAGGTATAGCCGGTGATGGCCAGTTCCGGGAACAGCACGATGCCGGCGTCGGAATTCTGCACCGCCAGGGCCAGCATCTCCCGGGCGTTTTGTTCGGGCGAAGCGATGTGCACCCGGGGCGCGGCGGCGGCCACGGTGAGCAGTTGTTGTTTCACAGGTCTCTCCCCCTTGGTTTGCCCGCGCGGGCGGGCGGTTTTGTACCATTATACCATATTGTGCGCCGGCGCAACAGCCACCGCGGACCGCTTTGCGCGGGCCGCGGGCGCGAAAACGGCGCGCCGCAGATCGCTCCGCGGCGCGCCGTACGACGGATCTTCAGTTCAGCGTTTGGGATTGACGATGCTCCGCCATTCCAGATCGCCCCGCTCAAGGCCGTGGATCAGCACCTCGGCGGTGGCGATGTTGGTGGCCAGCGGGATGTTGCGCACGTCGCACAGACGCAGCAGATTCATCTCGTTGGGCTCGTGAGGTTTGGCGCTGATGGGGTCCCGGAAGAACAGCAGCAGGTCGATCTCGTTGCAGGCGATGCGGGCCGCGATCTGCTGGTCGCCCCCCTGCACGCCCGCCAGAAAGCACTGGATGGGCAGGCCGGTGGCCTCGCTCACCACCTTGCCGGTGGTGCCGGTGGCCAGCAGCGTGTGCTGGCTGAGAATGCCGCAGTACGCGATGCAGAACTGGATCATCAGTTCCTTTTTGGTATCGTGGGCGATCAACGCGATGTTCATTATTTCCTACCCCCTGCTCTGTTTCCCAACAATTTTATCAGTTTGAATACGATATTCGTAGTACGGATATGCACGAAAAACGGCGTCCGCTCAGCCCCAAACAGCCAGGGGCACCCGCTGGCCCAGAAGACGGCGGGCCAGGTTGTCCACCGCGCGAAAGGCCAGGCAGTCGGCGGGCAGCGGCTGCCCCTTGGCGGCGCAGGCCTGCAGCTGGCTGCTCTCGGGCACCACCGCGATCAGCTGGGCGGCCACCGTGTCGATGCACTCGTCCAGATCCCGCACCGCGCCGCCAAAGCTGGCGGGCCCCACCCGGTTGAGCACCAGCCGCACCTGTTTGGCGCCGGCGGCAAAGGCCTCGTCCGCCGCGATGTGGCCGTCCCGCAGGGTGACGGGGTCGGGCGTGAGCACCAGCAGCACCGTCTCGCTCACGGTGAGCGCCGCCTTGAAGGGCGCGCCCAGGCCCGCGGCAGTGTCCACCAGCACCCGGTCGAAGAAAGGCGACAGTTTGTCCAGCAGGGCCTTCAGGGCCGCGGGCTGCACCGTGCCGCCCCACTCGTAGGGCGCGGAGATCACCGACAGGCGCGGATAGATGGGGCTCTCCACCACGGCCTTCGCCCCCTCGCACCGGCCGCTGAGCACGTCGGCGATGTCATACACCGTCTTGCCGTAGACACCGGAGATGATGTCCACGCTGCGCAGGCCGGAGTCCAGCTCGATGAGCAGCACCTTTTCCCCGGCGGCCGCCAGGCGCGCGCCCAGCAGCACCGACAGGGTGCTCTTGCCGGTGCCCCCCTTGCCGGAGGCCACCATCACGATCTTTGCGCTCACCGTCATGCCTCCCCGCCGGATGGTTTGTACTGGCGGCAAATCGCCCCGGCAGGCGGGAACAGCACGCTCGTATTATCATAGTAGCACAAACTACCCCCGAGCGCAAGGGATGTTTTGTGAAGAAAGGACAAACCCGGCCGCGAAACGGCCTGTTTCCGCCCTTTTCAGGGCAGCAGCTGGCCGGTCTCGGCGCTTTGCAGGTCGCCGGTCTTCTCGATGAAATAGGCGTTGAAGATGTCCCGCACCACGGGCAGCAGATTGGAGCCGCCGCCGCCGTACTCGATGATGGCGCCGATGGCGATCTGGGGGTCCTCCACCGGGCCGTAGGCGATCACGGCGCTGTTCAGGTAGGTCAGGCCTTTTTCCCGGTCGTAGTATTCCGCCCGCTGGGGGCTGCCGGTCTTGACGGCGATGGTCATGGGGTAATCCTGCAGGGCGGAACTGGACTTTGCCGCCCGGATCATGCCCTCCTCCACCGCGTCGAAGGCGCCGATGGTATCCTCCACCTGCTCCACCACCTCCGGCTCAAAGCTCTCCACCACCTCGCCGGTGTTGGAGTCGCGGTAGCTGGAGATGAAATGGGTGCGGTAGCGGGTGCCGCCGTTGGCGATGGTGGCGGCGTAGGTGGCCAGCTGCACCGGGGTCACGGCGGTGTTGCCCTGGCCGATGGCGGCCATCAGTTCCAGGCCCAGGGTGAAGTTGTCGTCGTCCGGGTCGGTGGTGCGGCCGGTGTACTCCGAAAGTTCCACCCCCGTCTCGGTGGCAAGGCCCAGCCGACGGGCCATCGCGTTGAAGTTCTCGGCTCCCTCCCGGCGGCCCAGGTCGTAAAAGTAGGTGTTGCAGCTGTAACCCAGGGCGTCGTAGAGGTTCAGGCTGGCGCCCCCCGCGTGGCCGATGCCCTCGCACCGGGGGCCGCCGCTGGTGACATAGTAGTTGTAGCTGGCCTGGGCGCCGCCGCAGCGGATGGGGGTGTCGGTGGGGGTGATGAGGCCGGTGAGCAGCCCCTCCAGCGCCACCACCGGCTTGAAGGTGGAGCCCGGCGAATACAGGCCCCGCAGCGCCCGGTCCACCAGGGGGGTGTTGGGGTCGCTGGCGTACTGGGCGGCGTTGGTGCTGCGCAGGTTCAGGTCATAGCTGGGATAGTTGACGCAGGCCAGGATGCCGCCGGTCTTGACGTCGATCACCACCACCGCGCCGGCGCTGGCCTCCTGCCCTTTGTACTGTTTGGCGGTGGCCTGCAGGTTGAGGATCTGGTTTTCCAGCGCCTCGTACACCTTTTTCTGCAGGTCGTTGTTGATGGTGGTCACCATGGTCAGGCCCGGCTCCGGGTCCTGGATGACCTCGGTGGAGATGATCACGCCGTTCTTGTCGCGGGTGACCTGCTTGAGGCCGTCGGTGCCCCGCAGCTTGTCCTCGCCCACCTGCTCCAGGCCCGCCTGCCCGATGATGTCGTTCATGGCGTAGCCCTTGTCCTTCAGCGGGTAGCTGACGTTACCCTCCTCGTCGGTCACCTTCCAGTCCTCGGCGTAGATGGGGCCCACATACCCCAGCAGGTGAGGCGCCAGGGTGCCGTCGGCGTACAGGCGATAGCTGGTCTCGATGATGTCCGCGCCCTCGCTGGTGAGGCCCCGCTCCTTCACGGTGGCCACCGTGCGGCTGCTCACGTCCTCGGCCAGGGTGAAGTTGTTGTTGTCGCTGAATTCCTCCAGTTCCATCTGGTAGCGGATGCCGCCCAGGATGCGCTGCCACTCCGGCTCAAAGTCCTGCAGGTCGTAGCGCTCCACCACGGCGGCCATCACCTGATCGGCGGTGGCGTACTGCTGCTTGACCAGGTTTTCCTTCAGCGCCGACAGCCGGCTCTGGGCGCGGGTGTCGTCCTCGGCGGCGGTAAAGCTGTAATGCCCGTTTTCCGGCGCGCTCACCGGCATGGTGTCGTTCCAGTCGTCGCCGCCGGCCTGCAGGATCTCCACCAGCTCCACCAGCGTCTCGTTCAGATCGCCGGTGAGCATCAGCTTGTTGATGACCAGATTGTAGCCCGAGACGTTGGAGGCCATGGCCCGGCCGTATTCGTCCACGATCTCGCCCCGGGCGGCGGGGATGCTGAACAGGTAGTTGCTCACCTGCTGGGCTTTTTCCAGCAGTTCCTCCCCCTGCACCAGCTGGAACTGCACCAATCGCAGCAGAAAGACGCCCAGCACCGCCGCGGTGGCGACGATCAGCGCACCCAGACGGCGGACAAGACTTTTTCGATCCACGGGGCGTTCCCTCCTTTGCGTCGGTGTAAAATGCCCGGCCCGCCGGTGTTCACTCGGGCAGGGTGAAACGGCGGCTCACCTGCCGCGCCGCCCAGAGGCTCGCGGGCGAGAGGGCGGCGGTGAACACCGCGATGGGCAGCACCACTTCAAAATAGCGTGTGGCCGCGCCGGCATAGCCGGGCATGGCATAGAAGAACAGAAAGTCCACACCGGTGACGATGACGGCGCAGATGCCGCTCACCAGCACAAAGTTCATGCTGTTGAGCCGCAGGTAGAGTTCCACCAGGATGGCGGCGCCAAAGCAGACGAAGAGCAGCTCCAGCGCCAGCAGCCCGCCGGGGCGGCCGGCGGTGAAATCCCACAAAAGGCCCCCCACCGCGCCGAAGAAGGCGCCGGGGTACTCCCCTTCGCACACCGCCACCCCCAGGCACAGGGGCAGGATGAACACCGGGCGGATCTCGCCCAGCACCAAAAAGCCGGGGGTGGTCTGCAGGGTGGCGGCCAGCAGAAGCAGCACAAAGTAACCGGCCCACTTGCCGGCCAGCATCAGGTTGCGCTTGCTGCGTGAGGTCATGGCACGCCCTCCTTACTCCGCGGCGGAATCGTCGGTTACGATGAACACATGGGTAAGCTTGTTGACGTCCGCCCCGGGCTCGATCACCGCGATGGTGGAGGTGCCGCTCTCCTCGGGCACCAGTTCCAGGATGGTGCCCACCCGGATGTTGGCGGGGAACTCGCCCCCGAGCCCGGTGGTGATGATCTCGTCGCCCACCATGGCCAGGGTGTCCCGGGGGAGGTTCTCCAGCACGCACATCCCGTCGGCCGCGTAGCCGGCGTTGCCGTTCAGGTTGCCGCTGTCACGGGTGCGGCTCACAAGGCAGGCCACATAGGAGCCCGGCTGCAGGATGGTCATCACCTTGCTGCTGGACAGGTCCGCCTCCAGCACCCGGCCCACCAGGTAGCCCTTGTCGCTCACCACCACGTCGCCCTTTTCCACCCCGTTCAGGGTGCCCTGGTCGATGGTGAAGCCGCCAAACCGATCCAGCGGGTCGCGGCTGATGACAAAGGCCGAGGCGTACTGGAACTGGGGGTTCTCCTCCCGGATGTTCAAAAGGTCCCGGAAGGCCTTGTTCTCCGCCGCCAGCTGGTCGTATTCCACCAGCTGATCCCGCAGCTGCCGGTTCTCCTGCTGCAGCGCCTCGTTCTCGGCGATGATCTGGTCGATGCGCACATATTTGTCCAGCAGGCCGTTGACCCCGCCGCCCAGCAGCTGCGCCGCCTTCTGGAAGGGGGTGAGCAGCGCGCCCATGATCTCCTGGGGGGCGTTGGCCAGCCGGCCGTTGGCGCCGGCCCAGGCCATCATGCCCGCCAGCAGCACCGCCACGGCCAGCAGGATCTTGAATTTCTTGGTGTAGAAAAAGTCGCGCATGGGCAAAACTCCTCGCGTAGCGGCGGGGGCGAACATGCCCCCTCAATTCAAAAGGCGGGCGGCGAAAAACGCCGCCCGCGCACAGGCTTTTTCCGCGCTCTGCCGCCCGGCGGCGGGGCTCAGAAGTGGCTGGAGTCGTCGTCCAGCACGTCGCTGAGGATGTCCAGGTGGTCCAGCACCGCGCCGGCGCCCACGGCCACACAGTCCAGGGGGTTCTCGGCCACATGCACGTCGATGCCGGTCTCCCGGTGGATCAGCTGATCCAGCCCGCGCAGCAGCGCGCCGCCGCCGGTGAGCATGATGCCGTGGTCGATGATGTCCGCCGACAGCTCCGGCGGGGTGCGCTCCAGCGTCTCCTTGATGGCGTCGGTGATCTTCTGCAGGCTCTCTTCCAGGGCCTCCCGCACCTCTTCCGAGTGGACGGTGATGTTCTTGGGCAGGCCGTCCACCAGGTTGCGGCCCTTGATCTCCATGCTGGTCTCCTGGTCCAGTTCGTAGGCGGAGCCGATCTCGATCTTGATCTGCTCGGCGGTGCGCTCGCCGATGAGCAGGTTGTACTTGCGCTTGATGTAGGCGATGATGCTCTGGTCGAACTCATCGCCGCCCACCCGCACGCTGCGGGCCGCCACGATACCGCCCAGGCTGATGACGGCCACCTCGCTGGTGCCGCCGCCGATGTCCACCACCATGCTGCCGGAGGGCTCGCTGATGGGCAGGCCCGCGCCGATGGCCGCGGCCATGGGCTCCTCGATCACCCGCACCTGCTTGGCGCCGGCCTTGAGGCTGGCCTCCTTCACCGCGCGGCGCTCCACCTCGGTGACGCCGGAGGGGATGCAGATGACCACCCGGGGGCGGAAGAACATGCTGTTGCCGCACACCTTCTTGATGAAGCGGCTGAGCATGTTGGCGGTGATGTCGAAATCGGCGATGACGCCGTCCTTCAGCGGGCGCACCGCCACGATGCTGCCGGGGGTGCGGCCGATGACCGCCTTGGCCTCGTGGCCCACGCTGCGCACCTCGTCGTTTTTGGTATCAACGGCCACCACGCTGGGCTCGCGCATGATGATGCCCTTGCCCCGCAGGTAGACAAGGGTATTGGCGGTGCCGAGGTCGATGCCGATGTCTTTGCTGAACATGATGAACTACTCCCTTTCACACACACTATGTATATTCAAGAATGCGATAACGCAGATTTCACCTTTTATATTATAACCGCAAGCCCCCTGTTTCTCAAGCGAAGGGGCCAACTTTCTCATTTTATTCAAAAATTTTGGAGTAAACGTGCAAGACGGGAGACCGGCAGCCCCATGATATTGTAATAACAGCCCTCGATCTCCTCGCAAAAGAGGGCCGCCGCCCCCTGGATGCCGTAGCCGCCGGCCTTGTCATAGGGCTCGTCGGTGGAGATGTAGGCCTCGATCTGCTCGTCCGAAAGCGGGTAAAAGCGCACCCGGGTGGTGGCGGTGAAGGTGTGGCTTTTCCCTTCGTGCCACACGCACACCCCGGTGTGCACATAGTGGTCCGCCCCCGACAGGGCTTTGAGCATCCGCCGGGCGTCCTCCTTGCCCCTGGGTTTGCCGAACACTTTGCCGCCGCAGTCCACCACCGTGTCGCAGCCGATCACCGTGTCCTCGGGGTACTCCCGGGCCACCGTCATGCACTTGCCGAAGGCCAGGTTCTCGGCGGTCTGCCGGGGGTCGGCGGCGGTGAGGGCGCTCTCGTCGAAATCGCTCCCCACCACCCGGAAGTCGGTGGTGATGAGGCTGAGCAGTTCTTTGCGGCGGGGGCTGGTGGAAGCAAGGATCAATGACATAACGAAACGCTCCTTCGGTTTATTTCACGCCCGCGTTCAGATATGGGTGCGGGTGTAGAGGAAGATGGCAAGGCTGAGGGTGATGATCTGGGCCACGCTGATGCCCATGGTGAAGTTCAGGTCCAGCTTGATGATGGACAGGTCCACCACCGGATGGAACCCGATGCTCTGGGAGAAGGCCAGCCAGGACAGGCCGGGCGTGCCGGCGGCGAGGCTGGCGATCATGGCCCCCAGCAGGATGCCGGACAAAATGAAAAAGCAGAGAAGCAGTGTGCGTTTCACAGGCGTACCGTCCTTTCAGGTAAAGGGTTCGTCACAGGCGGCCGGTGGAGCCGAAGCCCCCTTCGCCCCGCTCGGTGGGATCCAGCGTCTCGGCGAAGGCGAAGGCGCAGCGTTCCACCGGCAGCACCATCAGCTGGGCCACCCGCTCGCCGGGTTCCAGGGTGCAGGGCTCGCTCGAAAGGTTCACCACCCCCACCTGGATGGCCCCCCGGTAGTCGGAGTCGATGACCCCCACCCCGTTGGAGAGGGTGAGCCCCCGCTTGACGGCCAGGCCGCTGCGGGCGCATACCAGGGCCACATACTCCGGCCCCGGCAGCTGGATGGCCACCCCGGTGGGCACCAGCGCCCGCCCCAGCGGGGGGATGGTGAGGGGGGAATCCAGCACGGCGAACAGGTCCGCCGCCGCCGCGCCGGCGGTGGCGTAGGAGGGGGCTTTCGCCCCCGGCAGGGTCAGGGTGTATTTCAGTTCCATGGCGCATATTCCTTTCACTGGGAGTCCCCGGCGCGGGGGTTTTTGAAATAGAGCCCCCGGGTGAATTCCTCCGGCCAGCCCGCCCCTTTTTCCAGCGCCGCCAGCACCCGGGCGGCCTCTTCGGGGCGCTCCAGGGTGAACCAGGCCAGGGCGGCGTCCGCCGGGACCTTCGCCAGCTTGTCCCCCAGGTAGAGGGGCACCGGGTTGTAGATCTGCCGCACCCCGCCGCCGCAGCGCACCGGGAACTGCCGGTGTTTGCGGTCGGTGAGCAGGCCGTGTTTGTCGCAGTGGGCGCAGTCGGTGACGTTCTGCAGCGGGCAGGCCCGGGTGATCATCAGGGGCAGGTGGCCGTAGACGATGGCCCAGGTGGGCACCCCGGGTTCCACGGCCTCCAGTTCGGAGAAGGGCGCCTCGGGGGAGAGGGTGAGGGCGGTCAGGCCCAGGTCTTTCCAGCACAGCGCGGAGAGGGGGTTGGCCACGTTGAGGCCGAAGCCCCCGTAGAGCTTCCAGCCCTCTGCCAGGGGCAGGTGGCCGATGTTGTGGACCATCACCCCGGCAAAGCCCGCATCCTTCGCTTCGGCCAGGGCTTTGGCGGCGGCGGCCTCCATCCCCCCGAACATCACCCGGGGGGCCTCCAGCACCGTCTTTGCCCGCAGGGCCTGCGGCGCCTGCCGCCAGCGCAGCAGGGGCAGGATGAGCCCGGCCAGATTTTCGGGCAGGGTCTCGGGCAGCTGTTCCGGCCCCTCAAAGCGGGCCCACAGCGCCTTTGTGCCCACAGCGTGCCGCCGGGGCGCGGGCAGCCGGGGGGCCGCGCAGGGCACCGGCCGGGGCACGCTGCGCAGCGCCAGCAGCTCCTCCAGCACCGCGCGGCGGGCGTCGTTCCAGGCCGCGGCGGGCAGGTAGCCCGGCTGGCCCTCAAATTCCACAGTCTCGGCAAAGAAAGGGGTGCCGCCGGTCTTGGAAAGGGCTTTTTCAATGGCGGGGCGCTGGTCCGACCGGGCGGGCTCCATGGCCCCGGCCACCGGCGCCCCGGCCCGGCGGCCGGCGGCGTCCAGGGCGGCGAGGGTGCAGCCCCCTTCCCCCGCAGTCACCACAAAGCGCACCGGCACCCGCTGTGCCTCCCGCCGGTACAATTCCCGGATGGCGGGCATAGCCGCCTTGCTGGCGGCCGCGTCGGCGGCGGTGCGCACGCCGAACATGGAGCCGTCGATCCTGCCCTCGATATATCCGTTGGTGAAGCCGGAGCGGGAGAACACATCCTGCAGCCGCTGCCGGTCGAACCCCTCGCCCGCCAGGCTTTTGCGGCAGGCGTCCACCGCGGCGGCCACATACTCCGGCCCCCGCAGCCGCCCCTCGATCTTGACGCTGGCTACCCCGGCCGCGGCCAGGGCGGGCAGGCTGCCCACGGCGCACAGGTCCTTCAGGGACAGGTGGGCCGCGCCGGAGCCGTCCGCCGCGAAGGGCAGCCGGCAGGGCCCGGCGCAGTCGCCCCGGTTGCCGCTTCGCCCGCCCAGAAAGGCGCTCATGTAGCACTGGCCGGACACCGACATGCACAGCGCCCCGTGCACGAACACCTCGATCTCGATGGGGCTTTCCCTGGCGATGGCGGCGATCTCGGCAAGGCTCAACTCCCGGGCCAGGATGGCCCGCTCGAAGCCCATATCCGCCAGCTGCCGCACCCCGGACAGGGTGTGGACGGTGAGCTGGGTGGAACCGTGGAGGGCAAGGCCCGGGGCCATCTGCCGCGCCAGGGCGGCGGTGGCCAGGTCCTGCACGATCAGGGCGTCCACCCCGGCGGCGGCCGCGGCGGCCACCGTGTCGGCCAGCAGGGGCAGTTCGCCGGAAAAGGCGGTGGTATTCACCGCCGCGTGGACCCGCACGTCCCGCGCGTGGCAAAAGGCCACCGCCTCTTTCAGCTGCAGAGGGTCAAAATTGCCCGCGCCGCGCCGGGCGCTGAACTGCCGAAGGCCCAGGTACACCGCGTTCGCCCCGGCAAATACGGCCGCCCGCAGGGCCTCGTCGTCCCCCGCCGGGGCCAGCACCTCCACCGAACGGCGAAGGCCGTATTTTTTCGCCAGACCCGCGGCCTGGATGGGGTCCGGCTGCCCGGTCATGCGCGGCTCTCCCGCAGGCGCTGCACTTCCTTCTGCAGCCGCTCCACCTCCCGGCGGGCCTGCTCGGCGGCGAGTTTCGCCTTGGCGGCGTCCTCCAGATAGTCCTTGATCTGGCTGCGCATATTGTCGGCGCTGGAGGCGTTCTTCTGCAGTTCGTCCAGATAGCCCAGCGCCACCACCACGGCGCTGGCGGCCACGCTGGCCGAGGGGCTCTGGTTCATCAGTTCGTTCATGTCCTTGTCCAGCCGCTCGGCCAGCGACTGCACATATTCCTCGGAATCGGTGGTGGAGATCACATAGCTGGACCCGCACACCGTCAGCTTCACCTTGTTCGCAGGCATGGTTTTCCCTCGCAATCCAATCCGTATTCAAAGCCGGGCGGCGGTGGCCGCCGGTTGTCTTTCATACGCTATTATAATATATTCCACCGGCACAGGAAACCCCAATTTTTGAAATTCCGGCCCTTTTTGCCCTCCGAAGCGGGAAATCGCCTTCCCGGAAACGGATTTTTCCTTGAAACGGCGGGCAAAACTTGGTACAATAAAAAGGCGTATTGACCGCAATACGCCTTGTGCCGCCCCCTTTGGCGGGCAGCGCTTTTATCCAACGACAGACAGGGGAGAGAGAGATCTTGGCAAAATATACAAAACGGGAATTTGACCGTCTGCTCAAAGACACGCTGGCCAGCGAATACGGCACCACGCTGGATGTGGCCAGCAACCAGCAGATCTACCGGGTGCTGGCGCTGATCGCCCGGCAGATGATGAGCGACGCCCACAAAAAGTTCATCAGCCGGGCCTACGGCACCGGCGCCAAGCAGGTGTACTACCTGTGCATGGAGTTTCTGATGGGCCGCAGCCTGAGGAACAGCCTGTTCAGCCTGGGGCTGGCCGACGTGGCCGAGGCCGTGCTGGCGGACGCCGACATCAAGCTGGACAGCATCTACGACGAGGAGCCGGACGCGGGCCTGGGCAACGGCGGCCTGGGGCGGCTGGCCGCCTGCTACCTGGACGGCATGGCCACCACCGGCATCGCCGGCACCGGCTATTCCATCCTCTACGAGTACGGCATCTTCAAGCAGAAGATCGTGGACGGCTGGCAGCAGGAAAAGGCCGACAACTGGCTGCCCGGCGGCCAGGTGTGGCTGAAGAGCCACCCCGACCAGAGCATCGAGGTCAAGTTTGACGG